>NZ_CP139575.1:659615-989423 GCF_034298135.1 Lactobacillus acidophilus
TATTTTTTACTTTGGTAAACAATTTACATAAAATGTATTAAAATGAAAATTAATTTCAATCAATGCAAAAATAAATTTTTTACATAAAACTTATTAATGTAAAAAATATTTACACATGATATACTTCATAAAGCTAAGAAAGGAAAAAATATGTCAAACATTATTAATAATATCTATAGTAAATTATCAACGATGTCTCAAAGTGATCAAAAAATTGCTAGACAGATTTTACGTAATCCAGAGCAAATAGTTGATTGTACTATTTCTGAATTAGCAAATTTAGCTCAAGTTAGTGGAGCATCAGTAACGCGTTTTTGTCATAATCTTGGCTTAACTGGATTTCATAATTTAAAAATTCAAATTGCCCAAGCCTCAAGTAATGAAAAAAGTCAATCCTTAAAAGATATTGCTAATGACGATTTACAAATTGCTTTAAAGCAAATAGATAAAAATAAAATTGCAGAAATTCGTGCTACGTTGGAAAATATAGATAGTAAAACTTTAGAAGATGTACTTAATCTTTTAGTTAAAAGTAGGGTAGTACAAGTTTCTGCAGAAGGTGATACTTATCCTGTTGCGGCAGATGCAGTATATAAAATGAACCAGATAGGAATTTTAGCTATGGCTTCTGGTGGCAATGTAGAAACTGCAATTGCACAAAGTATGAATTTAGGACAGGATGATTGTTTATTAGTTATATCTAATTCAGGTGAATCAGCAGCATTACTAAATCAAATAAAAGTAGCTAAAAATCAAGGAATAAAGATTGTGGCAATTACTAATCGAGCAGATTCACCAATTGCTTTAGAGGCTGATTATCATTTACAGACAGCTGTTAGACAAACAGTGTTACAATCACAATACTATTTTTCAAGAGTTGCTGCATTTACAATGATTGAAGCGATATTTTTAATCTTGATCTCAAAAGATGATGATAGAGTAGAACATATAAAAAACATGAAGAATATATCTCAAGTCAAAAAATATAAAAATACCCCAGGATTAGAATTTTTTGTCTAATCCTGGGGTATTTTTTTACTTTATTTAATTAACTGATCAATTTGATTTTTTAGTGGCAAATCGTAGTATTTTATAATTTCGGTTAAAGATACAAGATCATTTTTACCATAGACAGCAATTAAAGCAGCTAATTGTTCTTTCCATTCTGCAATTAATTGCTGCAGGCCATCATAACCCTGATCATTAAATTTTTGTAAAAACACATTAGAAATGCCAACATATTGTCCGCCTAAGGTTAATCCCTTTAATACATCTAAAGGATTACGAACACCGCCTGAGACAATGAAATCTACTTGTTCTTTTTGTGCCATTAATGCAGAAATAACCGTTGGTAAACCGATATCTTCTAAGTAGGAAACATCATATTTATTGCGGGCATTTTCAATTTGAGCAAAATTAGTGCCACCAGATCCAGCAATATCAAAGTATGAAATGCCTTCGTTTTTTAAGATGTGAATAGTATTTTGATCAAGACCAAAACCTACTTCTTTGATAATAATTGGAATATCTATTTCTGCACGAATCTCTTTAATATTATTTAGCCAAAAGAAATTTCTATCTCCCTCAGGCATTGCAATTTCTTGAATAGTATTAATATGAATTTGCAATGCATCTGCATGTAATTCGTGAACAATGTCTTTAACTGTTTGAACAGGTGTTTCTGGATTGACGTTAGCTATTAGAATACCATTTGGGTCTTCAATTCTAGCAATATAAAAGCTGTCTAGTTGCTCTTTTTCTTTTGCTAAAATGCTTGTGGAACCAAGGGCAAGTGCAATATTTTCTTCATTAGCAATGCGGCCCAATGCTTGATTGATTATTTTAGATTTATCAGATCCACCAGTCATTGCATTAATGAAAAAGGGGGCAGAAACATTTTTGTTAAACATTTTTGTAGCTAAGACATTTATGTCTACTTTAGTTTCAGGCAGAGCAGGGCGAAGTAAATGTAATTGATCAAAACTATTATATTTTTCTTTATTAAAAAACATCTGAGCTAATTTCAGATGTTCCTCTTTTCTTTGAGATCTTATTGACATAAATTTCTCCACTTAGTGAGTAAGGTTGATTTGGTGAACCTTAAAATTAAGAGGCATAATACCATTGTGGCGCCATTCACTTTCAAGAGCCATTACATCAGTATGTGAATCAGTAATTACAATACCACAATCACCGTTACCGGCACCTGAAGTTTTAGCAGCTCCACCAAAGTTTTCTGCAATTTTTATTAATTGAGTTAATCGTGGAATTTCAATTGCAATTTGATTAATTTGAGCAAAGTGTTGTAAGATTTTACGATTAATCCGAATTTGCTTTTTAATAATTGAAATATTGTTTGATTCAAAACCAGCAATCATCTTTAGAACGCAGGCTCTAGAAGCGGCTAAAAAATTCTTGTATTCTATATTTAGTGCTGCCTTGTTAGCATTAGTTTCATCAACTAAACGTGAAGTAGATGCAGGTTTTTGACTCCAACCGATCATCAATTTCATATCTTTAGGTGGAGTAAGTAATTCGATTTTAAGCCCCGGCCAAGCTTCATTAACTACATCAGATAAAGTTTTAGACTTAAGTTCTTGTTTAAGCCAAGTTTTATCGAAGGTTTGGTATGCTAGCCATCCTCCATAAACGCTGGCTGCGATATCACCGGCAGAGCCATTACCTTGGACTGAATAGTGAGAAATGGCCGATAATTTATAAATTAATTCATTGTTTAATGGTACACCATAAAAATGTAAAATCGCTTTTACAGTTGCTACAGTAACAGCAGCACTTGAACCCAAACCATACTTTTTACCATCAGCTGAGTCAAGATCAGAATTGACATGTAAGTCATATACTTTCATTTTAATATTTTGCTCAATACAATATTGCTCAGTGAATGAGATTGCTGACAAAATATATTCAAATGGGTTATCGCGATTGTCAATAACCATTTTGGAACCTTGACGAACCCAATGAATGGAATCTTGTGAATATTGTTTTGAGTGGATTAAACCAGTTGATGTATTACTCTTGGTAATCGAAACACGTACAAATTGATTTACAGCAACCAAAACAGCAGGACAATCTTGCTCTAAAACTGCATATTCCCCGGCAATATATAACTTTCCGGGCGCTTTTTCTGTTATCAAAAGAACCAAATCCTCGAATCTAATTATTTCTATATATTATAGTTTAGTCCAAATAAATAACTCCAGGACCAAAACTCGCACTCACTATATTAACATTATTAAATACGGACTCAAAGTGTTCAATGATTTCTTTCCTATTTTTTAATTGACAAAGCACTTTAATATTAGGCCCAGCGTCTATAGTATAGTAGCATTCAATACCCTTGGTACGTAGATCTTCTACCAATTTTATAGCACGAATAGTTTCTGGCATGAAGTAGGTGAATTCTGGCTGAGCTGTTAAATTAATGGCATGCATTTCGTTAGCATTTAATTCTGCCAGACTACCTAATGCGGTAAAGTCATTTTGTTTAATAGCTTTAATCATTTCATCTAGTTCAAGCTGATTGCGATTAGTCCAAGTTGAAAAGAATGGAGACGATTGAGCATCTTTCATGCCTTTTGTAGAAGAAATCTTCTTTTGTTCAGTGTTTAATTCCACAGCTAGGAGTTGTAAGTCCATTTTTGGTTTTTCGTCTAGAGCATAAGCATATGAACTTTGATTAGAATTACCTTTTTGCCAAATGGCAAAACCACCAAAAATGGAACGACTAGCGGATCCGGAGCCTAGTCTTGCTAAACGAGATAATTCAGTTTTATCTACATCAAGATTATAGAGTTTACAAAATGATGCAGCTAATGCAGCAAAAGCAGAGCTGGATGAAGCTAGCCCTGCTGAGGTTGGCACGTGATTAGTTGATTTAACAATCAAATTGTCTGTATAACCAAATTTTTCTTTTAGTGTGTCAAGGTATGAAAAAACACGTTTTTTAGCTTGTCTATTTTGTCTTTTACCATTCAAATAAAATTCGTTTTTAGCATCAGTTTTTTCAATTAGGGTATCTGTGTAAAATGCATCAAGTGTCATTGATAAACTAGACATTAAAGGTAAACGTAATATTGGGTCTGACTTTCCCCAGTATTTAATTAATGCAATATTGGTATGTGCACGCGCGGTATTTTTCATTAAATTTATATCTCCTCAATCCAGTAGTTGCTAATTAAATTTTGACATTTTTCTGCGATGTTTTGTGCTATAGCTTTATCTTGGCACAGGGTAATTGTAATACCACCAAGACCGCCACCAGATAATTTGAATCCCAAAGCATGGTTGGACAATGCAATGTTTTGTAGTTGATCAATCTTATCTGTAGAAATATTAAATGAATGTAATATCTCTTGTGCTTCATTAAAAACATTACCAACAGTTTGGGGATCATGGTTAATCCAGGCAGTTTTAGTAATATCTGCCAGTTCGCCTAAGCGTTCCATATTCTTTTTAGCAGTATCAGATTCGTTTAAAATTTTTCTTACTTGGGTAACTGCTTCTTTAGTGTTACCTAATTCGCCTGTATCCATGATTAATAAGGTGGCATCTAATTGTTCCTTTAAAGTCTTAGGACCCATTTTTTTATTAAAGAATACTAAATAATCAGAGTTAACAGTCGCTGCATCGAGTCCAGAAGCTTTACCATGATTAATCATTTCAGCTTGATTAGTAATATTCATAATTTCTTGTTTGGACATGTTTAAATCAAGGAATTGGTTCATTGCCTGAGTTGTTCCTAATGCAACGGTAGCGCTTGAGCCAAACCCGCGTTCAATTGGAATTTCTCCTGTATATGTGATTTTTAATGGTGATTTATGAGTGGTCTTTTCAAGTATAGTTTTAACAACGTATTTAAGACCATCATATTCGTTTGGCGCGTCAAAAAAAGGACCAGAATAACTTGCTGTATCCATCCACATTTGATTGTAATCTTCTACCGTGGTTTTAATATGTAAAGCTTTAATTGGCATGGCTAATGCATCATAACCATAAACTACAGAATGCTCACCGATAATAATTACTTTTCCATGAGCTAAAAAACTACTTTTCATTTTTAAATCATCCTTAACAATCCATTTATTAAAAGATCAATGTTGATATGCTAAAATTATATAAACAAGGAGTGCGAACAAATGATCAAAATTTTAACAGGACGACAAACCGACCCAGTACAAGAAAAAATTCTGGAAGAAGCAGTAAAAAATTATCAGCAACATCCAGAAAATGAAACTTTTATCATTGTTCCTAATCATATTAAGTTTACCACAGAAGTTAGGGCAATTAATAAACTTGCTACCAGCAAAAATAAAAGCGAAACGGCAGTGAAGAATTTGCATGTATTGTCCTTTTCTCGTCTCGCATGGTTCTTTTTAAAAGATGCAGAACAAGGATTACCAACGCAATTAGATGATGCCGCAAGTGCAATGCTTTTAACGCATATTATCGAAAAAGAAAAAGATAACCTTACAATTTTTGAAACTATCAATTCTGGTTTAGTCCAACAACTATATAATACAATTTTGCAGATGTATGATGGAAATATCGATTTAGATAATATTGATGAAACCAATCTAGATCAAGAAACTAAAAGCAAAATCCATGATTTACGTATTATCTATGATGCTTATATAAAAGAAATAGCCGGTAAGTTTTCTACTAAAAATGAAGTGCAAGTAGAACTAAATAAAGTTTTAGCTAACAATAAAAGTTTGAGTAATGCCAGTTTTTATTTCTGTGATTTCTCGCATTTTTCTTTACAAGAGACTTTAACAATCAAATTATTAATTCGTAAAGCCCAAAATGTTATATTGGGTTTTAAAACTAAATTGGGTGATATTAATCCTCAAGCTGAAGCAGGAGATTATGATTATGTAATTCAGCAAACGATTAAGCGATTTACTTCATTTTTGCAAGAGAGAAATATAAATTATACAGTAAATAATTTCCCACTTTCATCAAAGCCAACAAATCGTGAGAATTTAAATAGTTTATGGACGGAAAGTATTAATAAAGTTGATAATATTAAAAAGCATGTACAACTTGTGAAAGCAGATTCACGTTATGCAGAAGCATATTTTGTCGCACGTTCTATTTATCAACAAGTAGCCTTAGGCAATTATCGTTATCATGATTTTTTGATTTTAGCACCAGATTTAAAAGAGTATGAAACATATTTAACGCCAATTTTAAGACAAAATAAAATTCCATTTTTTAATGATTTGCAACAAGAGATGAAATATCACCCATTGGTCGTTTTAATTGAAAGTTTATTTAATATGTATGACGAAAAAACGATCAGTTTAAATACTCAGAGTATTATCGCTATTTTGAAGACACATCTTATGATCCCTTCTTGGTACAAAGAAGAAGCAGAATTTATTCACGACGTCGATGAATTAGAAAATTTTGTCTTAGCTCATGGAATTGAACATAATTTATGGCAAAGACCGTTTAGTCATTTTGTTAATGCAGAAGTTATTCGTTTAGATAAGATGGATGAAGAAATTGCTAAACTTAATCGCTTACGTGAATTTTTAATTAATAAGATTACCGAATTATTGGAAAAACTAAAAAAAGAAGAAAGCAGTCAAAAAGCATTGACTATGTTTTTTGATTTTCTGACTAATAATGGGATTGCGTCACGTCTTGAGCAATGGCGTAATGATGCTAATGATGCAGGGGATTTGCAACAAGCGCAACAACCTGAACAGTTGTGGGATTTACTAATTCAATTGTTAAAAGATTATTTAATGATCAATCCAGAAAAATTTGATGTAGATGAATTTTTTAATATGTTGATTAACGCATTTAGAGAAGCAAATTTTTCTCAGATTCCGTCAACACTTGATGCAGTTAATTTGTCTGAATTAGGTATGGTTCAAACTGGAGGATATAAACAGGTATTTATTATTGGAGCAACTAGTGGTAATTTACCTGCAATTCAAAAAACTCCTGGATTTTTAACTCCTGAAAATATAAATCAATTACAGAATAGTTTTGCTAGTGATGCTTATTTAGAAGACAATCAGCAATTGAATAATTTGGACCAAAATTATCAATTTGGATTGGCACTAGCATTAGCACAAGATAAAGTATATGTGTCTTATCCGATTTTAAATGCGTCAAATGAGCGATTAGATTCATCGATTTATTACAAACGACTTTTTGATTACGTTGATTCTGAATTTGAACAGCATGATCTACCGGAAAAATTTAATGATCTACTTTCTTTCATAACTAGTGCAGATGCTAGTTTAGGATATTTATCTTATATAAATTCTATTGATTCATCTAAGGAATTTGATGAATTATTAAGAATTACGCATGAACAATCTCCTCAAAAGACTGAGATTGTTTTACAGGCTAGTGAATTTAATAATCAACCGGAGGATATTGGCCAAGAACTGGCAGAAAAATTATATGGTCAGAATCTAAATTCATCTGTTTCTCAATTAGAAACTTTTTATGAGAATTCATATGAGTATTTTTTAACTTATGGTTTGAGATTACATCGTCGACTTGAAAATGAATTTGATGTTATCCAAGCAGGTAATTATTTCCATGAAACTTTTGATAGATTAGTTAAGCAATTAAATAAAGAGCATATTGATCTAGCAAGCTTAAATAGTTTTGAATTAGAACGAATGCTTAATTCGGTTAGAAATGTAATGAAAAATGAAGGAAAGTATGCTCAATTAATGAATGATCCATTTAATGAGTATTTGTTTAAATGTTTGGACCATACTACTTCTAAGGTTGCTCATAATTGGTGTAAAAATTTAAATAAAACTCCTTTAAGAGCAAAATATTCTGAATTAAGCTTTGGTGTTGGTGAAAAACTCAAAGGATTAAGTTTAGATGTGCCAAATTTATCAGGAAATCATAGAGTGGATCTACGTGGAAAAATGGATAGAGTGGATATTGCTCATTTGGCAGATAAAAATCAAGTTTTAGCACAAGTTATTGATTATAAGTCTTCGGCTAAAAAGTTTGACTTGAGTATGTTTTATAACGGAATTGCCATGCAAATGGTGTCATACTTAGATATTTTAGTGAAAAATAATCAATTTTTTGCTGGAAATAATGAGCTGTCGCTTTTAGGAGCATTTTATCAGACAGTAACTAGACAACTAGAGCGATTAAATAGTAATAAATTGATTGATAGTCAGTTAAACATTCGTGATAACGTGATTGATGGTAAGCCTAAATTAATGTATACAGGATTAATAAACAATAATCCTCAAGTTTTAACAGAAGCCGAGCCGTTTTTAGACAATAGCAGTAGGCAATCAGAATTATATTCAATGGTAAAAACTAAGAAAAATGGTACTTTTAGTTTACCTACTGATCGTAGTTTCAGTGAAGAGGAGTTAGAGTTACTGCTAGAGTATGATGAATTCTTAATCAAAGAAGCATCAAATCAAATATTATCTGGAAAAATTGAATTGAATCCATATCGTCAAGGAAAATCTAAGTCAGCCTTAACTTATTCAGACTATAAAGATATTTTCTTCTTTGATGCAATGCTTAGACAAAATCAATATCACGAAATTACTAGATTAAGTAAAAAAGATTTATTAAGTAAGATCAAAGAAAGATTAGGAAAAGAGGATTAATTTTGCCACAATTTACAAAAGAGCAACAGCAAGCAATTGATGATCGTGGTCATGATATTTTAGTTTCTGCTTCAGCGGGTAGTGGTAAAACAACAGTTTTAGTTGAACGCGTTTTAAAAGAAATTATTTCAGGAACACAAGTTAGTGAATTACTTGTTGTAACTTTTACTAAAGCAGCAGCTGAAGAAATGAAGACTAGGATTAAGACAGCGCTAACTAAAGAATTGGCTAAGCCTGGCGTAAATCGAAAATATTTACGTGAACAATTAAATCAAGTTGATACAGCTAATATTTCGACAATTGATGCATTTTGTTTAGAAGTGATTCGTCGTTTTTATTATTCAGTTAACTTGAATCCCAGTTTTAAAATTTTAACTGATGAAACTCAGGCGGCCTTAATTAAAGAAAGAGCATTACGTGAAATTGAAGCTGAATCGTTAACTGATGAAAATTCAGGTATTAGATATTTTTATGATAATTTTGCTGGCGATAGGGATGCTAATAGTCCTAGAGATTTATTGCTTGATTTATATAATTTTGCAATGGCTAAACCTGAATATCGGTCATGGCTTAAAAATTTAGCTAAAATTTATGAAGTTAATAACAATATTGTTAAGTCAAAACTTTGGCAAAATCAAATTAAGTCGTATTTATTAAATACTTTTGTTAGTTTACAGAAAAAGATCGAGGAATATCTAAATAATCCTACCATTGAGACTAAAGAGCTGGCTAAAGTTAAAGAAGATTTTAGTTTATTTACTCAAAACTTAGATAAGTTTATTGATGCCATTAAAAATGATGAAGATTATGATCAACAAAGAAATTTATTAAGACTATGTAAATTTGAAGTAAAGTATCGCAAATCTGCCAAGTGGGATGAAGATATTCAAGAATTTTATGCTGAAACACAAAAGCTAAAGTCTGAAGCCAAAAGTCAAATTTTTGATATTTTTACAGCTTTTTATGCTACAGATGAAAAAGAACAAACTAGAATAATGCAAGAAAGCCAAAAAATAGTGAGTGCTATTTCTAAGGCAGAACTTGCTTTAATTGATCGTTTTAATGAGTTAAAGCGTAATGAAAATTTCCTTGATTATAGTGATATGGAACAACTAGCATATCAAATTTTGAGTGCCGATACTTCAAATTCACAAATGGCTCGTGAATTTTATCAAAATAAATTCAAAGAAATTTTAATTGATGAATATCAGGATATTAATGCTTTACAAGAGCGAATCATTCAACAAGTGAAAAATACTGATAAAAACACTTTGTTTATGGTGGGGGATGTTAAGCAATCTATTTATGGATTTAGACAAGCTGAACCTAGCTTATTTTTGAAAAAGTATCATGGTTTTGCCAGTGAAGAAAATAAACATGAAAAGAGAATTTTATTATCTGACAATTTTCGATCTACGGAACCTGTAACTAAAACGGTAAATCAATTATTCAAAAGTATTTTAAGTTCAGATTTTGGTGGAATTGATTATTCTAAAGAAGGACAATTGATTTTTGGAGCTAAGTATTATCCTGATGCTTTACCTAAAGCTAGTGAAATTATTGTTCATAAAAAGCAAAAAGATATAGACAACGATAATAATGGAATAGATTTCTCTGAAGTTGAAATGGTCTTAGCTAGAATTAAGCAATTGAAAAAGGAACATTTTCAAGTATTGGATAGTACAACTGGGGAAGTGCGTGCTCTTAAATATAGTGATATTGCAATTTTAACTAGAAGTCATGGGGATAATTTGGAAATTATGCAGGAATTCGCTAAGCGTGATATCCCTTTATTTATTACTGATGCGGAAAATTATTTTCAAACTTTTGAATTAACGGTTATCATGAATTACTTGAAAATTATTGATAATCCAGATCAAGATATTCCATTAGTTACTGTTTTGCGTTCACCATTATTCAATTTTAGTGAGAAAGATTTAGCTAAAATTAGAATTAATAGTAAAAATAGTGGTTTTTATAGTGCTGTTGCTTCATATGTAGGAATAGGTGATGAGCTTAGCGATAGATGTAAAAATTTCTTAAACAAGTTGGATGAATTGCGTAAGTTTGCTACAACTCATCGAATTTCAGAATTAATTTGGAGTATTTATGCTCAAACTAATTTATTGGAAATTATGACAGGGTTGCCAAATGGTGAACAGCGTCGTATCAACTTAGAGGCTCTATATGAAAGAGCATCATCTTATGAAAGTGCAGGTTTTAAAGGGCTATATCAATTTATCAATTTTATTAATCGGATGAGACGTAGCCAAAAAGATTTAGCTCAGCCGCTTTTATCTAAAGAGGCAGGGAATGCAGTACGTTTGATGACAATTCATGGGTCAAAGGGATTGGAATTTCCAGTAGTATTTTATTTGGGAATGCAGCATCAATATCAATTGCGTGATCTAAAGGGAAACTACGTGATTAATCCAGATAGTTTGGGAATTACTTTAAGACAAGAACATTATCGTGTTGATTCTTTAGTCAAGGCAATCGGAAATGTTACTAAAAAAAGACAATTACTTGAGGAAGAAGCACGTGTTTTATATGTTGCTTTAACAAGAGCAAAACAAAAATTGATTTTAGTCGGTGATATTGCTAATTTAGACAAGAAAGTTCAGGATTGGTCTATCGAACTAGATCAATCTGGGCAATTATCGCTGGCAGATAAATTATCAGTAACTAATCCTTTAGGATTTATGGGCCCAGCGTTAGCATTCGATAAACATATTGTTATTAACATGAATGATATTTCAAATGCATTAGACCAGAGTCAATCTGTATTATATGTTGAGTATAAAGACTCAGATAACTTTGAATTCAAAAAAGATGAAGATAAAGTTGTAGGAGACTCTAAAAATAATAATTATACGATGGATAAATTGATAAGTACTACTAAAAAACTGTATCAATTTGATTACCCATTTAAAGATGCAAGTGAAACTACGGCTTACCAAGCAGTTTCTGAGATAAAGAAGGCATTTAATGATCCAATAGAGACAGAATTAGAAAATTCACGTTTATTATCATCAACTAACAGATATTTACAACCAATTGATACTAAACCTAATTTTCTTTATCAAACTAAATTTACTGGTGCAGAAATCGGTACTGCTACACATTTGATTTTACAGTATTACGACTATACTGGTGATGGTAGTGAGAAGCAACTTGATTATGAAATTGAAGAATTAATTAAGCAGAAAAAACTAAATCCTGATATTGTGCCTAGTTTACATAAAGATCAAATTCAGTGGTTTGTTCATAGTAGTTTTGCAAAGTCTTTTTGGAAAAATCCAGAGAATTTACAGCGAGAAGTTGATTTTTCTAGTTTAATTTCTGCGAAAAATCTATTTAAAGATTTTAGTGATGCTAATGCTAAAATTTTGGTTCATGGGACAATTGATGGCTATTTTGTCTCAAATGATGGTATCATTTTGTTTGATTACAAAACTGATCATGTGAATAAATCCTACTTAGATAAATCTATTAATTTAATCAAGGAGAAATATACAGGTCAGCTTCGTTTGTATGAGCAAGCAATAAATGAATTTGGCGAAGAGAAAGTTATCGGAAAGTATTTGATTTTACTTGATGCTAAACAGGTTGTTGAAGTTAAGTAAAGAATTAAGGAAGGAGGAATAAAATGGCGAAAATTTTTAATAAAGATACCTTTGCTGTAGTAGATTTAGAGACTACGGGGACTCAGCGAGAGAATGGGCATCATATTATTCAATTTGGATGTGCAATTATTAAAAATATGAAAGTAGTAAAAACATATTCTTTTTTAATAAATCCACATAGAGAAATTCCCCAATCGGTAGTTAACTTGACGGGTATTAGCAATGAAGATGTCCAAAAACAAAAAGATTTTGACTATTATGCACCTAAAATTGTAAGTATCTTACAAGATACGGTTTTTGTAGCCCATAATGTGGATTTCGATTTACCATTTTTGAATTATGAATTGACTCAGCATGGCTATGATGCATTAACAAATAAGGCGATAGATACCGTAGAACTAGCTAAAATTGCTTTCCCAACATTACCATCATATAAACTAGGTGATCTGACTTCACAATTAAAAATAAAACATCTAAATCCTCATAAAGCAGATTCAGACGCATATGGTACAGCAGTTTTATTAATTGAAATTATAAAAAAATTAACTAATTTACCACAGGCTACATTGAATACACTTAGCTCATTGTCACATGGCTTAATTCGTGATACTTCATGGATTATAACGACGATTGCAGATGATTTGCGTAAAGAAAAAAGACCATTAGGTACGGAATATATGCAAGTGCGTAATATTATTTTGCAAAAGCAAAATAATATTAATGTAGTTGGTCATGGTAGGAATGCACATTTTCCAGAAAATGATAATGATAAAAAGAAATTATTTAAAGGGAAGGTGTATTTTCGTAGAGCTCAAATTGATTTAATTAATCACTTGCATCAGTTTATTAATAATCCTGAAGAAAAAGCAATATTAGTTGAAGCACCCAATGGAACTGGAAAGACTTTTTCTTATTTATTCTCGTATGTCTATCAATTATATTCTGGTAGAAAATTGGTGGTTGCTGCGCCTACGAAGGTTTTACAAGAGCAAATAATTAAGCAAGAAATACCTAAAATGTTACGGGTTACTAAATTAGATTTGATGGCTGAAGTGGTTAAGGCCAGCAGTCATTATCTAGATTTGGATGGCTTTGTACAAACCATTTTTCAAGGAACTCCTAATAAGCAAACACTGGTTCTACAGATGCAAATTTTAGTTTGGTTAACTAAAACTAAAACTGGTGATTTAGATGAGTTAAATTTGACTAATTATAATGCACCTCTTTTTACACAAATTCAGCATCCAGGGGATGCAAGAGTCGGTAGTAATTTTGCAGAAGTAGATTTTTGGAATTTGGCTCGTCGGCGACAAGAAGAAGCCGATATCTTAGTAACTAACCATGCATATCTTGCAAATCACTATATGGACACAATATGGGGACAAAATCCTTATTTGGTAATTGATGAAGCACATAGATTTGCTGATAATGTAATGACTTCACGTAATGATTCTTTACGATTTGAAGCATTGTGGGGTGTATTAAGTCATTTACGTAATTTGCTTTATTATTCAAATGAAAGTATAGAAAGTCAGTTTAATGACAATGTCCAACTTAACTTTTTGCTGAAAAAAATTGATCCTGAAATTTTGGAGCTGATTCAATTAATCAATGAATTGCAAAGAGAACTATATGCTCAACACGAAAATGCAGTTAACCGTATAACTTTGCCTAATGGAACGTTAGAATTGAGTTTTCAAGGTAAAGGCTTATTTGACCCCAATAGCAATTTTAAGCGTATTCTGCCACGTTTTCAGCAAAAATTAGAGGGAGTACGCGAATTAACTAATCAAGTTTTATTTGAGTTATATCATGAACAAGAACGAATGTTAGCTAATATTGAGTCATTACTTAGTGAAATTACAGATCAAATAGATCGTTTAGATTATTATTCGGAAAAAGGTTACCAATTGGCAGATTTATTGTCTGATCAAACTAATTTAGAACAAGATGGATTTATCCTAATGATAACTAATCCGGAAGATCCACTCAGTACAAATTTGGATTGGTTAATGTTAGATCCATCCGAGGTGTTAAAGCAAATTTATAGTAGATTTGATCATATTGCATTTGTTAGTGCAACTTTGACTAGCAATCATAGTTTTGACTATGCAATTAACCAATTAGCGCTAAATAATTTAGATCCTGTAGAATATATCGGTAAAAGTACTTTTAATATGAAGAATCATTTAGAAGTATTGGCTGTAAAGGATATGCCTAATCCAGATAGTGATTTATATGAAGAAAGTATTGAGCAAATATTAATTCATGATTTGAAAGATAAAAATCATGTTTTGGTTTTAATGACTAATCTGGAAAAAATCCGTAGTGTGTTTGCGGCGATTACGAACACACCAGAATTGAAGGATTTTGAAATTTTAGCTCAAGGTTTATCTGGATCTAATAATAGAATTGCAAAAAGGTTTGTAATTGCTAAAAAATCAATTATTGTAGGAGCAGATAGCTTCTGGGAAGGTATTGACTTTCATGATTGCGGCATTGATACTGTATTTGCTGCCAAAATACCATTTGAATCTCCTGATCAGCCTGAAGTTCGTTTAAGACAGAAGAAACTAGAAGATCAAGGCGTGGATGTGTTCGAAAAAGATAGTTTGCCTAGAGCCGTTATTCGTTTTAGACAAGGAATGGGGCGTTTAATTCGCGGAGAACAAGATCATGGGCAATTTGTTATTCTAGATCCAAGACTGTGGACAAAAAATTATGGTAAAGAATTTTTACAGTCTATCCCAGTTAAAGTAGAAAAGGTTACTAAGAAAGAACTAAAAAAGAAGTTAAGAAATAATTAATTATGATACAAGATGATACAAGACAAACGATTAAGTTTGTAGTCTGGGTAATTGGAATTGTCATTATTGCTTTTTTTGCCAGTATTGCAATTTTTTATTATGCTGGATCAAAAAGCAGAGGAAATGATCAAAAAGTCGCACAGTTAGCGACTACCAAGACACCAATTACCAATATTAAAAAGTATTACCATTTAGATCGTGGTACAAGTAGTTATGCTGTTAATGGTACCAATAAAAAGGGACAAAGTTACTATTTTGTATATTTACCTAATACTAAAAAAGCATATTTGTATCCTGCAAGAAGAGGAGTAAGTGAGTCAAACATTAAAAATAAGTTTAAATCCTCTCATTCAGATGCTACAATAAATCATATTAATCTTGGTTGGTATAAGGGTGAAGCTGTTTGGGAAGTCGCCTATAAAAAACAAAATGGCAATCTAGGTTATACTTTATATGAATTTAAAAATGGAAATGATATATCTGAAGTCGATAATTTATAGAAACTTTGGTATTATGGACATTGTATAATTGATAAAAAGGTGGATAGGAATTTTATGACAGAATTGATTTCAATTAAGGATTCTTCTAAACATGTTGATGAAGAAGTTAAGATGCATGTTTGGTTGACAGATAAAAGATCAAGCGGAAAGATTATCTTTTTGCAATTACGTGACGGTACTGCATTTTTCCAAGGGGTAGTTCGTAAAAATGATGTAACAGATGAGGTATTTCAAGCTGCTAAGTCACTTAGACAAGAAGCCAGTTTTTACATTACTGGTACTGTTCATGAAGATGCACGTTCTCATTTTGGTTACGAAATTCAAATTACTAATTTAAAAGTAGTTTCAAATAATGAAGGTTACCCAATTGGTAATAAGGAACATGGTGTAGATTTCTTGCTTGATCACCGTCATTTATGGTTAAGATCAAAGAAGCCGTTTGCAATTATGCAAATTAGAAATACTATGTTTAAGGCAACTGTAGACTTCTTTGAAAAAGAAGGTTTCATTAAGTTTGATGCTCCAATCTTTATGCATTCAGCTCCTGAAGGTACTACTCAATTATTCCATGTAGAATACTTTAACAATGATGCATACTTGTCACAATCAGGTCAATTGTATGGTGAAGCTGGAGCTATGGCTTATGGTAAGATCTTTACATTTGGACCAACATTTAGAGCTGAAGAATCAAAAGGTCGTCGTCATATGACTGAATTCTGGATGATGGAACCTGAAATGGCTTGGATGCACCAAGATGAATCACTTGATATTCAAGAAAGATACTTAGCTTATATGGTTAAGCAAGTTTTAGATAAGAATGAATATGAACTTAAGATTTTAGGTAGAGATCCAGAAAAGCTTCGCCCAACTACTGAAGGTAACTTTACGCGTCTTTCATACGATGATGCTATTAAAATGCTTCAAGATGCTGGACGTGATATCAAGTGGGGTGATGATTTCGGAGCACCTGATGAAGGATATATTTCTGAGCAATATGATCGTCCTGTCTTTATTGTTAACTATCCAACTTCTATCAAGCCATTTTACATGAAGAAGAATCCAGATAATCCTAAGGAATACTTATGTGCTGATGTTATTGCACCAGAAGGCTATGGTGAAATTTTTGGTGGTTCAGAACGTGAGGGTAACTATGAAGTTTTGAAACAACAAATTGAAGATGCCGGTCTTAACCTTGAAGATTACCAATGGTATCTTGATTTACGTAAATTTGGTGGTGTTCCTCACTCTGGATTTGGTATGGGATTTGAACGTACTATTGCTTGGGTTTGTCACCTTGACCATATTCGTGAAGCTATTCCATTCCCAAGATTGATCAACAGAATGCAACCTTAATAATTAAGGATTGAGAATTGAATATTTGAAAAGTTGAACTAGAGACTAGTTCAACTTTTATTTTGGAAAGGATTTATAATTTTGCAGTTCAAAGATTATCGTATATTAGGTTTTACTACCTTGCAAAATGGGTTAATAGCATATTATCCTCGTTTAAATATTAGTGATGCAGAATTATTATTAATTATCCAATTGGAAGCGTTCAGTCAACGAGGAGAGTCGTTTCCATCTAATGAAAAGATAGCAGCTAATACTAATTTATCGATTACTGATGTAGGAAATTTAATTCAACGTTTAATTGATAAAAATTATTTAACTATTGAGCAGACAACAGATAGTCAGGATAAAATTGGCAATAAATATAGTTTAGATAATTTATATGATGAATTAGATAAATATATTGATAAAAATATCTTAATTAAAGATAGCCGCCATAACGAAACTATTGCGGTTACTAACAATTTAGAAAATAATCCTATAGATTATTTATCCCGAAAAGTAGAAGTGGAATTTGGGAGATACTTAAGTCCAATTGAGAGAGAAGAGATTGCTCAATGGCTTAGTATTGACCACTATACACCGGAAATAATAGAATTAGCATTGCGTGAAGCTGTTTTGTCTCAAGCATATTCATTAAAATATATTGATCGAATCTTACTTAATTGGCAGAGACACAATTTAAAAACAACCGATGAAGTAGAGAGATTTTTAAAGAGGAACAGATAGCATGACAGAAAAATTATTAAGTGATGAAGAAGCACGTAATGTATTAAAAAGAATATTAGAGTTATACCCAGACGCAAAGGGTGAATTGCAATGGGATAATAAATTTCATTTGCTTTGTGCAGTTGTTATGAGTGCACAAACAACTGATAAAATGGTTAATCGTGTAATGCCAAAATTCAGTAAAGATTTTCCTACACCCGAAAATTTAGCAGATGCTCCTATTGAAAAAATTGAAGAAGATATTAGAACAATAGGATTATATCGATCAAAAGCTAAACATTTAAAAGAAACAGCTAAAATTTTGGTTGAAAAATATAATAGTCAAATTCCAAAAGATAAAAAAAGTCTGATGACTTTACCTGGAGTAGGAGAAAAGACGGCCAACGTTGTTTTAGCTGAAGGATATGGTGTACCAGCAATTGCTGTTGATACACATGTTTCTAGAATTTCTAAAAAGTTCCATATTGTTGGTCAAAATGCTACTCCACATGAAGTAGAGCAACGATTAGAAGCAATTTTGCCAAAAGATGAATGGATCAAGACACATCATGCAATGATATTATTTGGTCGTTATACAATGCCTTCACGTGCAAAAGGCGATCCATATTCATATTTAGATTTGAATAATTAATTTTGAAAAGCAATTTTAATTGCTTTTTTTATTTGTGTATTTTTATAAAGTTAGTTGTTACTAAATACTTTATTCCATAAAAAAGCTCTCACTTCGTTCGAGCCTAAATACAAATAGCAAACAAAAAACGTCAATTACATCTTTTATGATAATTGACGTTTTATATTATAATAATTTATTAATCATTATTTCTATCAGTATTTTCCTGATCTCGTTCTGTATTATCGGGTCTAGATTGCTGTTCACTGCTACTTTGTTCACGCGATGAAGATTGCTCTCGACTTTCACTTGAAGAAGAGACTCTTTGACTGCTACTTGATTGAGTAGTAGTACCATTTTCTCTTCTAGAAGAAACACGACTCTCTACGGTTACTGAAGAACTGGATGAGGTAGTGTTATCAGTATTGTTACTAGTAGTATCTGTTTCTTCATCTTCTTCATCATAACTTGCAGCACTATTTCCGATACCTGCAGGAGCATGCCCACGAACAAACAATTGCCAAGTTCCGCCACTAGTAGCAACTTCTGGAGGATTAGAATTATTAACAATTCTTGCTCTAACTACTGAATTAGGTTGTTTCCAATCCAAATTAGGCTTATTTCTCATTAAGTAGGTCATCATACTCTTATAAATTAATTGAGCAGATTGCTGACCAATTCCAGAGATAGTACCATCTTTTAGATTATCATATCCTGTCCACACACCCATAACATACGATCTAGTATAACCTACAAACCATGAATCCTTAGGAGTTGAATTATAGCCTGGATACTTGGCTAAATCTTCATCGGAGTATTTAACAGTACCTGTTTTACCAGCTTGATAAAGGTCAGCTATTTTAGCGTTTGTACCAGAACCTCTTTTAATAACTCCTTTTAACATATCAGTAATCATATATGCGGTAGATTTCTTCATTACACGCACACCATTTGAATCATAATTTCTAGTTAAACCATCTGGAGTTTCAATTTTAGATACAAATTGTGGTTTATGATAAACACCCATGGTAGCAAATGCACTGTATGCACCAGCCATTTGTAAACTTGATGCATTAGCACCAATTGCCACTGATAAGCCTGAATTTGCAGGAACATCTACACCCATACGTCTAGCAAATGCGGAAGCACGTTTTACTCCTACATCAGCAAGGGTTTTAACTGCTGGAACGTTACGTGATTGTTCCAATGCTTTACGCATTGTCATCATGCCATCATATTTGTTATCCCAATCATATAATTGAATATTGGTTCCTGGATAAACATATTTACTATCATCTAACATTTTAGCTGTTGACCAATTCAAATATTGAATCGCTGGTGCATAATCAAGAACAGGTTTAATTGACGATCCGGTAGAACGACCAGTTTGAACTGCACGATCAAGACCTAATTGAACAGAAGGTAAATGTCGACCACCTAAAATTGCTACTACATGACCATTATTAGGATCAACTACAGTTGCACCAATCTGCATTTTGTCATTAGTAAATGGTACTTCACCATTGTTCGCTAATTGATATAACTTGTTTTGAGCTTTTTGATCAATATTTATTGTAATCTTCAAATTATCATTATATGGATCAAAACCTTTACTTTTAACTTCAGAAATTACCTCCTTAATATATGGATCATCGATTTGTCTAATCTTAGATTCATTATTAGTGTGTCTAGGGCGTAATCCTTTGGTAATAGGTTCATTAATTGCTTGATTATATTGAGCCTTCGTAATCTTATCATTTTCAAGCATTGTCTTTAAAACGATATTTCTACGATAGCGAGCTTTTTGAGGGTATAAATATGGATCATACATTACAGGAGCATTAGGCATCCCTGCAATTAAAGCAGTTTGTGCTAAATCGAGATCCTTTAGAGATTTATTGTAATAATAATTAGCGGCTGTTCCCATACCGTAATTACCATAATTCATAAAGACTTTATTAACATAGAATTCTAAAATTTGGTCTTTACTAAATTCATGTTGCACTTTCATTGCTAACCAAGCTTCTTGGGCTTTTCTTTTTAAAGTACGTTGTGAAGCCGCAGTTGAAAATACGGTTAACTTAACCAATTGTTGAGTAATAGTTGATCCACCTGCAGCAATACTATTACTCTTAGCATTAGTAAGCATTGATCCCACAATTCTAATTGGATCTACTCCAAGTCTATCTTTGTAGAATCTTTTATCTTCAACAGAAACAATTGCGTCTTTTAACTGTCGAGGAATATCTTTATTCTTAACGTAGATTCTTTTTTCAGATCCAAGTGATAATAAAAATTTACCATCATTGGTATAAAGGCTAGAAGTACCACCACTTTGAAGTTGGCTTTGACTAATATTAGGAGCATCCTTTGCATAGAAAGCAAAAAGCCCAATACCAGAAACTACCACTAATAGTGCAGCAAGAAATAGCCATTTTATTATTTTTATCCATAAATGGCCACCACTCGACCTTCGTCCGTGATAGTTTCGTCGTGATTCACGTTTCATATTATTTGTATTATCTGCCATTATTCTCTTTTCCTATCTGCAATAAAATTATCCACTGCCTTAAGATAAGGTAGGGTAGGTCGAAAACCGCTTTTGATCTCATAAGAATGGCTTTCAATCTCTTTTAAAGTCATAGAACTTTTTTCTGCTTTTCTCCAAGCATTAATTACAAAACTAGCTGGTGTAACAAAATATCGCTCCAAGCTAGCAAATCTAATAATCGTAAAACAAATCCCCTGTTGCTTTAAGCATTCAGCTAAATGAAAAATTTGATGTTCATGAAAATTTTTTAACGGGAAGTTTGTCTTATTCTTTGTTTCTTTTGCTTCAAAGTCAAGATAATATCCCTTATAAACGCCATTATAATCAGTTGTAGAAGCTTGTCTGAAATAAGCTTCACGAATAACTGCTTTAGATCGCTTAGGGTAATCAACCTTTACGATTTGAATTGGCGTTGGTTTTTTATGAACTACTGCAATTTCTTCAGTTAAATAATATTTATTAGATTCATTAATCTGTTGTTCAAGTGTCATACCACGATCAGAAAAGTTAACGCCTTTTTTATGTGTATATGAACGTTTACCAGTGCGCATCTTTTTTTGTGTTGTCACTGGTTTTCTAAATGCGGCTAAACTACCGCTTGGATATTTGACCATTAACCTCACTCCTGTTAGCATTATAGCAATAAAGACTACATTTTTGAATATTAGGGGGCTTCAACTTAATGCAGCGATTATGGGTAACGGGTTATCGCAGTTATGAATTAAATACTTTTAGCGATAATGATCCTAAAATTGCCGTAGTTAAATATGTATTAAAAAGACGATTCGTCGATTTGATAGAAGAAGGCCAATTAGATTGGATTATTACTGGGGCAAACTTAGGTGTTGAACAATGGGCAGCAGAAGTAGGACTAGAATTGAGTCAAAGGTATCCTATTAGGACTTCGATTATGGTACCATATGAAAACTTTGCTGACCGTTGGAATGAAAATAATCAATCAAAATTTTTAAATTTAAAGGAAAGCGTTGATTTTTTTGCGTCAACATCTGATAGACCATATTATAATTCAGTGCAACTACGCAACTATCAAAATTTTATGATTCAGCATACCGATAGAGCAATAATGATCTATGACTTAGAGCATCCAGGTAAACCGAAATATGATTATAATTTAATCCAAAAGTATCAAGAAACAAAAGAATATCCCCTAGATTTAATTGATTTTTATGAATTACAAGACATGGCAGAAGAATATCAAGAAAATAGAAAAAATGATATGTATTAAATAATGTAAAGGTTTTATTAAAATCTAATTCTTTGTTTTAAGTAATAGCTCTTTTTGCTAAAATAAAAAGGAATGTAAAGGAGTTGTCAGATAAGATGGCAAATTTAAATGATATAAAATTATCTGCACAGGATATACTAAAAAAGCAATTTAGAAGTAAGGTAAAAGGATATGATCCAGATGAAGTAGACGCATACTTGGATCAGGTGATTTCAGATTATGAAACTTTTCAACAAATTGTAGAAGATTTATATGGCCAAATTGGTACTCTTCAAAGACAGTTAATGGATGAAAAGCAAAAAGAAAATAAGGTAAGTAATTCATCAGAAGATGAACATGTTAAAACTTATACACCAACTCATAGACGAACATCTTCAGTAGCCAGTTTTGCAGAAGATGATAATAACCAGGGAGAAATATCAACTAATATGGCTATTATTCAAAGAATCTCTACTTTAGAGAGAAAAGTTTATAATCTTGAACAACATGTTTATGGCTTAAAGCATTAATTTTTGTTATAATAGTTAACAGTGTGAATTTCGAGTAGGCGCGGCTAGCTTTTGCTAGCTGAGGAAAGTCCACGCACGCACAAGCTGCGATGCTTGTAGTGATCGTATTCAGCTCAATAAGCTGGAGGAAAGTTATTTAACTTTTACGGCGGAAAAAGTGCTAAATCTTTGGACATGCATTACTATCCTGAAAGTGCCACAGTGACGTAGCAAAATCAGAAATGATTTTGGTGGAACGAGGTAAACCCTGCGAGCGTGAAACCCAAATTTGGTGGGGGAGTTTCGATCTAAGGAAATGAACTAAAGATCGGGTTATTGCATTAGCAATAAAGATAGATGACTACTAATAGTGATTTTGCCAAGAATCACTGGAACAAAACGTGGCTTATAGAAATTCACACAGGCAGAGTTGGGCTTTTTAGTCCAACTTTTTTATTTTAATCAAATAATATGAAAGAGAAATAATGAAAAAATATCAACTTTACGCAACAATGGGCGCAGGGTTCGAAAGCGTCGTAAATAAAGAATTACAAAGTATGGGTTATAAAACCAAGGTTGAAAATGGTCGTGTATTTTTTGAAGGTACACAAGAAGACATTGTAAAAGTAAATCTATGGTCAAGAACAGCTGATCGAATCAAGATTTTATTAAAGGAATTTAAGGCAACAGATTTTAGCACTTTGTTTGATGAAGTTTATGCTTATGATTGGGCAGAATTATTGCCAGTTGATGCAAAATTTCCAGTTCAAGGTAGAGCAGTAAAATCCAAGTTGCATTCAGAGCCTGATGTACAATCTATCGTAAAAAAAGCAATTGTTAATAAGATGATTGATCAATATCATCGCCGTGGTTTTTTACCAGAAACTGGTAACGAATATCCATTAGATATCCATATTTACAAAAATTTAGCTAGATTATCATTGGATACTACTGGAGCTAGTTTATTTAAGCGTGGTTATAGAATTGAACATGGTGGAGCTCCGATGAAAGAAAATTTTGCTGCAAGTTTATTAAAGCTCACTCCTTATAACGGCACGCATCCCTTGATAGATCCAATGACTGGATCAGGTACTTTAGCAATTGAGGCTGCATTGATTGCCAAAAATATTGCACCTGGTACCTGGCGCAAATTTGCTTTTGATGGCTTCGATTGGTTTAATACCAATCTTCATAAAGAAGCATTAGCTAAAGCAAAAGCAGAGGTCAAATCTTTAGAGGCACCCATTTGGGCTAGTGATATTGATCAATCAGTTCTTGAAATTGCTAAACTTAATGCACATAATGCTGGAGTTTTACAAGATATCCGCTTTAAACAAGTTGCAGTAAAAGATTTCACCACTGATTTAGAAAATGGGATTATTATAGCCAATCCACCATATGGTAAAAGACTGAAAGATCGTGAATCTGCGGAAGAATTGTATAAACAAATGGGAGAGGCTTTAAGACCGTTAGATTCATTTAGTCAATATTATTTAACTGCAGATCCTAATTTTGAAAAATACTTTGGTGCTAAAGCCACAAAGAAACGTAAATTATTTAATGGTAATTTAAGAGTTGATTTCTATCAATATTGGGCTAACAGAAGGTAAAAATGATTACAAAAGAGCGTAATACGGAGTTTTGGGTAATTTCTGATACTCATCTAATTGCAGACAGCTTACATGATGAAGGTCCAGCTTTTTCACGTATGCAAAAAACAAGTCAAGGCAAGGACTTATATTATCAAGAAGTAGCTTTAACTGCTTTTATGCGAATGGCACAACGTAAGAAACCAGCTGCAATTATTGTAACCGGTGATGTAACATTTAATGGTGAACGTGTATCTGCAGAAAAATTTGCTCAAATTTTCAAACCGTTGAAAGAAACTAAATTATTAGTCTTGCCGGGTAATCACGATATCTTTGATGGATGGGCAAGAGAATTTCGCGGTAAAAAGCAGTTTTATGCTGGCGAGATTAGTCCCATGTTTTGGCGCTCAATTTTTGATAAATCATATCGTGAAGCAGAAGATACAGATCCTAGTTCATTAGCTTACAGTGTACAATTGAATCCACAATATTTTTTAGTATTAGCTGATTCAAATTTATATGGTAAAGAAGAGACTACTGCTGCACCACATACCAGAGGAATTATTGGAGATGAGCAATTAAAATGGATTGAAAAGCAGTTCCGTTACGCTCAAGATAACCAACTTCGTCCAATATTATTTATGCATCATAACTTATATGTACATAATCCGGCAGTAAACAAAGGGTATGTTGTTGATGATGCGGCTAAATTACGTAGATTATGTACGAGATATAATGTCAAATTAGCTTTTTCTGGTCATATCCATGCACAAAATATCTTGGGACCACAAGATTTCACACCAACTACTGAAATAGTTACTTCAAGTTTCTGCTCAAACGATCAAGGATACGGAGTAGTTAGAGTACATTCACGTCATATAACGTATGTTAGACGAAATTTTGATATGACGAGATATCTAACTGAGAAAGACAAACAAAATTATACTTTAGAGCATTTTCACAAGTATTTAAAAAATTTACAGTTAGGTAGTATTTCTGCTGATATGATGCAAAGTGAACTTAATAAATATCATGGTGATGTTAACTTGGTCAGAGAAATGGGAAAACTTTTTGGATGGATGAACTACCATTTCTTTACTGGTCATAATTATATTAAACAAAATGAGCTTAAAAAAATTTATGTTTCTAAAGCATATAAGACATTAATCGAACATCATCCAGAATATAGACTATATTTAAAGACTTTATACGATACTAGTGCACATAGTAATTTACAAGTTAAAATTAAATACTAGGCTATTGCCGCAGGCAATGGCCTTTTTATTTGCAACAATATTATTCTTGATTAAAAAGATGGTAGTAGAAAAAACAGCCTCTCTTAATTTATATATATTTGTTACAATAAGGGTAAATAATAAACAGGGTGTGATCTAAATTCTAAAATCTAAACGGCATTTTATATTTTTAGGAGCTGCAGGATTAATTTATTATTCTTGGCTTCTAATAGTTCTTTTTATAGCCATTATTTTAGGCTACGAAGGGAATAAAGCAATTAGTGTTCCTGGAATAATAGTTGGCCTCATCTTTATATTGTTAGCAATATATACTTGGCGTTTTTCTTATTTTGAAAAACGAGAAAATCAAATTATCTTCAAACTGCCATATCGCACAAGACAAAAAGTAAGTCAGCCAGTTTTATATAAAAAATGGCGAAATTTTCAATTCTATCGATTAAAAGGTGAGTTTCAAAGTTATTCTATTTTAATAATTTTGAGAAAGAGGAATTAATTTAATGAAATCAGATATTGAAATTGCACAAGAAACTAAAGAATTACCAATTGAGGAAATTGCCGCAAAGGTTAATTTAAAAAAAGAAGATCTAGAGCCATATGGACAAGATAAAGCAAAAATTAATTGGAAAGCAATAAATCGCATTCGTAAAAATGATAAATTAGGCAAATTAATTTTAGTAACTTCAATTTCACCTACACCTGCTGGTGAAGGAAAATCGACAATTACTATTGGATTAGGCGATGCTATCCACAATCAACTACATAAAAATACACTCATTGCTCTTCGTGAGCCTTCAATGGGTCCAGTATTTGGTCTTAAAGGTGGTGCTACTGGTGGTGGTAGAGCTCAAATCATTCCTATGGAAGATATTAACCTACATTTTACAGGCGATATGCACGCATTAACAGCAGCTATAGATACTTTGGCAGCATTAGTAGACAATTATATTTATCAAGATAATAGTTTAAACATAGATCCTGAAAGGATTTTGTTAAAACGTGGACTTGATGTAAATGATCGTGCTCTTAGAAAAATTACAGTTGGTCAAGGCTCTAAGTTTAATGGAATTGAACACAAGGCTAGTTTTGCAATTACTGTAGCCAACGAGCTAATGGCTATTTTATGCTTAGCTAATGATATTAACGATTTAAAAGCTAGAATTGGTGATATGCTTGTTGGTTATACTCAAGATGATCAACCAGTTTATGTAAAACAACTTGGCTTCCAAGGTGCCATCGCAGCATTATTATCTAATGCATTGAAGCCTAATTTAGTTCAAACACTTGAACATACTCCAGCATTAGTACACGGAGGACCTTTTGCTAATATTGCTCATGGCGCTAACTCTGTAATGGCAACTAATTTAGCCTTACATCTTAGTGATTATGTATTGACCGAAGCAGGTTTTGGTAGTGATCTTGGTGGACAAAAGTTTATGGACTTTGTTTCTAAGCATCTAGATAAAACACCAGATGCTGCTGTGGTGGTTGCAACTGTACGTGCTCTTAAATATCAAGCATTAGGATCTACTGATAAATTAGATGAAGAAAACTTAGATGCATTAAAAACTGGGTTTAAGAATCTAGAACGTCATATGAATAACATGCGTTCATATAATGTGCCAGTAATTGTGTTAATTAATCGTTTTGACACGGATACAGATAAAGAGTTAGAACTTCTTAAAGAATTGGTTGAAAAACAAGGAATTAAGGCTGAAGTGGTTACTTACCATAATGAAGGCTCCAAGGGTGGAAGTCGAGCAGCGCAAGAAGTTATTAATCTAGCTGATTCGGGTAAAGCCGAATTAATCTCAACGTATAACGAAGATGATGATATTAAGAGCAAAATTAAAAAAATAGCAACAAAAATTTACCATGCTGATGGTGTTGAGTATACAGATAAGGCTGAAGAACAGATCAAAGAATTAGCAAAAATTGGTAAGGATAAATTACCTGTAATTATTGCTAAAACTCAATATTCATTTAGTGATGATAAAAAGAAGCTAGGAGCCCCAGGTGGTTTTAATCTCCATGTGAAAGGCGTAAGCTTAAAAAATGGTGCTCGCTTTATTGTAGTAACTACAGGAAATGTCTTAGATATGCCGGGCTTACCTAAGCATCCAGCTGCTTTAGATATTGACGTAGATAATGATGGTAAGATTAGTGGATTATTTTAGAAAAAATTATATGCAATTTTTATATTTAATTATTACATTATTTGTTGTTTTAGCAGATCAGGGGTTAAAGAATTATATAGTAAGTAATTATTCAGTTGGTGAGGTTCACCAGATTATTCCAGGAATCTTGTCATTTAATTATTTGCAAAATAATGGTGCAGCTTGGAATATTTTAACTAATCAAATGTGGCTATTTTATTTTATTAGTATTATTGCAATTGGTGTTTGTTTATACTTTCTTTTTAATAAAAAGTATAAGAATGTTTTATTTGATATAGGATTATCTTTTGTACTTGGTGGTATTATTGGTAACTTTATCGATAGACTCAGACTAAAATATGTAGTCGATATGTTGCAGTTAGATTTTGTTCATTTCAACATTTTTAATATCGCAGATTCAGCAATTACTATTGGCGTAATTCTTATTTTTATTTACTTAATAATTTTTGCAGACAAGGATGAAAAACATGCCTAAAAAATATTCACTTGAAGTAACGAACCAACGTGGTCGCTTAGATAAATTTATTTCAGAGCAATTGTCAGATTTATCCAGAACTAGGGTTAAAGAGTTAATTCAAGATCAAAACATTTTGGTAAATGAAAAGGTAGAAAAAGTATCTTACAAAATTCAAGATGGAGATAAAATTGAAATTACTGTTCCTGCAGTTAAACCTTTAGATATTGTTGCTGAAAATATTCCCTTAGACATTGTTTATGAAGACGATGATGTGATTGTAGTAAATAAGCCTCAAGGGATGGTAGTGCACCCAGCTCCAGGACATCCAGATCATACATTAGTAAATGCACTTCTTTATCATACCCAAGATTTAGCTCAGTCTCCTGAAGGCTTTAGACCGGGTATCGTTCACCGAATTGATAAAGACACATCCGGTTTATTAATGATTGCTAAAAATGCTACAGCTCGTGAATCACTTGAACAGCAATTGGCTAATAAGACCAATAAAAGGATATATTGGGCAATTGTCCATGGCAATTTTAGTGAAGAGCAAGGAAGCATTGATGCACCAATTGGTCGTAACCCATATGATCGCAAAAAAATGGCAGTTGTAGAAAACGGTAAAAAAGCTATTACTCACTTTAAAGTTTTAAAGCAATTTAAAGGCTATAGTTTAATTGAGTGTCAGTTAGAAACCGGTCGAACTCATCAAATTAGAGTGCATCTCGATTATATTGGTCATGCTGTAGCAGGAGATCCTTTGTACGGTCCACGTAAAACTTTAAAGGGCAATGGTCAATTTTTACATGCAAAAATTTTAGGATTTAAACATCCTAAAACAGGTAAATGGTTGGAATTTAGTGTAGAACCACCTAAGATTTTCCAAAATATGTTAATACAATTAGAAAAAAGCAAGTGATATAATGAAGCGTTATTTGATTTTAGAAGATGGTAGCTCTTTTTCAGGTGAAGGAATAGGTGCCAGTATTATTTCAACCGGTGAACTTGCAATTCAAACAACCAATTTTGGCTATCAGGAAGCTTTAACTGATCCAACTAATGCTGGCAAGATTTTAGTTTTTACTTCTCCAATGATTGGTAATAATGGAATTAATGCTATTGATTATGAGAGTATTGATCCTACGGTTAAAGGAATAATCGCTAATGATATTGCATTAAATATTTCAGATAGTGAAAATTTTGAAGATCTTAGTTCTTTTTTAAAGGAAAAGAATATTCCAGCAATTTTTAATGTTGATACTCGGGCATTGGTTCATCGATTAATGGAAGAAGGAACCATAAAAGCATCAATTATGGATACTAACGATGAGCATGCCTTTGATCAGATTAAAGCATTAGTCTTACCTAAAAATAAATCTGCAATGGTTTCAACTAAAAATGCATATGCATCCCCAAATGTCGGTAAAACTGTTGCTGTTTTAGACTTAGGGTTAAAACACTCAATGCTTAGAGCTTTATCATTAAGAAAAGTTAATGCAACAGTTTTACCATATAATGCTAGTCCAGTAGATATAGAAAATTTACGACCAGAAGGAATTATTATTTCAAACGGACCAGGAAGACCGGAAGAATTAATAGATAAATTAGCCCCTGTATTAGATCATTTTTATGGAAAATATCCGATACTTGGAATAGGTTTAGGTTTTCTAATATTAAGTAGTTACTTAGATTTTGAGTTGGTAGATTTACCACAGGAATTTAATGGTATTAATTATCCTGTGATTGAACAAAATACTAATACTATTTGGCAGACATCAATGAACATTGATCAACTTGTTTTACCAGATAGTATACAGATGAATATGAATCGAGAGTATTTTGACCTTCATAGCGAATTGATGGCTGGTTTTTGGAATACTCAAGATAAGTTAATTGCTACTGCCTTTAACCCTGAAGGTGCACCTGGAACTCGTGATGCAGACGAAATTTTTGATTATTTTGTACAAATGATGGAGTAGATTATGCCATTAGAAAACGATTTAGATAAAGTATTAATTATCGGCTCAGGGCCTACTTTAATTGGTAGTGTAGCTGAAATGGATCTCATGGCAACTGAGGCAATTGATGCATTAACTGAAGAAGGAATACAGGTAGTTCTAGTAAATCCTAATCCAGCAACGATCTCTACTGATAAAAGACCAGATGTAACTGTTTATTTGGAACCAATGACACTAGATTTTCTAAAAAGAATTCTGCGTATGGAGGAACCAGATGCCATAATTACAGAATATGGTTCAACCAATGGATTAAAAGTAGCTCATAAATTATTACAAGATGGTATTTTAGAGCAGATGGGTATCCAATTGTTAACATTAAATTCACGTATGTTACAAATGGGGAATCAGCAAAAAAGAAATGAGCTATTAAAAAAATTGGGAATTGATACTGGTAAGTCTTGGGAGTTAAATCAAGGGATACCAGATAGTATAAATTCAAATGAACTAACTGAAAAAATCACATTTCCAGTTCTTGTTACTAAATATAATCGTTATGTTCATAATGAGCACCTACATTTTGATAACGCTCAAGATTTGATTGATTTTTTTAAAAAAGAAAAGCAGAATGATAACTTTAATTGGAAAAATTATCGATTAACTGAAGATCTTTCTAGTTGGGAAGAAGTTATCGTAGATGTGATTCGTGATAAAGATGGGAATACTGTTTTTATTAATTTTGCTGGATCAATTGAACCGGTAAAAATTAATTCAGGAGATTCAGCTGTCACAATGCCAGCTTTAACTTTGAATAATGATCATATTCAGGAATTACGTGAATCTGTTAAAAAGATTATTAATAATCTTAATTTAATAGGATTTTCTAGCTTTCATTTTGCAATAAAACATTATGGAACACAGATCAAATCAAAATTATTAACTATTCGTCCTCGTTTGACAAGAAGTGCTGTGTGGACACAACGAATTGGTTTATATGATGTGGGATATATAGTAAGTAAAGTAGCAATTGGCTATAGATTAAACGAAATAATAGATCCTTTATCCGGATTAAATGCGTCAATTGAACCTACACTTGATGCTATTGCAATAAAGATGCCATATTGGTCATTTGCAGAATCGGGATATAATCATTACCGATTAAGTAACAGAATGCAAGCCAGTGGTGAAGCAATGGGAGTGGGCCGAAACTTTGAAACAGCTTTTTTAAAGGGACTTCATGCAACCATTGATTTAGAGTTGGGCTGGAATGCATTTATTCAAGAAACACAAAAAAATAAAGATAAAATCTTAGAAGATCTTGCTAATCCGGACGAATTACATTTAGTTAAGTTATTGGCAGCTATAAAACAAGGAATTACTTTTGCTGAGTTACAAAAGGTTACTGGTCTACATCCTATTTACTATCAAAAGCTTTTACACATAATAAATATTGCGAATAGATTAATATCTGATAAAGATAATTTGTCATTTGATTTATTAGAAGAAGCAAAAGTATATGGCTTTTTTAATACTTTATTGGCCAAAATATTAAATAAATCAGTGGAAGATGTTCAAGAGATCATAGAACAATATAATTTAACTCCATCGTTTTTAAAGATTGATGGGTCAGCAGGAGTATATAAACCTAATGTTTGTGCATATTATAGTGCCTATAATGTACAAAATGAGGCTAATACTTTAGCAGCAGATAAAAAAATACTTATTTTAGGGATGCTACCATTACAAGTTTCTGTTACTAGTGAATTTGATTATATGATTGCACATGCAGCTAAAACTTTACATAATAATGGCTATGTAACAGTGCTGCTGTCAAATAATGATGAATCTGTTTCGTCTAGATATAAAGATATTGATCGTGTATACTTTGAATCAATTACCTTAGAAAATATTTTAACAGTTGCTAATAGAGAGAATATTAAAGATATTCTTTTGCAATTCTCAGGAAAAAAAGTTAGCGCATTAAGCAAACGACTTGAAGAGTGTGGATTGCATGTAATTGGCCAAGTACCAACTAATGATGTTCATGATAAGATCGATAATTTGTTGAAAGAAAACCTTGCAAACTTAGATCGTGTACCTGCTTTGAAAACTACGCAAGAAGATGATGTGTTTGAATTTGCCGATCAACATGGCTTTCCAATTTTAATTGGTGGAATGAATAAGGATAATAAGCAAAAATCAGCGGTAGTTTATGATATTCCAGCAATTGAAAAATATTTAACGGAAAATCAACTAGATCAAATAGCAGTCTCTCAATTTATAGAAGGAAATAAGTATGAAGTAACTGCTATTTCAGACGGTGAAAATGTTACTTTACCGGGAATTATAGAACACTTAGAACAAACTGGTTCTCATGCATCAGATTCTATTGCGGTAATTCAACCACAGAATCTAATGATTAAGCAACAAAATAGAATTGAAAAAGAATCAATAAAAATAATTAAACGGCTAAAAACTAGAGGTATTTTTAATTTACATTACTTATTTGTAAATGATGATTTGTATCTTTTACAAATTAAACCTTATGCAGGCCACAATGTAGCATTTTTATCTAAATCTTTGAATAAAGATATCACGGCATGTGCTACTGAAGTGTTAATAGGTAAAAATTTAATAGATATGGGGTATCCCGACGGCCTATGGCAAACTAGTAATTTTATTCATATCAAGATGCCGGTATTTTCATTTTTGAATTATACAAGCGGAAATACATTTGATTCTAATATGAAATCGTCCGGTTCGGTTATGGGTCGTGATACACAACTAGCTAAAGCATTATATAAGGGGTATGAAGCAAGTGACTTGCATATACCAAGCTATGGTACAATCTTTATTTCTGTTAGAGATGAAGATAAAGAAAAAGTTACTCAATTGGCTAGAAGATTTGACCGTTTAGGCTTTAAATTGGTAGCCACTGAAGGTACAGCAAATATTTTTGCAGAAGCCGGTATCACCACTGGTATAGTTGAAAAAGTACATAATAATCCTCGTAATTTACTTGAAAAAATTCGCCAACATAAGATAGTAATGGTGGTAAATATTACTAATCTGTCGGACGCTGCCAGTGAAGATGCATTGAGGATTAGAGATCAGGCACTGTATACACATATACCGGTATTTTCAAGTATTGAAACAGCAGAGTTAATTCTAGATGTATTAGAGTCATTAGCATTAACGACTCAACCAATTTAATATAAAAAAGAAGTTAAACTCGTTATGAGTTTAACTTCTTTTTGAAAGCATACCTTTTGAGGTATGTTTTTTTATTTATTGATTTTTTTAGCCATAATTTCGTCTTCTTTAGGTGTAACTTCGATTGAATTCTGTCCTGTGTAAATTACGAATCCTGGCTTAGCCCCATTAGGCTTCTTTACACGCTTATCTTGAACGTAGTCAACTTGAACGTGGGCAGAATTTTTGGCTTTAGAGAAAAATGCAGCAATCTCTGCAGCTTCTTTAATATCTTGATCGGTAGGTTGATCATCTCGCAAAATAACATGTGAACCAGGCATATTTTTAACGTGGAACCAATAATCTAATTTATTAGCTTTTTTTAGAGTAAGCCAGTCATTTTGGTAATTATTTTTACCCACTAAGACATGTTTTCCAGAAGAAAGCTGGAATTCATTTAGATTGCGTTCAGTAATTTTCTTCTTACGTCTATTTTTTTGTTGCTTTCTAATATAACCTTGATTAATCAATTCGTCAGTTATTTGATCAATATCTTGTGGATCAGCATTATCAATAGCTGTTTGGATAGAATCAAAATAGCGAAGATTTTCTTTAGCGATTTTAATTTGTTCGTTAACGTGTTTGATAGAATCACGTAATTTTTTATAGCGAGTGAAATATTTTTGTGCATTTCGAGCCGGAGATAAAGCTGGATCAAGTTTAATGCTTATAGGTTTATTATTTTCATAATAGTTAGGTAAGGAAACCTCAGTCATTCCTGGTTTTACTTGTCCTAAATTAGCATTTAATATTTCACCCTTGATACGATAGCCCTCAGAATTTTCTGCTAAGTTTAATTGCTTTTCTAATTTCTTAATCTTCTTACTTAGTTTGTTCTGTTCGTTTTTGACGACACGTTCAACCTGACTAGCACGTTGTTTAACCCAATCACGTGTTGCTTGGTATTCATAAAATTCATCTAAACCTTTATTTAAATCAGGATTAGAATTTTCTTTCTCTAAATCTAAATGATAGGGAAGATAACAGAAAATCTTACGTTTATTTCTTGGAGTTTTTAAAACGAAAGCTCTTGGATTATTAAACTGATCAAAGAAAGTCTTAAATGAAGAATAGCTAAAATCATCTTCAAGATAACCAGTTAATTCTTCACGATCGTCTCTGTCTAAACCATCCATTGATTTCACTAAATCTGGAATGCTTTTTTCATTGCTTAACTTTTTAAATTGATTTTCAGTTACTACTAAACCATTTATACCAGGTTTAAGAGGGGGAAGCTCATATTTTGCCTTAGGTAATAAAATACGAGCTCTATTTTCATCAGGATTTATTCGCTTCAATAGATCAATAATATGACCATTCTGTTGATCATAGAGAATTACATTACTATGTCGTCCCATTAATTCAACGGATAATACTAATTTTACTTGATCACCTAATTCGTTTCGATTACTGAAATGAAGGTTTATAATTCGGTTCACACCAATTTGTTCAATAGATTGTAAGACTGAACCTTCCAAATACTTTCTTAAAACCATAACAAAAATAGGTGCTTTGTCTGGATTAGCAATAGTCTGCTCAGTTAAATACATTCTAGGATATTGAGCGTTGGCTGAAATTAATAATTGATAATTCTTTCTATTTTTTCTAAAAGTTAATATTAGATCTTGTTCAAATGGTTGGTAAATTTTTGATAATCGACCATCTACTAATGTAGGGGTCAAATCTTGTAGTAAACTATGGATAAATAATCCGTCAAATGCCATGTATATCACCTCAAAATACGTTTAATATTATAACAATATTTTTGTATATTCTAAAATCAATTGTATTTTTTTACTTTAAATGCATCGTTGTTACTATTAATTTTTTAAATTTAGCAATCATTTCTTTATTTAATAGATAAAATATAGCAATCAACTTAATTATTGAATGCTATTATCAAATACCTTATTAAATGATAAAATACAAATATAGTTTAATCTACTTTTTGGAAAAGGAAACGTATATGGATGTATTATTTTTTAGCACGATTGCAGAGCAAATCAAAAAGGAAATAAATTACGAATGTGGCTTAAATATCTCACAAACTAGAATCCTTTTATTTTTTGATGAAACCAACAATGAGCCTTTAGCAATGGGGAAGTTGGCAGATGCCCTTAACATTTCACTTTCTACCTTAAGTCGACAACTCCAACAAAAAAAGACCCAATCTCTTATAAAAGTGATTCGTTCTGAAAAAGATTCGAGCAAAATTATTAATCTAAATTCAGATGGATTACAAAAAGCTCAAATTCTAAAGCAATCACTTAAACAGATTGAAAACTTGTTATTTATGTGTCTCGATCAAGATGCTAAATCAGTATTCATTAGACAATTGACAGAGATCGCACATAATTCTGCATCCCTTGGAAGATAGAATTATAGCATACAGCAAATGATTTTATGCTATAATTCTTCTATATATAAACTTGATAAATGGGAAGGATTAATAAATTGAAAATCGCATTAGTCACTGATAGTACTAGTGTCTTAACTGAACAAGAAGTAAAAGACAATAATATTAATGTAGTTCCAATCCCCGTTATTGTTGGAGATAAAGAATATTTGGAAGGCGTTAATATTACGTCTGAGCAACTTTTTGAAATGCAAAGACAAGGTGCTGCTTTTCCTAAAACTTCACAACCTAGCATGGGTCAAATGCTAGAACTATTTAATAAACTTCATGATGAAGGGTATGAAGCAATTATCGCTATTACCTTATCTAGCGGTATTTCTGGTTTCTACCAAAACTTGGTAAATATGGCACATAATAATCCAGAATATAATTTATATCCATATGATTCTAAGATGACAGTTAAACTACAAGGATATTTGGTACTAGCTGCAGCTAAGATGATCAAGAAGGGATTAGAACCAGAAGCAATTATTAACAATTTAGATAAAATTCGTGATACTATACAAGAACTTTTGTAGTAGACGATCTAAAAAACCTTAGTCGTGGAGGACGATTAAGTAATGCTAGTGCTTTTATAGGTACTATGTTACAAATTAAACCAATTTTGACTTTCAATGATGAAGGTAAGATTGTTGCATTTGACAAGATTAGATCAATGAAACGAGCAGTATCTAAAGTTGAGAAGTTAGCACTTGAGAAGACGGCAGAATTACCATATAGGGATAAATTACGTCTATTCGTGTTCCATTCTAATGATCATAAGCAAGCTGAAGAAATAAAACAATTCATTAATGAAAACTTCCCAAATAAACCGGTTGATATAGCAGAATTTAGTCCAGTTATTGCTACACACTTGGGTGAAAAGTCTATTGCTATTGCATGGATGATAGATATAGATAAATTAGATTTTTCAAAATAAATACATAAAAAAAGAAGCTAGTACTATAGCTTCTTTTTTATGTATAAATATGGATTACTATTTACGATTTTCATTATGGCTATTTGAAATTTGGTTTAAGGCATCACGTTGTTTTCTTTGATCGACATGTGTATATAAGTCGGTAGCAGTAGTGCCTTTTTGTCCAAGTTGTTGTGCAACTAAAACTTGATCTTTTGTAACTTCATATAATTCTGAAGCAAGCGTATGTCTTAATTTATGTGGGGTTAAGGGATGCCCAAAAGAAGCGGAATATTTATTAACCATTTTTTCAATAGCATTCGCAGTTATTCTTCGAGTTTGATTATGCCATCTAGTGAGAAAAAATGCAGTCTGTTTTTGATCAGCCATATAACGATCAGTCCGGATATCTTTATATTGCTTAATATAGCTTAATGTCCATTCTGCAATTGGGACACTATCTTTTTGTCCACCTTTACGAGTAACATCTAAGACGGCTTCTTTTAGATTCAAATCTTGTAGATCGACGCCAGCACATTCAGATACACGAATACCGGTTCCTAATATTAATGCAATAATAGCCATATCTCTTTCTTTGTTTCTTTTGAATCCAGGTTTGGCATGCTTATTACATTTATTTTCATAATCATGATCTATAAATTCTAAAAACTTAAATTTTAGATCTCCTGTGTACATATGAGATTCGAGTACGTGAGCACGATAATTCAAAGTCTGAGTATCATTTAATGAGTTAATTTTAAGCATTACATTTCTGTCAAAGTAAGGCATCCCATTATTATTGTCGGCCGTAATAGTTAAAAACTTAAATAATGATCTTAAGGCATTAATTGATCTATTAATTGTTGTAGGTGAATTTAAACGACCTTGTTTATTCTTAGTGTGGCCTAGGTGATCAATATACAACATAATATCATTACGCCGTAAATTTTCTAATGTAGTCGTGGAAATATTTCGATTATCTGCAGCAGTAGATATTCCTTCTGCACGTAACCAATTAAAAAAACGGCGTATTTCTGTTAAATATTGATACGTAGTAGCTAATGAATGATGAGTGCCTAGGTTATATTGCTTAACATAATCTGGCATATTTTTCAGCTCGATATCGATTAATTCTAGGTATTTAGCTGTCTCCATATATGACTCCTTTTAGATATTATTTACATTTCCAGATTAATACAATCAAAAAATCACCTATCTTGTTAGATAGGTGATAAATGACCTAAATTAAATTTCTTAACGCCTCATATTAACAACAATATCTATAGTAATTATCATAAAATACAATTTATTAGGAAATAAAACCTAGAAAAATCATGTTACTATAACTGAGATACTAGCAACGCTTTATAGCATTTCAGTTATAGTAACTTTGATTGTCTATTTTCAATCCGGATAATCTACATAAAGCAGATTAATCAGCAAAGATAAATATATGCTGTTTGTATGGTACAACATTACCTTTCAACTTTTTATTTTAATCTGTTTTTTAGTAACGATCAAGATAAAAATAACAATTTATTGAAATTTAATAATATTGTATAAGATATTAGTATGTTTATCGTAATTTACTAATAAAAATTGTACAATAAATTAAGAATATATTATTACGAGGTACGTTTATGGAAGAAATTGATGTAAATTTTCAAGCAAAAAATCCTAGTGGAATTAAATTATTAAATCGTTTGTATGATGGACACTTAGTATTAAATGATATTGGTGTTCGTTTGGACGAACAATTAAGAAATGAAGAGGAATTAACAGTCCCTACTCAAGAAGATGTTAATAATTTAAGTGATACTTTTGGTAAAATGGTAGATACATTTACTGATATCACTGATGCCTATGGGGATGTTAATAATTTTGCTGATAATTTTGCAGGAGCAACTCAAAGTTTTGCTGAAGCTTTAATTACCGAGTTAGTAGATTTTAATAATGGGATTGCTGATATTGGTGATACTGAAGGTGGATTAGAAAATTACGATAATGATAAACTCAATGATTGGGTTAACCAATTAATGAATGATATTGTGGCTACTAATGAGGCCTTTAATACTTTAATTAAAGAATAAAATGAAAAAGGTTATGGTTATTGGCTCTCCGGGAGCCGGGAAAAGCACCTTTTCAAGAAGACTTCAAAAAAAGACTAATTTGCCAATTGTATATTTAGATCAATTATTTTGGAAATCTGATAAAACTACTGTATCACCAGAAGAATTTACTTCCCGATTAAAATCTAAAATGCAAACTGATACTTGGATAATGGATGGTAATTATAGTAAGTATATGTTTGATGAAAGACTCAGTGCATGTGATACTGTGTTCTTTTTAGATTATGATGTACATGCCTGTTTGAAAGGTGTTCGTCAAAGACGAGGAAAGAAACGCCCTGATATGCCATGGATTGAAAAACATGAAGATAAAGCTTTTATGGATTATATTAGAGTATTTCCCCAAAGGCAAAAGCCTAAAATTATGAATATGTTAGCTATGCATCCCGATGTGAAAGTTTATCATTTTAAAGATAGGGAAGAAGCTCTAGTTTTTTTAAATAAACTAAATTAAAAAGTGTCTCATGATTGGGACACTTTTTTGGTTATATTAATTTTTTAAACTGGCAATAGGATATATTGTATAGTCTGCACGATAAACAAATAATCTATGACCATCTATCACAAATTGCGTAGCATTTTTCATATCACTTTTATGAATAGAAACATTTCTACCGGTAAATACTGCAACAGGCATACCAAGCTGACTTCTAATCATTACTACCTTGGAATCACCACTCCAAGCATTTTTAAAATTTTGATACATTGTATTCAACAGTGGTATGGAATGATTTTGGTCATTAATATTGGTATGCTTATTATAAGTATCAATATAGTTTTTTATGCCTTCATATGCAATTAAGGTAGAACCTACATGAATCATTCTATTGTTACCATAATCTACATCGATAACACTAGAGCCTTCATTACCTTTGTCGTCTTTTTGGGACATCTTTTTATCAGTATGAATATCGACTGATTTAGCCTTAATTTGATCGATCTTTTGACCGTTAGAATCATAAGTTGATACTGTTAATGGTAACGCTCCAATTTTGGAACGCATTGATAATTCCCAATTAGCTATGTTACTACAAGAAGATAAGGTAATCATTACTGCACTAAGACTTAAAATTAGCGTTAATTTTTTTAGTAATTTCATAGTATTATTCTCCATTATTATTTAGTTCAATTAATTTTATCACGATATAAAAGCATATAAAAAGCGCTATTTAACGTAGCGCTTTTTATAATCTATTATTTAAAACTATTAGCTTTTACATAGGCATTTTTACCTACTCGATAATAAGATTCATTGTTAATTGAATGCTTGGGACCATAAGTTTTAACTGGTGAGCCTTGTTTGTATGTCTTCCATTCAGGGTTAATTGTGCCATCGTTTCTATAAACATCAGCATCTTGTTTAAAAGTACGTGCATTCCCTAAAACATTACTTGCCATAACATACTTATTTTCACCAATCCTAATTACAGACTTACCGTTTAATTTAGTTTTATTACCATAATATTTAATTGATGTGTATGCTTTATAACTTTCGCCCGTACGGTTACCACTAGAATCATAAACATATGACTTGTACATTACTGTACCAGTATGTTCAACATTTGAATTAGTAGGAGCTTGAGAAACGGCAGAGCCAGAGATGGAAAGTGGTAAGATGGTAATATTACCATCAGTTGACATACCTTTCCAATTATCGGTAAATTGCCAAATTGCTACACCATCCATGGATGGAAAATACTTAAAGTTAGGTTTATCAACCCTACCAGAAATAGCATAAGCTGCGACCCACAAAGAGTTAGGATACTTTTTAACAACGGATGGGGTATCGATATTATTTTGAAGGACTGATGAACTAGCATAAAGAAGAGGTTGGTAGCCAGCTGCCTTAATTTGATCCATGAAGGCGATAATTGCTTTAGCAGTTACTGTTTTACCATTGGTGATAATATTACCTTGTCCAGTTTCATAGTCACAAGCAAGATACGAGCCTTTAGGTAAACCTAATGCTTGTGCGGAAGAGATAGCATATTGTGCTTCTTTCTTGGCTGTGGATGCATTAGAACTAAATGTAGCGAAATGATACCCCATTGGCATCATATCATTGGCAATTGCTGATTTAATTTGGCTAGCTCCTTTAGGATTGCGATAGCTGGTACCTTCACTAACTTTTACGATAGCGAATTGTGAACCCGCTTTAGCGTGAGCGGTTAAATCTGCACTTTGGTAGCTAGCAACATCTATTCCTAATACTTTGGCAGCAACAGAGGTTGATGAAGCCTGAACTGTTTGACTAGTTGAGATTACGCGTGGCATAAGAGCTATTCCTGAGTTTAGTAGCATTGTTGTACATGCCAATTTGATAATAGTTTTCTTTTTAAACAAATTAATTCCTCCATAATTGGTGGAGAGAGTTAATAACTATATCTCTCACTTTATATAAAATCTATACTTTATAGAATACAGATATAATAAGAAAAAGACAATGCTGGAGATTAAATGTTAACGAAGTGTTAATGAGATAGAAACATTTGAAATATTATTGATACATAAGCTGTGTATTTCTTATAGAATTTCAAAATAAAAATCTATCTTTATTGTTAACAAGCAACGAAATTAGCATATAATATTTACAAATGGTTGATAAGCAACAAAAAGGAGAATGATAATAATGAGTAAACTATTAGTAATCAAAGCACATCCACATACTAGTAAGAGTTTGTCACTTATGGTAGGCAAGAAATTTATTGATATATATAAGTAAACACATCATAATGATGAGGTTATTATCCGTGATCTTTATGCAGGCGAAGGCGTTCCACCATTAAACGATGTGACAATGGAAGCTTGGCGCAAGCAAAATTTAATGAGCCAATGACCAATGAAGAAAAGAACCTTTTAAATCGTCATGCAGAATGGCTTGATGAGTTTATGAAGTGATGATAAGTACATCTTCATTAATCCAATGTACAATCACTTCTTACCAGCAGAATTAAAGCAATACTTGGATTTAACTGCTGTTGCACACAAGACCTTCAAGTATACAGAAAAGGGAGCCGTAGGTTTATTGAAAGGCAAAAAGGAAATGCATATTCAAGCTGCAGGTGGTTTGTATCATGGTGAGGGTATTAAACCAACTTTACCAGATTTAGGTAGTATATATTTAGACAATACTATGAAATTTTATGGTATTGATAACATAAATAGTGTTTATATTGAAGGAGTAGATGCTGATCCAACTAAACGTGACGATATTGTTAATGCTGCAATGAACGAAGCAGAGAAAAAGGCTAAAGAATTCTAAATTGGTAGTATATAATTGACTTAAGTTATTATGGAGAAAGTCAATATGAACAAAAATACTACTATAGATAATATCTACAAGACGATTGAAGATATTAAAGCAGAGAATGAAGGACGTCATGGATCTAAGGAGCAGCTCTGGATCGAAGAGCATTTATCAGATGAAAGTTTGCGTGACATTGTTCCTAGCCTGTCTATTATTGCCTTACATATATTGTCTAGCTTAGAAAGTGACGATAAAACAGGAATAGAATTGTCTGAACAGCTTCAAGTCACTCGCGGTGGAATTACTAGAGCAGCTAAAAAACTAATGCAGTATGATTTAATATCTTCTCTGCAAAAGCAAGGCGATCGTAAGAAGATATACTATCATCTTTTAGATTCAGGTAAAGAGATCGCGATTGTTCATGACAAGATGCATGAGCAGATTAATCAAAGAATATCGCAATACTTTATGGAAAAATACTCTGAGAATGAATTAACGATAGTAGATAAGTTCATTAAAGACGTTTACAACTTTGAACGTAATTTTTCCTAGTATGAGGGATGCATTATTCGAAAGTATTCATTAAATATTCTAACTGATGTTGAGTGATAGCCTGTAATTGAAGAAGACTTTCACGACGCCCATTTTCATTGCCGGCGAGTATATTTAAAAGTACTGATAAGCCTTATGCTTTTGAAAATGCAGGTTATTATCAAAAATTTAATATTAGATAGTAAAAGGGATGCCTACTAAAATTAATAGTAAGCATCCCTTCTTAATTTATTTTTTATTAAAAACAAGTAAGTAGAACATTGCAGTGGTAATTTCTGCAATGCCTTGTAATAGTATGGCAAGACTACCATTAAATCTCTGTACGATTATCCCACCCAAAAAAGATCCTATAGGAATCATACAGTTAATAATACTGCTGTTAATTGTCTCGATTCTACCAAGTATGTGTGGACTGAAGCTTTCTTGAATTATAACTTCAAAGTTAATATTCATGATACTAAGCCAAAAAGCATTACTTAATGCAAAGACAAGTATTAACCAGGGTATGCAGGTAGCAGCAAGGGCTTCTAGAACTACAGAAATTCCAGCTAAACCTAAACAGATGACAACCAGATGTTCCAATTTATATTTTAAGGTACTTACTTTGGTAATAGCTATGCTTCCTAATAAACCGCCAATGGAAGAGAAGAATTCCAATCCACCATAGCTAATTGCAGATTTGGTCAAATATTGACTGGCAAAATATGGCATCCCTATTGAAGCAATACCATAAAACAAATTAGTTACCGCAAGAGGGATGATTAAAAGCAAGATTTGACCCTCATCTTTTAGTACATGCCAGCCTTTAAGTAAATCTTGTAAATACTTACCGGTGAAGTAATCATTATTTTTTTCAGATAACATTAAATTTCTTGGTAGATATAACTTAGCATAAAAGCCAATAGCAATAGCAAAAACAAATGTACTAATGATCATTGCCGTATTTAATGAAAAGCAAGTTACTATTACTGTTGCTAATGCGTCAAGAAATAAATCTAAAATGCGATAGGTTAACTGAAATAAACCATTAACCTTAGTTAATTTATCTTTGTTGATTATAGCTGGCAAGATTTTTTCTTCAGCTGGATAAATTAATGTTGATCCAATAGTAGATAGTACATACGTTAGTAGCAACAGAACAAGTATTAATTGCTCTAAGTTTTTAAAATAAAACAAGATTGTAGCAATTATACTTAAAGCAACTTGACCTAATGTTACGTATTTAAGCAGATTTTTAATGTATATTCTATCAATCAATGGTCCAAATATGAACGCACACATGTCGATAGTTGAATCTGCAATGAAGACTAACGATAGGATCATTGGTGAATGAAAAACAGTCTTAAAGTACCACAAAATAGTTATGTAGAACAACGAGTCTGCGACATTAGTAGCTATGCGTCCAATTAACAGTAAATTTACATTATGATCTTTAATTTTAAACATTTTCCCGTTCCTTTAATAATACTGTGACAAAGCAAGTATTTCTGAAAGTCAGGGAAAAGTTATCTATTCAATTGTAGTTAACAAACCCCAAACTTTCAGAATTTGGGGTTGAGCTGTAAGTAGCGCTTAACGGTTAAAAGAAAGTAATTTAACCGTAAGCTTAAACCTAAGTTTTTATGAGTAAACACTTAGAATACATCTCCTATTTAAAAATTGACCATATTATAGCATGAGCTGCTCTTAGTATCAAACAATTGCATCTTAGTTAGAAAAAATGACCACATAGTAAAAATAGATTGTAAATTAAAAATAGGGGGGTAATATTAAAATATAAATAAAAATTTAAGTATTTTAAAAGGACTACTTGGAGGAAAAGCCTATGACAATAAGAGAGCTTTTTAAAAGTAATATACCGCGTTCAATCTTAATCATTACGCTTTACGTGTTATATGCATTTTCTGGTAGTTTTTCGCAGTACTTTCTTAAATATGCTTTAAACGGAATTACTGCAGGAAAACTAGATACATATATTTATTGGCAATTTATTCAAGCAGGACTAGAAATTATTACTGCCTTGCTTCTGCCAATTGCAACTGTGGTTTTTACCAGACAAACGCAAGATTATTTACATATGATTAGGAAAGACATTATGCACCATTACTATGGTGAAGGGGATGCTAAGCTTGCTGATATGCAGAATGAACTAACTGCCAATCTTAAGTTACTTACAACAAACTATGCAGCCACTTGGGTCACTATTTTAAGTGGTATCTTGGAAATTACCATTGCAATTGCTTTGTTGATAAGCATGAACTGGATTTTGATTGTAACTACAGCAATCTTAGCCGCTATTACTTTATCTTTACCTAAGATAATGGAGAAAAAGACCTCTATAACAATGGATAAGGTAAACCAAGAGCACAGTAAATTGCTGAATGCGATTGAACATTGGTTGGGTGGTCTCCAAGAATTACGTCGTTATACTGCTTATGGCAGATTAGCTAGACAAATGCAGAAAGTTAGTGGCAATTATGTTAAGGCAAATAAGCAAAACTATAAATACCGGGCAATTTCTGAAATTATCAATGGATTGGGTAATGCTTTATCACAAATAGGGATGTCAGTCGTGGCTGGTATATTATTCTTGATGCATATTATTTCATTTGGTGATTTTGCGGTTGCTAGCAGTTTTGCTTTTACTATTTTCTCAGGTATTTGGGATATCACCAATGCTTTAACCAAGGTGAAGTCAACTAAGGCATTACGTGAACAAACCGCTGAGTTACGTAAAGCCAAAGGTATTTCTAAGAAAACAGATGCCTATGGTGTTGCTGTATCTGGGTTAAAAGCCAAGTATAAAGAAGGAGAAGAGATTTCTTACCCTGACTTTACAATCAAGAAAGGGCAAAAAGTTCTATTGGTTGGTGACTCAGGTACAGGTAAATCTTCTTTGTTTAGGATGTTGCTAGGTAAGCTTAAGCCTGAAGCTGGGCAGATAACTTTCTTTGATCAGAACGGTCAAGCTATTTCTTTGGATAAAGCAAAAGTTGGATACTTACCTCAAGATCCAGTTGTCTTTCCTGCAAGTATTAAAGATAATATCGTGATGTTTAATGATAAACTGACAAACAAGATAGCTGAAGTTACTCAGTCAGTTCAATTACGGCCTGATTTAGCTAAAATGCCAGCGGGAATTGATACTGAAATAGATTTAAAGAAAGAGAATCTATCAGGTGGTCAAAGACAAAAGGTCGTACTAGCTAGAAGTGAAATTCATGAACAGCCATTTGTCTTAATGGACGAGGTAACTAGTGCTATTGACCAAACTACAACTGAAGAAATTATTGATAAACTCCTTCAAACAGACCAAACAATCTTATTAATTGCACATAACTTTACCCCAGAATTACAGGCAAAATTTGATCAGATAATTCAATTGAAGAGTAAGAAAGGAGCAGCAGAAAAATGAATTTAAAGCAATTTGTTTATATTCATCCCTTTAGATTTGCTTTATTTGTCTTAGGATCAATAGTAGTACCTGCTATGGCTATTTTTAGTACCTACTTGACTCAAACCTTAACAAATATCCTACTGGCAAGAAATTGGCATGATTTTATCTTGCTAGCTATTATATGCTTTTTCATCATGCTTATTTTGAACTTCCTAATACCAATAGTGCAAAATACTGATAATTATTTACAACAAGATCTAAATCAACAAGTTAGAGCTAAGATAGTTAAGCACTATTATGATGATCAAAAGCAACATTCTGTTGCAGATATGCAAAACCGATTAACTAATGATCTAACACTTATTAATGAAAATTACTTTGACAATTTATTCGGTGTGATTTATGGTACCGTCTTGATTATTAGTGTATTAATTTATTTGATTCTGTTAAGTTGGCAGTTATTAATCGTGATTTGCATAATGGTAGCTGTATCATTGCTTCTACCTAGATTAACAGAAAAACCATTACAAAAAGCCAATCAAATGATCTCTGATAGTAATCAAGTTTATCTAGATACATTAAATGATTGGTTATCAGGCTTAGAACAGATTAGACAATTTTTGGCTGGTGCTAAGTTATTCTCAGTTACTGCAAATGCTTCAAAGAAATTAGAAGATGCCAACGTCGAGCAAACTAGCTATATTAAATTGCTTGAAGCTGTTAATGGGATCGTTTCAGCATTGTTCGGCTTAATACTATTCATTCTAGCTGGAGTTTTGGTTAAACAAGGTACTATAACTATTGGTGCTTTAATAATTGTAGGAAACTTCCGCTTTTACCTTAATCAAGGTATTAATTTGGTTACATCTGGTCGTGGTGCAATGAAAGGTACGACTAAATTGATTGAAGAAGTTGATCAGTCAGCAAGTAGTGTTATGGTACCAAAAGAAAAGCAAGGCGTTGTACCTGCTTCAATTGAAACTCATAATCTTAAATTGCAGTTTCCAAATGGTGAGAGCTTAGCTTTCCCAGACTTGCAAATTAAGCAAGGTGAAAAGATTTTATTAACCGGTGATTCAGGTGCTGGTAAATCTACATTGTTTAAATTGATTCTGGGAGAATTGAAGCCTAGTGAAGGTAATGTAGTTTATAAAGATCAGAATGGTAATGAGATTACTCCTGATTTAAGTAAGATTGGTTATATACCACAAGATCCAGTAGTTTTCCCAGCCACAATTGAAGATAATATTACAATGTTTAACGATCAGCTTGATAGCAAAGTTAAAGCCGCGGTTAAAGAAGTTAATTTTGATACAGATATTGATAAATTCAAGGATGGTTTAAATGAAAAGTTAGATTTGGATAAGTTAAATATCTCAGGTGGTCAAAGACAGAAGATTGTTTTAGCTAAAGCTAAAGTGCATGACAGTGACATTATTCTGATTGATGAAGGTACTAGTGCCATTGATCAGAATGCTACAATGGATATATTGAAGAATTTGGTTAATAGTAAGGCAACGATTGTCTTTATCGCACACAACTTCAATGAAGGGATGCACAAGTTGTTTGATCGTGAAATTCATTTGGTAAAGGAATAGGAAATATAAGGAGAAGTATATTATGGAAAGCTACGGTCCATTAGTCCCTATCTGGGTACAAGCAATTATTATTGCTCTAGTAATATTTATTTTGGTTAGATACGGTCGCTTAATTTCTACAAAATGGACAGGAATTGCATGGGGTGTGATTTGTCTACTGTTTCTCTTAATAGTTGCTTTTAAAGTCGATTATATTTACAACATTGCTTCAAGCATAGTGGGTGTAGTTTCGGCAATGTTTTTCTACAAAATTATATCTACTAGATCTAAGATGCCTCAAGCAGCTGTCATTGCTATTTCGTTTGCCCTAGTGGTAATTTGGCTGGTTGTCTACATGTTTATTCTGGGCTGGATATTTAGTTAAGATATAAACCAATAAAGACACTTGTGTTATTACGCATAAGTGTCTTTAATTAATCTATAAGTAAAGAAAGTGCAGAAGAATGAGCGATGAAGAATTAAAGATAGACGATCAAGAGCAAATAATTCAAGGAGTTAAAATATCTGATTTGGTTTTGTATAAACAAGTTCGCTTTGTGGTGCAGAATAATCATCTATAGGGATGCACAGGAACTCGCTAAAAAAGAATTCGAAATCACCGCGCAAAGAGAGCTATTTCTTTTAAAGCGAGGAGTTAAAGTCAAAAATATCAGTGCATTTGCTAAAATAAATGAGTTTTTATTTACGCCATTATATGATTGAGCAGGCGAGTATCGACAAGGTAATTTCTATAAAGGCAATACAGTTTTTTGATTGCAATCACTTTAACTATGCTGAAGAAGATGTTGATCATGTATTAACTACACAAAGGAAAAAGAAGAAACTAGATGCTGAAGATTATGCTCAATTGATGGATTTACTAAATTATATGTACCCTTTTAGAGAAGGTAATGGGCGTAGTACACGCTTATTTTTACAGTGTTATGCAGCAAATCATGGTCAATGTATCGTTGTTTATCCTCTAACTAATAATGGCCTGATACAGGCATTAAATAATGCCGATGTGCATGAAATAACCAGTCTTATTAAAATTGAAGATATATAACTGGATTAGAAATTAGGCTTGAAACTTTGTTTGTAGGAGTTTTGAGCTCTTTTTATTGGCTACTTTCCTGCTCCCTAGTCATAGAGGAGGGGAGATTTAGTTAAATATAACGTCAAAACTAGCAAATTATGTGTTATAAAACTAAAATATATAGGCTATATCAACTAAAATACTGTGCTTTTTGCATTAAGAAGCATTTTATTTGGTGATCTTTAAATTTAAAGAATAAAAAATACCGGTTTGAGATCATTGCTATAAGTAATCAGCTAAATAGGTTAAGAATATAATAAAATTTTGGAGGATATAAGCCGATAAGTACAAATAGCAGGGAAGGAATATTAAACACACGAACAAATGTATGCTAAAAATGGATTGTAAGGTTATAAAAGTTAATTGAAAAGAAAATTTGGCTTGAATGTGTCAGATAAATAATTAGATATAAATAGTTTAAGCTAAAAAATATCTAGATACTAAAAAGCCGAAAATTCAATGATTTTCGAGAGAGGTTCATCTAGCTAGCATTAAAATAATAATTTTATAGAAAGCAACAATAAAAATATTCAGTAAAATTATGTGTTTTGCTGAGTTTGCTTGAATGATGGAATATCACTAAATTTCATTTGAGCCCTTAATATCAATAATAATTTAATCAGCAAATTCAGAGTTCTCTATTATGCAAGTTAGTTAATGCATAAGGTCTTCAAAATGTATGTTTAAAATCAGCCGTCAAGCATCAATTATTGCTTGCTAAAAAGCATATTGCCGTAGTATTTATAAAATGCTATTTTACAAATAAGTATCTGAATAAGTCCTAATTATTAGAATTTGATGGATTTATGGATCGACGATTTCAGATGCTTTTACATACAATTATTCATTACCAGAATTAGTTACTTTAACTAAATATAAAATCAAAATAGAGTTAGCCTAAATTGATTAGTAGTTGTTGATCAAAATAAATGGACTTGATCATAGAATTGCGATCTCAGCATTTAATTTTTAAACTAAAAGACAATAAAGATAATATGGAAGTACAACTAGCTAAAGTTAAACAACCGAAATAGAATAAGTTAAGAATGTAAATCTTTAAACTAAAAACATAATTAATCAAAATAATAAAAGCTCAAAATCTGCGGGCTAATTTTAAAGGTATTTCATCTATTGTTGATTTTTATCATTTTACTTTACATAATACAAATTATGCGCAGATGTATTTAGAAATAATTTGTTAACCTTTACCTATTCTCTTTTTCTTAATTTAGAAAAAATAAAATCCTAGAATTTAAATAATAGTTCTAGGATTAATATGAATTTATTTAAGCATCATTTTTTCCGGATAAGTCTAACTTTTTATGTTTTCTTATTGCAATAATATAAATACAATTAATTATTGCTAAAAATATGACTGCAATCCAAATAGTTTTTAATACCCAAATTTTTTGTAGCAATGCTGATACAATTGCTCCGAGTCCAAATGAAATAACTAGCATCATATAGTTTACTGCAGCAGTATATTTACTTTTATCTTCCCCAAAGAAAAATGCACTCCATGCAACTACAGATTTTTTTAAATTACCAGTTGTAAAAACATTATTGTATCCCATTCCTTCAATTTTACTAAAAGATGCATTTTGAACTGCTAAACCAAAAGCAATTGCTGGAACAATATAATAATTGGGTACACTTTTGGGCAAAAAACCAACTACAATGCAAATTACTAAAATGGGAAATAAACAGAATACTCGCCAATAATGACTTTTTACATATTTATGAAATAAGCCTACTAATAGTAATCCTAAAGAAAAAGCAATAAATGTACTAGCTCTATTAATCATGCCGGGTATATTATGATCTGCTAATGCCGAACTAAAGAATATAACATTTCCTGTTTGTCCAGCAGACAGTGTGTGCCCCCTTTGAATATATGTGTAAGCATCAATGAAGCCTCCACAAAAAGTTAAAGCACAGGCTAACTGACGTGATTCTGAAGGCCGATTGCTATTAATAATGTCTTTTAAACTCATTTCAATCCCCAATCTTTATAAAATATACAATCAAATTTATTATAAACTTTATAAAAAAATATAGTTAATTTTATTTTTATAAAGTTTTAGTATCATTTTTTGATAAATAGTCAAATTATTTAATTTTTTGAGGTAGAATTGCATACAAGACTGGTAAATCACACTTCATAAGTATATAAAATAAAATAATATTAATATTTAATATAATGGCAAGTTTATAATATTAAAATAGTTTATTCATTTTACCTAAAATGTTTTATAGTCTATAATTATAAGAATATAAGTACTTTGAAAGGATCGAATGCTTTGTGAATATTAATTTAGGAGAAGAGATTTCTCGTAGAAGACGTGAACAAAACTTACGCAAGAAGATCTAGCTGAATTAAGTGATTTATCTGTGAACTTTATTTCACGTTTGGAAAGGACTAAGGATCAAAATATTAGTATTCAGAAGCTTGATTCAATTGCACGTGCTTTGAATACTACTACTCCTGATATTGTTAATAACGCTTATCGAGTTAAAAAGATTAGATCTGAAAATCCTACTAATAATACGCCAATTTTTGTTCAAAAAGTTACAAATGAATTACGCAAGTTACCTACTGTTAAGGCTGAACGGATTTGTAAGTCCTTAATTGTTCTTTTAAAAGAAATGGATTCAAAATAAAATAGCTGTTGATTAAGAAGTCAACAGCTATTTTTTATACTTTAATCATTAAAAATAGATTTATTAATCTTTATACTATCGATTTTAATGTCTTCAAGCGGCTTATCTAATTTATTTTTCTTAGCTTTAGCAATTTTATCAACGATATCCATGCCAGAAATTACTTGACCGAAAACTGTGTGACGTCCATCAAGCCATGGAGTTCCACCCTGTTTATATGCGTTAATTATTTCTTTAGGATAACCAGCTGGTTCCATTTGTTTAATATAGCGCTTAGGCATATTTTTATTTTGAACAATAAAAAATTGACTTCCATTAGTGTTAGGACCAGAATTTGCCATGGATAATGCTCCACGTAAGTTGAACAATTCGCGTGAAAATTCATCTTCAAAAGGATGATTCCAGATACTTGTACCACCTGTTCCATCGCCCTGGGGATCGCCACCTTGAATCATAAAATCACTAATTACACGATGAAATGTTGTTCCATCATAGTATCCCTTTTGTGCTAAACGAACAAAATTTTCGACAGTCATAGGTGCTTGTTCAGGAAATAATTGAATCTCAATGTCACCATAGCTAGTTTTTAGGATCGCCTTAGGCCCATCTACTTTATCTAAATTTAATTGTGGGTAATTCATTAATAATCTCTTTTCTAAATATATAATTAACCTTTTAATTTTAACATAAAGTGTATATTGTTTATTTCAATTAATATTAGGAGAAAACAAAAATAAGAAGTAGTTTAATTACACTACTTCTTATTCGCTGATTATAATTAAGCATTAAAAGCATCAGTAAGTGGTGGAACAACTTGCTTCTTACGTGATACCACTCCTGGTAACTTAACTTCTGAATCATCAAGTTTCTTATCAAATGCTTTTTCAAAGAATGACTTAGTTTCATCTGAACCTACAACTAGAGCTTCAGAATCTGAGTCAAGGATATTAGTAATTAAAAGCATAAACATGTCATAATCATTGTCATTTGATGCTTTCTCCATGGCTTTTAAGAATGCATCTTTACGTTCTAATGCTTCTGGCAAATCAACAACATTAATTTGTGCAACACGGACGTTATGACCATTTAATTCGAAGCTCTTAGCATCTAAGTCAATTAATTCTTCTTCTGATTTATCATTAATGTTAGTACCAGCTTTAAGCATTGCTAAACCGTAATCCTTGTAATCTACGCCTGCAATTTTTGCTAAAGCTTCAACCGCTTCTTTATCATCATCAGTAGTTGTTGGTGACTTAAGAAGCAAGGTATCTGAAATAATAGCTGAAAGCATTATACCAGCAATTTTTTCAGGAATTTCAATATCATTTTCATTAAACATTTTCCAAACAATAGTTGAGGTACAACCCACAGGTTCTGCACGATAGTACAAAGGATCTGCAGTATTAAAGTTCATAATTCTGTGGTGATCCACAACATGAGTAACCTTAACTTTATCAATGTCTGATACGCTTTGTTGTGGTTCATTGTGGTCAACTAACATTACTGAATCAACTTCTGGTGCAGCTTCTTTAATAACACGTGGTGCTTCAAAACCAAATTTTTTAAGAGCATATGCAGTTTCGTCATTAGGTTCACCTAGTGCAACAGCTTCAGTATTGTACCCTAATTTGTTTTGTAAGTATGAAAATGCAATAGCAGTACCAATGGCATCAGTATCTGGATTTTGGTGTCCGAAAACAAATTCTTTTTCCATTAAATAAATTGCCCCTTTTTCTAATTTTCTTTTTGTTTTACTTCTTCTAATAGTCTACTAGAATTAACGTATTTATCCAAGAATTTTTCCCATTCTTTTAGTAGATTTTGCATTCTAGGAATCTCTAATTTTCCTTTTCTGTAGACGTATGAAATGTGGAATTTATGTTCTTCGTCTAAGTAAACTGGTGTTAAATCTATAGCATTATGATGTGCATCATAATATGATTCGGTAACAAATGTATCATAATCTGTTTCTTCAGACATTTTAATAAGCTCTTCAGTAGAAGCAATTTTAATTGGAATATTTGGCTTGTGTTTCTTTCCAAAATATTCATACATTAATGGTGTTAAGTAGAAATCATCAGGATAAGATACCCATTTTCTATTTAAAAAACGAGATACGGGGTAACTTTTACCAGCTTCAACAGTTGTTTTATGTGTCAATACAACTAGACGATCATCATAAATAGTTTGATGATTATATTGATGACGTAAGTTAGTCTCCTCTTTTTTAGTGTTATCAGGCAAATACATAAGCGCCATGTCAATCATATTAGTATCTAATCTACGCCATAACTCCTTACGATCATAACAATCAACGGTAAAAGTTACATCAGGATATTTTTGATTAAAGTAGCGCAAAAAACGGTAAAATATATCTACTTGTAATGTATTTAAGATACCAATAGATATGTGCCCTTTATCAGCTTGGGTATATTCTTGGATATCACTTACAACTCCATTAATAGTATTAAGTAATTCAACTGCAGCAGATTCCATTTTTTTTCCTGCTTCAGTTAAATACAGTTTCTTTCCCATTTGGCCAAATAATGGAGCACCAATAGCATGTTCTAATTTTTTAACTTGTTGGGTTAGTGCAGGTTGAGTTATACCCAAAATTTGAGCAGCTTGAGTATAATTCATAGTATCAATTAATTGTAAAAAATAACGCAAGGATTTGGCTGAAAGTATAGTATCAGTTTTAGGCATAATGATTATCTTCTTTCTTTTTATAATTAGCCGTGTCCCATAACATAATAATTATCTATCCAAAAATAAATAGTGTCAAAACATACGTCTTGACACTACCTTTATTTTTATTAAATATAAAAATACTTATAAAATATTAATTACTAATTGGTCGACTCATTTCTATTCTTATAGGAACACCATCAGTAGTTGTATCTACTACAAATGAACCATTTGAATAACGATCACCCATAGGATGTTCATTTGTTTTAATTTCAATATGACGATCACTTGAAGTAGTAATATCTAATATATGATTTTGGGCATATGGCATTATTGCCACAATTCTATGTGGCTTAGTTTTTAACTCACGTAAAACTAGAACACCACGTTTAGCTCTGGAAACTTTATTAACTAAATTGAGATCGAATTGTTTATATGCACCACGTTGTGTGATTAATCCGACCTTAATTAAGTCGACATATTTATTATCTACTAATACATAACCTACAATGTAATCATCATCTTTTAAGTTGACTGATTTAACACCAGCAGCTTTAGCTCCAGAAGATGGCACCTCATTAATATTATATCTAACTGCATATGCACGATTGGTAAATAAAGTTATTTCTTTATCAGCATTTGGAGCAATTAGATCTACACCAACTAGTAAACTGTTGTTTGATTTTAAATTTATAGCACTCATTGCACGAGATCTATAAGTTCTAGTTGGTTGTAAGTTAGCTAACTCTAATTGTTTAATATAGCCATCATTGGTTGCAAGTAAGAAATTAGAGTTAGTATTTAAATCATCAAATGCAAACACACGAATAATTTTCTCATCACTGCTCAAGCCAATTTCTTGGGAAAGATGTTGTCCTGTTTCTTTCCATTTAGTTTCAACTAACTCATGAACTGGTCTATAAATCACATTTCCTCGATTAGTAAACAGATACAAATTAGTTAATGTAGACAAAGTGTTTTCATAAATTACCTTGTCACCATCAGGTAACCCATTATCGGCATCATCAGTTGATTGATATGATCTAATTGATGAGCGCTTCAAATAACCATCTCGACTGATTAATACACGTACTTTTTCATCTGCTACTAATGCTTTTTCATCAATTTCAACTTTAGCACTTTGTTCTGAAATTTGTGTGCGGCGAGGATTATCAAATTCTTTTTTAACTGTAGATAGTTCCTTGATAATCTCTTTTTCAAGAGTCTTACGATCGGATAAAAGTTTGCGATACTTTTCTGCTAATTTATTTAATTTGGTTTGTTCAGCAATTAATGCATCAACATCAGTGTTAGTTAATCTGTAAAGTTGTAAAGAAACAATAGCTTCTGCTTGATTTTCTGTAAAGTCATAGCTAGCAATCAAATTCTTTTTAGCATCAGATTTGTTTTTAGAAGCACGAATAGTTTTAATTACTTTATCCAAAATATCCATAGCATGAATTAAGCCTTGAATAATTTCTAATCTAGCTTCAGCCTTATTCAGGTCAAACTTAGTTCGCTTAGTTACAACTGCTTCTTCATGTTCCAAGTAAGATGCTAATATCCGCTTCAAACCAACTTGAACCGGTGTCATATGGTCTATAGCAACCATATTGAAGTTATAAGATACTTGAAGATCAGTATTTTTAAATAAATAATTTAGAATATTTTGAGAATCGGCATCTTTTTTAAGTTCAATTACAATTGATAAGCCATGTCGGTCAGTTTCATCACGGACTTCAGCAATACCATCAATTTCTTTATTTAAACGAATTTCATCAATCTTTTTAACTAAAAGAGATTTATTTACTTCAAATGGTATTTCTGTAACAACAATTTCTTGTCTATGACCACGAATGTCTTGAATATTAGTTTTGGCACGTACTTGAATACGGCCACGACCAGTTTTATAGGCTTCTTTAATTCCTTTGGTTCCCATAATAATGGCGCCAGTTGGAAAATCAGGACCTTTAACATAATTCATTAAGTCTTCAAGTGAAGCATTAGGATGCTTTAATAAGTAAATTGTAGCATCAATAACTTCACCTAAATTATGAGGTGGAATTTCTGTAGCATATCCAGAAGAAATTCCTGTTGACCCATTAACTAATAAATTAGGAAAACGAGCCGGTAAAACGGTAGGTTCATACTCCGTATCATCGAAATTTAATACCATATTGACAGTATCTTTATCGATATCTTGTAAAAGCATATTAGAAATTTTGCTTAAACGAGATTCCGTATAACGCATAGCTGCCGGACCATCACCGTCCATTGAGCCATTATTACCGTGCATTTCAACTAAGGGCTCACGCATTTTCCAGTCTTGCGATAAGTGGACTAGTGCTCCATAAATAGAACTATCACCGTGTGGGTGATAGTTACCCATAATGTTACCTACGGCCTTAGCTGCTTTTTTAAATGGTTTGTCATAAGTATTTCCATCTTGATACATCGCATAAAGAATACGACGTTGAACAGGTTTTAATCCATCACGGATATCAGGTAATGCACGTTCTTGAATAATATATTTTGAATATCGTCCAAAACGTTCACCCATAACTTGCTCAAGTGGCATTTCACGAATACGTTCTATTATTGCCATTAAATTAAAACCCTTCTTTTATTATTTATTATTCATCTTCGGATTCTAGAATGGAGCTATCTTCGCCCATTCTAAATTTAACATTTTCTTCGATCCATTTTCTTCTTGCAGCAACCTTGTCACCCATTAAAGTAGTAACACGACGTTCCGCAAGAGCTGCATCATCAATTTTTACTCTGATTAACATTCTAGATTCAGGATTCATCGTAGTTTGCCAAAGTTGTTCAGCGTTCATTTCACCCAAACCTTTGAATCTTTGAAGAGAATATCCTCGGCCCATCTTCTTTTCGTCTTCCGCCAGTTCTTCATCTGTCCAAGCATATTGAATTTCAACATTTTTTCCGCGCCCTTTTTGTAGACGATAAAGTGGAGGTAAAGCAATGTACACTTTGCCTTGTTCAATCATTGGACGCATGTAGCGATAGAAGAAAGTTAAAAGCAAGATTTGAATATGTGCACCATCATCATCTGCATCAGTCATAATAATAACTTTATCGTAGTTAGAATCATCAACATTAAATTCTGTTCCTACGCCAGCACCAATGGTATAAATCATAGTATTAATTTCTTCATTCTTGAAGATGTCTTGCAATTTAGCTTTTTGTGTATTAAGGACTTTGCCTCGAAGTGGCAGGATAGCTTGGAAGCGTCTATCACGTCCTTGCTTAGCAGATCCACCAGCTGAATCACCTTCGACTAAGAATAATTCATTTTTCTTAGGGTTACGGGATTGTGCAGGGGTTAGTTTACCTGAAAGGACTTCTTTTTTCCGTCTCTTTTTACCATTTCTACTTTCGTCTCTAGCTTTTTTAGCTGCTTCACGTGCATCCCTTGCTCTTTGAGCCTTCTTAACCAGTTCCTGGGCTAATTCACCATTTTCCATTAAGTAATATGACATCTTTTCATACACTAATGAATCTACTGCAGAACGTGCTTGAGGAGTACCTAATTTTCCTTTTGTTTGTCCTTCAAATTCAAGTAATTCTTCAGGAATTTTAATTGATAAAACAGCACTTAACCCTTCGCGATAGTCTGAACCATCAATGTTTTTATCTTTTTTTCCAAGAAGACCTTGTTTTTTAGCATAATCATTAAAGGCACGAGTAAAGCCACTGCGAGCACCTGATTCATGTGTACCACCATCACCAGTACGTACATTGTTTACAAATGATACTAAATTCTCAGAATATCCATCACTATATTGACCAGAAAATTCAATTTCCATTCCGTCTTGTTTTCCTTCAAAATAGAAAACATTACTAATGGTTCCTTTGCCTTCATTAAGATATGATACAAATGATTTTATTCCGTCGTCGTATTGGAAAACATCATGATGTTCAGGAGTACGTTCATCCGTTAATACAAACTTAACGCCCTTAAGCAAAAAGGCAGATTCACGAATTCGCTCTTGAATTGTTTCGTACTTATACTTAGTTGTAGAAAAAACTGTATCATCGGGTTTAAAAGTAATAGTTGTACCAGTTGGATCACTTGTTTTTCCTAGACATTTAAGTGTACCTACTGGATGCCCACCATTTTGGAATTCTTCTTCATATGCTTTCCCATCACGTACTACACGTACTTTCATATAACTGGATAAAGCATTAACTACAGATGAACCTACCCCGTGTAAACCACCTGAAGTTTTGTAATTTTGTTCAGTAAATTTACCTCCGGCATGAAGTACAGTCAGAATAACTTCTATAGTGGGTTTTCCTGATTTGTGCATACCTGTTGGCATACCGCGCCCGAAGTCTCTTATAGTTATACTATTGTCTTTATGGATTGTTACATCAATTTCTTTACCAAAACCGGCCATAGCTTCATCGACTGAATTATCGACGATTTCATAAACCAGTTGATTAAGACCATGTATATCGGTTGATCCGATATACATACCAGGTCTTTTACGGACTGCTTCTAGTCCATGTAAAATTTGAATTGAAGAATCATCATAAGTATTAGCTTTTGCCACTAAAATTCCTCCACTTGTTCATTTATTCAACAACTACCGTATATTTAAAAGATAATCTTTGCTAAAATAGCGATAGATTAATAGGAGTTGTTAAATATGTTTGCTTTAAAATTTGCATCGTTGTTTATTTTAGCATACTTGCTAGGATCATTTCCGGCTGGTGTGGTAGTAGGAAAGATCTTTTTTTATAAAGATATTAGAAAATATGGGTCAGGCAACATCGGAACAACTAATACATTTAGAGTATTAGGTCCAGTTGCTGGAATCATAGTTTTTTTAATTGATTTTTTCAAAGGTACGCTGGCAACTTTAATACCAGTTATCTTTAATCTAGGACCACATTATCTTTGCTTGATCTTTGGATTAGTTGCTATTTTAGGCCATGCTTTTCCTATCTTTTTAAAATTTAAAGGTGGCAAAGCTGTAGCAACATCGGCAGGATTTTTGCTTGGATATAATGTACACTTCTTTTTGATTTGTGCAGTAATCTTTATCCCTATTTTATTTATCACAAGTATGGTTTCATTAACCAGTTTGATTTCAGTAGTTTTAATTTTTATTGCTTCTTTTTTCTTCCATGATATTGCCTTAAGCATTATCAGTGGATTGCTTGTAATCTTAATTTACTGGAGCCATAGAAGTAATATAGCTAGAATTGAAAAACATCAAGAAAATATGGTGCCCTTCGGTGTAGTATATTGGCTAAAAAATAAACATACTAAATCAAAGTAATATTTAAAAACAACAAGTATCAGTTACTTGTTGTTTTTTTGTTACTTAAATTATTATACATACGCAAACAAAAGTTCGCAAGAAAGAATAATGCTTCTTAAGTAACATTTTAATTAACAAATTATCAAATCATTTTATAATAAGTATGTGAAGTATCTTATTATCATATTATCTTATAAATCTATTATATAAATGTAAATGCAATACAAATAATATAGATAGGAGTAATAAAGATGACCCAGCAATTTGAAAAATTAACTGCTGAAGATTTGGATTGCTGCAGAAAATTGTTTTTTGGCATAACCAGAAAATTTCAGCAATTTAGTTATAGTAATTTTTATATTTTTAATGTAAGAAAAACTATTAAGATTTTAGAGATCTATTATAATTGGTTATTGTCACAAAAAAGTGAAAACTTTAATAAGCTGTATTACAAGTTTTGGACTGAGTCTGATATGGACATTACTGAAGTTTCCTTACTTCTTTTACCAATAGTACATAATAAAGAGAAAGAGATTCAAAGGGTTGCTAATTTACTTATTCAATTGAATAATACAAATGAATCACATATTTTTAATGATATTAGAACTAATGCATCAGGGTTACCGGTTAAAAACACAATTTACCCTGCTACACGTACTAGTTTAGAAAAAGTATATTCTATTAGTAAATATGAAAATAATATTGAATATAGTTCAAGTATTAAAAAATTTTTGACTTTATATTCTGATTCAAAATTTGATCCAAAGGATTTAATAATTTTCTTTGATGATACTTTAAATACAGATACAAGTGTAAACTAAAATATTTAAAAATAAAAGATACAATATACTATCATATTTTGGTAAAATGTCTTAGAAAGTGATGAATATATCTAAAATTTTTATGTTTTGGGGAGAATGTTAGTGAATAAACACTAATATAAAAAAGTTGAGTTGAGAGTTTAAGATATAGAGATATTAGGTGATATAAAAAGAGGCGATAATCATGTCGCCTCTTTTTATATTTTAGATTCTTAATTTAAAAGAATAATTTACTCATAATAATCATGAAAATCAATAAACAAGTAGAACTAATTGCGGCAGCACCAAATACAGCTCCTCCTCGCTTAAAGATAACTTTGAAGTTTACAGAAATGCCCAATGCGGCCATAGCCATTCCTAAAAAGATGTAGGCTACTTGTACTAAAGCATCTAATAAACTAGTAGAGAATGGTAAGTAAGTACCTAAAACACTGGTTAAAATAAATCCTCCTAAGAACCAAGGAATTGGCAATTTGCCAGTCTTTGTAGTACTGTCAATTGTACTTACCTTAGCTGTGCGGCGTTGGTATAAATAGCCGATAATTAATGCCACAGGTGCTAAAAGAATTACACGAGATAGTTTCATGATTAATGCACTATCTAAACTGATATTACCAAATGCACCACCTGAAGCAACCGCATGAGCAATTTCGTGCAAAGAACCACCGGCAACAATGCCGAATTGAGAATCAGTTAAACCAAGAACTGGCTTAAGTCCAATTTCTAATAAAGTAAAAACTGTACCCATCACACAGACAACCGCTACTGCTAAAACTTCATTCTCTCTTTTTCTCTCTTCACTAGCAGCTGTAATTTGAGGAGAAACCCCCATTACGGCTGCTGCACCGCAGACACCACATCCACATGCTGATAAAAATGCCAATTCATCTTCTGCACCAAATTTGCGACTAAGCCAGTAAGTTAATGTAATAGTCCCTGCAACAGCAAGAGCGGCAACTAAAATGGTTTTGACTCCTGCAGCAGCTAGTTTTTCTAAATCAAGTCTAAATCCTAGTAAGATAATTCCTAATCTTAAGAATTTATTTGAAATAAAACTCATACCACTTGAAGCTTCTTTACGCATCTTCTCTGGTGCTAATTGCATGAGAATACCTAACAGAAGTGCTAATACCAATGCCCCAATTATGTTAGCATATGGCAATTTTGCTAAATAAATTCCAGCAATAGAACACATTAAGGTCATAGCAACAGCTAATCTAAATGATTTAGTTTTGACAATCTCCAATAATAAAACCTCCAAATGTAAAAAGTTGCTTTACAAAGTCCCCGAACTTTGTTTGATTACATTGCTCATAATATCACAATATTTGCGTATTAGTGACATTGTGTCTCTTTCTTTAACATTTCTTAAAAAATACTATAATTAAGTTAGTTAGAGATAATATAAGAATTTTTATATGGACATGAGTAATAGATATGAAAAAAATAACTTTAAATCAACTTTACGACAATATACATGATCACATGGATCCCACTGGTTAGTGGATTGGGAAATTATTTGGTCAAATAATTTTAATTCAAAATACTAATTGAAAAAATGTAGATAAAGCTCTTCATTCTCTTTATCCAAGTACTGATTATTACCTAAAAATATTTTAAATATAAAAGTGAAAAGATGAGCAAACTAATTACTCCTGCTGGTTTTTATACTGAAAAAACGCAAACTATTAAAAATGTAGCTACTTATTTTAAAGATGATTTTGCTTATAATTTAGAATTAGCCCAAGAACAAGATAAACAAAAATCACGTAAAGAAATTCCATCTATTCATGGTATTGGATTTGAAACGGCTGATATGTATGGACTGCGTAGTGGATACTTATTCTTATCGTTTGTTTAATTGCTTAGGTTGGAAAAATATAAGCTACCACACCAGTTTGACGAATCTTTCTCAACTAAATATGAATTAGTTTATTCCTGCTTCTTATAAATTGATCGCATAGGTTGATTAAACAGCAATTTTATAAGATTATCTTTCAATTTGATCATATGCTTGGTATATTTTTATTTATACAAACAAACGTTTCTAATTAGAGTTAAAAGTATTTAATACCAAGATAGAGTTAAAAAGGAGAAAGATAATACTATGACAACGATTGCTGTGATTGGTGTGGGACACATGGGTAGTGCAATTATTAAAGGTCTTAAGAATAATCCTGAAAATTATATTATTGCTGAAAATCCAGTTAATCCAAGGGTGTCAAAGTTAGCTGAAAAATTAGATTTCGAGTTAGTTAATACCTTATCTGACTTAATTGCTAATATTCCTGTCGCAGTTAATACCGGAACTATTGGTCTATTTATGCCTGAAAAAATTAATCAAAGCAAACGTCAAATAATTATAGATTTTTTAGATCAATGTGGGAACGATTAGCGGTTATGGTCCTGCTTTTGTAGATATCTTTCTTGATGCACTTGGGGATGCAGGTGTACTTAATGGATTGTCACGGGATCAGGCTAACACTTTAGCAGCAAATATGGTAAAAGGTTCAGCTAATTTAGCTTATGAGACTAAAATTGCACCAGCGATTTTACGAGATCAAGTCTGCTCACCTGGTGGTACTACAATTCAAGGAGTAGCTAGTTTAGAAAAGCATGGTTTTAGATATACAATTATTTATCCCACAAGAATTTGATTAATATTTTATCTACTTGAGAATTATTGTGTAACCTAGAATGCTGAGCATTCCTACCTTTAATTTCAACAACACGATGATATTTGGCTCGATTAGCTACCAAATATTTCAGAGATAAAGAAGATATGTTATCTACAGCTTTCTTAGCTGCCTCTACCATATGTTTCTCAGCATGATAAGATGAACCACCATGAAAAAATAAAGTTGGTATTGACGTAATTAACGTTTTTTTAGTTGTTTTTATATTGAAGGTAGGTATCGAATTAATACACACATTTAAAAATAGTGCAATTATAAGAGCTGCTATTAAAAAAACATTTTTTCTCATATCATCATTAACCTTACATTTTAAAAATCAAAGTAAATAAAAACTATCGAATAAGATTTTTCGATAGTTTTTATTTTTAAAATTTAATTTCGTTATGTCTTAATTCATTCAAAAATTCCTGATGCATTTTTTCTTTTTTCTTCATAGCTGGGCTTCTATCAATAAAGAAGTATAATACAGCACCAATTGCTGCAACTACCACTCCTACTAACAAAGTTAACGGAGTAAAATTAGTTACCATATAGCATGAAACGATTAATGCAATAGTTGGAATAGTATATTTTCCCGGTAATGAAAATCCATGATTAGGAAATTCATTACTGTGCTTAAATTTAATTACAGCTAAAATAGATGGTACGTATTGAATAAATGAAGCCAGAACAGTACATGATACTAAAAAAAGATATGATTGAGTTACAAATATCCCTGTTAAAACAGCGGTCATTATAATTCCTACCCATGGAGCATCATGTTTATTCTTTTTGCCTACCCATGCTGGTAAAAGCTTATGTTCATTTGAAAGTGAAGCTATTAAAGATGGTGCATTAAATGATGCAGAAAATGCAACACCAAATATAGAGATAAGCATACCAACAATAATAAATGAATATCCCCATTTACCAACACCATGCTCTAATGCGCTAGCCAAAGGTGTAGAGTATGTACCTAATTTATCACCAACAAGACCAATAGCTACAATCATCATTAGACAATCTAGAATAGTTACACTAACCATAACTGCTATTAGAACTCTAGGAATATTTTTTTCTGGGTTATTCATTTGACGAGCCGCAATTGGAATAAATGAAAATCCTGTAAATAAATAAAATATCGGCGTAAAGGCAGCTCCAAAGTGTTGTAAAAATGGAACTGCTCCTTTGGTTGCAGCTGCTGGAATAACAGGTGAAAAATTGGCTTGGCGAATAAAGAATGCACCTACGACAATAAATACAATCAAAGTGACCATTTTGGCAGCTGCTGAGATATTATTTACCACTTTTACTAAAGAACGACCAAAAAAGTTGATTATTGAGAATAATAAAAGTAACCCTAAAGCAATTGCATAATATACTATTGAATTATTTAGTGCTGGCCAAAAACTCTTTAGTGTCGTTAAAAGTGCAACGATTTCGGCACCCAATGTACAGCAACCTAGGAACCATGTAAATATACCTAGTTCATAGCCTGTAAACCTTCCAAAAGCGTGGTATGCATATAACCAAGCAGCTCCTGAACCTTTAAATCTGCTGGATAAATCAGCATAACATAAAGCAATCATTGACACAGTTACCGCAGTACATAGTAAAACAAATATAGCCATTAGATTCATATCATGGTATATTTGCGCAGGAAGTAGAAAAGTACCTGAACCAATTACTGCATTAATACCTAAGAAATATATGGAAATGAAGGATAATTTCTTGGGTTTTCCATTTGAATTTTTCATGATAAGCCTCGATTCTTATAATCCTCCATCTCTATTTTAGCAGTATTTATGCAATAAAATAAAAAAACACATCTCTAATTATAATTTTATTAGGGATGTGTCTATATTTAGGATATGTATACAAGAATATTGAGGAAAAAACTACTAAACTTTATTTTTAATATACTGGTTTATCTGAACCCTGAGTAGCTGGATCCGCGAAGCCAATACTTTCTTTACTATAAGTAGCCGATTTTCGATGATTTTTTCAACTAAGCGCGCAATTTGACCATTTGCTCCGATAATAGCTACATTTTTTGTCATTATTATTTCCTTTCATTTTTATTCTTTAATTCTTAACTACAGGAAATAGTATAGAGGTATTGATGGCTTAATAAAATTACCAAATTAGCATGAGGCTATACGTAATTTGTATACTAGATAAAAAGAAAAAAGCCATATTATAGTGACTTAAAAAATATTTTACTTATCAGCAACAATGATTAGTGACTTAATAGCTTCACGTTTATCCATAGCTTCATATGCTTCTTGAATGTGATCTAAGTCAAAACGTTTAGTAAATACCTTGCTTGGGTTAATATCACCTTCAAGAACAGCCTTTACAAAAATGCTCTTGTCATAGGTAGTAACATTAGCAATACCACCGCGAAGACCAGTATTCTTCCAGAATAAAGTATTTGACGATGGTTCTGTTTGAGGAACACCCACACGACCAATTACCACGCCCGGACGAGCAATCTTACCAGCCTGTTCAATAGCCCTAACCGCACCTACACATTCTTGAACTGCATCAACACCTACACCGTTAGTTAATTCCAAAACTTTTTCAATTGCTTCGTCGCCACGTTCAGAAACAATATCAGTTGCACCAAATTCGCGACCTAATTTTGCACGATCCTCATGGTGACTCATTAAGATAATTCTCTATTAGAAATTATCTGTTTCAGTTCATCTATAGAATAACGGTGTTGCTTTTTATCAACTTTTAGTCCCTTATTCTGTAATGTTTTCATTTCTTCAGTAAAGTAATCTTCTTGATTATTAGTTGACCAAATTAAATGAAGCTTTTTTTGATCAGTATATTCTTGAGCTAGACTTAATAACGGTGCAATTCCAGTTCCTAACGTATATAAAATAATTGGTCCTGAAGCATCTTTTACCTCTTGATCGAATAAACCATATAGTCCCTCTAAATAAACTTTTGTCCCTACAGAATATTGATCGATATTTTTAGTAAAATCGCCTACTTTATGAACAATAAAATTTAACTGATCTTTCTTTGGTTTAGAAGCTACAGAAAATGGATGAAACTCAGTCGATTTTCCCTTTTGTCTAAATGAAAGAAAGTAAAAATCTCCAGCCTTGTATACTTTAGCATATTTGTTTAATTTTAAAGATAATTTTTGAATATTGGTAGTTAAAGATTCGTTAACAATGACTTCGCCACTGTTTTTCATATCTGCATCAGTAATGAATTTTTTGTAGAAGTAAATTGCTATAAAAATCACAGTGTAAATGTCAAAAACAATCGTAAAATACGGGACATTAGCAATTCTTGGAATTACGTTAACATGTAACCAAATTAGTGCAATGACTACAAAGTTCAAACGGTGAATCCAAACAGAAACTTGGTGATTAACTATCTTACTGGTTCTGCTTTTCAGTTGTTTTGCCCAATGTAATCTATCTGACAACCAGCCTGATAGGAAAAAGATTGCCAAAATCATTAATCGGTAGTGTTACCTAAGCCTGATCCTTCAGCAGTAGTAAATGGAATGACAGTTTTACCATTCAAGTTAACATTATCGATGAATGTGCGAACAATCATTGGATATTCTCCCCACCAAATTGGTACACCGATAAATACTGTTTGATACTTCTTTACATTTGGTAAAGCATTCTTGATAGCAGGACGAGCATTTTGCTTTTGTTCACCTTGTGCCACTTAGGAATAATTTCGTAAGTATCACCTTTAGTTTTTTCTTGAATAAAGTCAGCCACTCTTGCGGTGTTCCCACGTGTTAAACCACCACCGTATACACCTTTAGTTCTTGAAAGGTAAACTACTAGTACTTTACCATTTTTCTTTACATTAGTTGAAGATGAACTATTAGTCGGGTTAGATGTAGACTCATTTTGATTTTGTGAATTACGGTAAACGTTAAAGCCGATGATTGCGGCAACTATAACAACGATTACACTGAAAAAAGCAATTATTCTGTTACGCATCTTTTTTCCTTTCTCTACTTATATTTATCATGGTAAATACAATATACAGGATAAGATGTTTCTAGAAAATTGCTTTTCATTTATACTAGTATTCCTTTAAAAAATAGCAATAAATTATATTTTAGGTAATCTAAAGAGAATTAATAACCAATAAATAGACATTAGTACAATGCTTAATGTAGCAAGAAGCGTTATAGCTTTTTCAAAAGCTCCACCAACTTTATAATGTAAAAATTTTCTGTACCTTTTCTTTTTAGAAAATGGCATTAACCATGCAACTCCTTGTCGACTGAAGCTATCTTCAATTAAATGAAGTAAATATCCAATTACTAGTCCTAACCAGATACTTTCCCAATAATTAGGTGATTTAGACATTGATAATGCAATTGGTGAAAAGTGGTTCATGCAAAAATATAGAATGGTAGAGAAAATAATCCAGCCCAGAAGAGAATGAGTAATACCGCGATGACGTAAAAAAAGACTAAAGTTGATCGGTGATTTTCTACTAGTTGTACTATTGTATTCATCTATGTCTGGCAAAGAAGCACCAACTCCAGTTGCTAATAATAAGACAACATTAGAAACTGGATTAGTCAAAAAGGTATCAGTTGCAATTAATCCTAGTTCTACTACAGCAATACTAAAAAGTCTATGTGATCGAGTTAGCACTTTCTTCACCTCCCTAAACCTCTGTTCTTATTGTAACATACAAAAAGGCCAAATACCTTTTAGTACTTGGCTATATAAAAAAGTACTCAGCATAATATAAATTAGGTTAAGTACCTTTATTAATTTTATTATCTAATTAATTTGTTTCTTCTGAGATAGCTTATAAGCTCAGCATTATTGTTGTCGTATCTGAAACCATTAATTACACGTTTAGCATTCTTAGACTTAGCCATTTTTCTGATGTATGGCATTGAACTGCTCATGGGTGTTTCCATACTAGTTGTAAATGGAACGATGGTCTTACCACGGAATGAATAATTATCAAACAAAGTGTGGATAATTATTGGTGGTTGCTGCCGCCAAGTTGGGAAGCCAACGTAGATGGTTAAGTATTGATTCCAGTTAGGAATGGTCCCTCTGATTGCCGGATGAATATTGTTTCTGCGTTCATTGTCACCACGTTGTGCATAACCATCGTAAGTGGTTGGATAAGGATCAGATGCTTGAATTCTAAAGATGTTTGCATTAGTCAATCTTTGAATTTCTTCAGCTACTCTTTGGGTTTGACCAGACATTGAGAAGTAAACAACTAAACTCTTGCTGTCAGTAGGATTCGGAGTAGTTACATTGGTAGCTGAAATTCGGCTTTGGGTTGGAGCTTTGGAGCTCTTAGCCTTTTTACTTCTTTTAACGGCACCGATGTTGACTAAGAAGTTGTGAAGTCCACTGTTTGTAGTGTATCTGTAACCTTTGGTTAATTTAGCTTTGTCTTTCTTAGCCAAACGACCTATTACTGGCATTGAACTTGACATTGGTGATTCAGCACTAGTTGTGAATGGGGTGATTGTCTTACCTTTGAAATTGTAACGCTCAAACAAAGTATGAATGATCATTGGTGGTTGACCCCACCAAGTTGGATAACCAATGTAGATGTGTCTGTATCTCTTAATACTTGGAAACTTGGTCTTGATTGCTGGGTGAATATTTCTACGAATTTGGCTTTGTGCTACTCGAGTAGTGGCATCGTAGTCATTAGGATATGCTTTCTTAGAAGTAATTCTTAATAATCTACCGCCAGTCTCTTTTTAAATTTGACGGGTTGCACGAGCAGTATTACCAGTCTTTGAGAAATAAATAATTAAACTGCTTGATGACTTTTTAGCAGCTTGCACTTGGGTTGGTTGCTTACCAAAACTAAATAATGAAGCAGCTGCCAAAAATCCTAATCCTGCAACAAGGATCTTTTTGAAGGTCTTATGTTTCATTTTCTTGTTCTCTTTTCTTTCCCTTCCCTTTCAACTGTTTACACTTTTAGTATATGCAGGTGATGAAGAAAAGAGAATTGCTACTTAGGTATGAGGCTATACGTAATTCGTATAGTGAAGAGTAAAATAAAAATGAGGGATTTCCTCGTTTTTATTTTGTCTTTAATTAACGAAATAATGTGTCCAAATTATTTGCTGGAGTTGGAAAGGCAAAGGTTAAATTTTCTTCTACAAATTTTTTAGGATCTTTTCTACCAACTAATGGAACGAAGTTATTGATGTCTTCAGCAGCATGAATACTTAATTCTGAAGCACCACGTACTTCACCATTCTTATTAAGGATTACCTTTAGCTTAGCATGAGAATCACCTTCACCCATTGAGAAGAACATATCACTTAAATCTAAGGTTTTAATGTAGTCTCCTTCTTCCATTTCATCTTCACAAATTCCGACTTGAGCAATTTCTGGATAAGTAAATGCGTTAGTAGCTACAGGTGGATATTGGATAGGATCAGTAATACCATTTTCAACAAAATTAATAATATGATATGCATCTACCCACGCAACTGGGGTTAAGCTTGGTTGACCGTTATCAGCTACATCTCCTGCCGCAAAGATGCTTGGAATATTAGTTTGCATATGTTCATTAACTTTAATACCTTTATTTGGATCAAATTCGATACCAACATCTTCTAAGCCTATTCCTTCAACATTAGGCTTTCTACCTGCTGCATTAATGACTAAATCAGTATCAAAAGTATCGCCATTCTCAGTTGTAACTGTGTATTGATCACCATCTTTAGCAATTTCTTTAACTGGAGCATTCAAATGGAATTTGATACCCCTGTCTTCCATAATACGTTTCAACGTTCCAACCATTTCTTGATCAAATGGACGGAGCAATCGATCTGAATGTTGTAAGATGGTTACTTCTGCACCAGCTGCTTGCAAAATAGTAGCTAATTCCATTGCCACGTAACCACCACCAATAACGATTGCGCGTTTAGGTAATTTATCTAAATCAAAGAATTCATTGTTGGTAATTGCATATTCATTACCTGGAACATCAAGATCACGTGGAGCCAAACCTGTTCCAATCACAATATTTTTACCTTCATATTCTTGATCGCCAACTTTTACTGTATGTGGTCCAGTAATCACACCTTTTCCTTGAACAGTATCAGTATGTTCACTAGTCATGCTTTTACGTTCGTTTTTGTGAAAGGCTGTCCAAATCTTCTTTTTTCTAGCCACTAATGTAGGCCAGTCAATTTTAGCTGCTTCTTTGATTCCTTTTCCAGCTAAATAATAGCTATTTAAAACAGGGCGAACTGTACCTTCCATAAAAATTTTAGGTTGGCATCCCGTATTTGGGCAAGTACCACCCCATAAGCCTTTTTCAATTAATAAAACTTTATTTGTCGTTCTTTCAAGCTTAGCAAGCAAGTGAATTGCGACAGGGCCACTACCTAAAATAATGTAATCATATTTTTTCATTGATAAACTTCCTCATAGCAATATTATTTAATTTTAAAATATCACTTATTATAAGTAAGTTCAATATAAATGCTTTTATTTTTAACACAAAAAATCACTCAGTTTTATTAGCTGAGTAATTTTCATTAAAGTAATTACTTAAATAGTTCTTTACCGTAGTGGTTAATAATTCTACTCATTGTTGGAGCATCGTGATTACCACCAGGTTGAGTGTAATATTCCAAGTTACTTCTGTTAAATTGTGGAAGGTTCCACATTGCTCTAATTTGTGGTTCCATTGATTCACTGGTGCCATCTCCAGAACCTACACCTGCAAAAATTTTGAATGAAAGGTTACTATTCTTCTTAGCAGCATTTGCTAAAACTTGAGCAGTTCTTCTTGGAGCTGCACTACCACCATCTGAGGTTACAGTCCAAGAATCACCTGCCATTGGTACGAAGTACTTAAAGTATAGTATATTGTGTTTTTCTTTTGCATTATAATTCTTAGGCAAATAAACAACGGCTTGTTTAGTATATTTCTTCCCATTATACGTAGTTGTGTACTTAATAATTTCTGATTGACTATCGGTTGATTTTCTCACTACAGCTCGGCTTTGTCCATTTTCATTTGAATTGGATGCGACTTGACCACATGCGGCAAGAAGTGATGTAGTAGCTAATAATGTCATTAATATAGATACCTTTTTCTTTTTCATAGTGTTTATCCTCCGCATAAAAGAATTAGTAGCCTAATCCCTTAAGCCATGAACGAACTTGCTTATTGTTATTATCATAGCGAATCCCATTTTTGAAAGTGGCACCATCTTTTTGAGCTAATTGTTTAATTACAGCTTGTGAAGGTCCAATTGGTGTACTCATACTTGTTGTGAATGGAACGACAGTCTTACCTTGGAAATTGTACTTATCAAATAAGGTATGAATAAGCATTGGCGGACGCTGCCACCAAGTTGGGTAACCAATGAACACTGTTTTGTATTTAGAAAAGTTAGGAATGTTTGTTGCTAAAGTTGGGTGAATATTGTTTCTACGTTCACGATCACCACGTCTTGCAGCAGAATCATAATCACCATATGCTTTTTCTGGTTGCAAGCGAATCATTTTAGTACCAGTTTGTTTTTGAATGTATTTAGCAGCATCTTGAGTAGTTCCCGTTAATGAAAAATATACAATCAAAGTATTACTTTTGCTTGCTTTTCCTACTTTAGTAGTTTTAGCTTTGCCGTTAGATTGAGAATTATTTGAACTTGATGAATTAGAGTTAGCACATGCGGCTAAGCTAATTACTGAAAAAACTAAACCTATTGTTAAAAGAGCCTTCTTCCATAATTTCATTTTTACTTACCTACTTTCTAATTAGATCTTCTACATCTGCTGCCCTATTTAATACTTTGACAACATTTAAGGCCTTGAGCCCATTCTTTGAAGACTTGTTCATAATTGCCAACAGTTCCAGCATCAGTATAAAAAGTTGCCACCTTACCTTTGAAACCTTGGATTTTATCTAGGAATGTATGATTGGTGTTGCGGGTATTCCTCCCCATACAGGACTTCCTACCAATATTAAATCGTATTGATTAGGATCTAGATCAAGGTTTTGAATTGTCGGATATTGCTTCTCAGCAATATCAAAGGTTTGATACATATCATTATTAAAAGTTCCTTCAGGAACCCTTAATTCCAATTCTGTGTTAACTGGAATTGTTCCAGCGATTTGATCTGCTAATTTCTTAGTGTTGCCTAACCATGAATAATATGCAATTAAAACTTTTAGTCCCATTTATTGTTTCTCCTCTTTTTCTTTCTCGTTATCGATTGGATGATCTTAGTATATTTCGATATTACCGATAAAAAAATTACCAAATATCTATGGGGCTATACGTATAAGTTATAGTAAAAATGATTACCAAATAATACTTTACATAATAATTATATTGTTAATATCTAGATTGCATAAACAAAAAATAGCGTCAAGGCTTGTTTTTCTTAACGCTATTAACTGAATTAATTTTTCTTTTTTATAAAACTGCGCCAACGACGATCAATGCTAAACCAATTAAAGTTGAAACAAGTTCACGACCATATTTGTGTTCACCCAAGATTGTCATACCGCCTAAGGTCGAAATAATTACACTCAATTGACTATAAATAAACGCATTAGTTACACCATTCATTTGAGCTGAAATGATATAAGTATATGCACCAATACCAAAAGCAAAACCTGCAAGTACATCAAACCAAGTCGCTTTTTGTTTAAAAGCTACGGCTCTCTTAGTAAAGATTACATATAAGCTTGCTCCAATTAAGATACCAATCATTTGTGGTAAAAACATTGATTGGGCACTAGCTGAAACTGCTTTTGGAAATGCTGAATAAACCCAGTAACCAATAGTAGTTAAAAGTAAGAATAATAAATCTTTACTATTAGTCTTTTGTGATGAAGCTTTTCTAGTAACTGTAGTTAATACAACACCAATTATAATCAAGATCAATGCAAGTGTTCCCAATACATATTGATTAATAGTACTCCATTCACCAAAAATGAGTGCACCGATAATTGTGTTACCAATCAATTGTAAACCAGTTGAAATTGGCATTGTCTTACTTACACCCATTTTAGTAAATGAAACAAATTGACCAATTTGACCAATGGCCCAGAATGCTCCAGAAATCATTGAAAGTAAAAAAATTGATAAATTCATTGAAGGTCTTTGAAGCACTGTAACAAAAATTCCAAAGATAGTTGCTCCGACACCTACTCCTAAAATTTGATTAGTTGGATGACTATTTTTAACCTTACTTACAATCAATGGAATAATTCCCCAACCAATTGCTGGAAGCAATGCAATAATAATATTCATATCTCGTATTCTCCTTATTAATAATTTTTTAGTATTCTTTATTTGTAAACTCGATGTTCTTAGTATATTGCGATAATAACCATAAAAAAATTACTAAGTATCTATATCGCTATAAACAAAGTGAATACTATCCAAAAATATAAATTTTTGGCGTAATAAGAAACCATTATAAAGAAAGCGGTTAACAAAAGCAACTGTTGATCTTTGAAGTGATTTATGTCCTTATTGATGAAATACTGCTAATGCGCGAAAATGGTTACATAATTTCATTAAAACAAAACACGATTCTACAAAGCAGAATCGTGTTTGGGTAATAAATTATTTCTTAATCTTAGAACCACCAAAGACATCAGACATTGGAATAGTATCTAACAATTTATCAATTTCATTGACTTCTTCAGCTGTCATTTTAATTTCACCGGCAGCTAAATTATCCTTTATTCTATTTAAATGACGACTACCTGGAATTGGCACAATGTAAGGTTTCTTATTAATCATCCAAGCCAAAGAGATTTGTGCTGGAGTTGCATTATGCTTATTAGCAATACGGGTTACTAATTCAATTAATTCTTGATTTTTCTTAATTGCTTCCTCAGTAAATTGTGGCATTCTAGCACGCAAATCTCCCTTTGGAAATTTACTTTGCATGAATTCACCAGTAAGTAATCTATTAGCCAATGGAGAAAATGCTACTTATCCGACATTCAATTCTTCCAACAATGGAAACATTTCTTCATATTCACGATACATCATTGAATATCTGTTTTGAATAGCAGTTACTTTAGTTACTTTGTTAGCACGACGTAAGTAATCTGGTGTAGCTTCCGAAATTCCCCAGTGAGTAATTTTCCCTTCTTTAATTAATTCACCCATAACTTGGGCTACTTCTTCTGGAGAAAACTTAGGATCAATACGATGTTGATAATATAAATCGATATGGTCAGTATTTAATCTCTTTAAAGAACCTTCTACTGATTTCCGAATTGCTTCAGGACTAGAATCTACAGCAATTTCTTGAGTAGAACTCTTACCTTCAATATTGTGAATACCAAACTTAGTAGCGATTACTACGTTGTCTCGTACATCATGCAGAACCTTTCCTACCAATTCTTCATTGTAATTAGTTGATCCATCTGGGTTAACCCCTTGATAAATCTCAGCAGTGTCAAAGAATCTTTCACCAGCATTATATGCTGCTTGAATTGTTTTGATAGCTTCTTCTTCATCCATCGGTGCACCATAAGCGTGTGAAAAGCCCATGCAACCTAAACCAATAGCTGAAACTTTTAAGTCGTCTCCTAAAATTCGAGTTTCCATAAAACACCTCGTCTGTTTTTATAAATTGTTTTGTCATTAAGCAATAACAAGTTTATAGGTATTGAAGAAAGATTAAAATTACTAAAAGTCTATAGCCACTATACGAAAAGTGTATAGCATATTAAGTACATGAGAAAAGTATTATAATTGCAATTAATATTTATTTAGCAATAATTTGAGGTGAAATATATATGGTTAAGTTCATTAAAGCAGAGGAAAAAGATCTTCCTAACATTGTTGATATTTATAATCAAATTATTCCGTCAAGATTAGCTACAGCAGATTTAGAACCTGTAAGTGTTGAATCACGAAAATCATGGTTTCATTCATTTACTCCTACTCACCCTATTTGGGTAATAAAAAATGAAAATAATATCATTGGCTGGGTAGCTTTGGAACCTTTTTACGGACGTCTAGCTTATGAACGTACTGCAGAAATTAGTATTTATATTGATAAAAATGTCCAGCATGAAAATTACCGCTATCATGGCTTATATTTTTAGTCATAATTTACCGAGCCCAAAATTGTTTAAGTTCAAGTGCTTTGAACAATGGAGGCATTTGCCTAACGTTACATTAATGGATGAAAAGAAATATAGTTTGGATATTTTAGGACGTAGATTTTAATTAATTGATATATATTTTGGTCAATAATTATTTTAAAGAACATAGAATTGTCTTCTCAGCACTTAATAAACAAGAAAAGCCCGCACAAATATGCGAGCTTTTAGATTTTAATTTAACTAGGGAAATTTATTATGAGGTTTTGCTTTTTATCCACGACCGCCTTGGAATGATGGATACAAAGTCATACCACCATCAACGAACATGGTAATACCAGTTACGTAACTTGATTCATCTGATGCAAGCCATGCGGCTGCAGCAGCTACTTCTTCTGGATCACCAATTCTACCCATTGGAATCATTGAAGTAGTAGTTGCCTTTTGCTCAGGATCAGCAAACTTCTTAGCATTAATTGGAGTGTTAATAGCACCAGGCCCAATAGCATTAACACGGATGTTTTGCTTAGCATATTCCATAGCAACCGTTTCAGTAAAGAGCTTTACACCACCTTTACTTGCTGCATAGTGAGCAAAGGTTGGCCATGGAATTTGCTCGTGAACACTAGACATGTTAATGATGTTACCCTTCTTGTTATGATCAGTGAAGTAACGAAGAGCCATCTTAGTACCCAAGAATACACCAGTTAAGTTAACATTAATAACTCTATTCCAATCTTCAAGTGACATGTCTTTAGTTGCAACTTGGTTTTCCATACCAGCATTGTTTACCCAGATATCAAGACCACCAAAGTTATTAACCGCAGCATCAATTAACTTTTGTGCACCTTCTTCTGAACCAATATCAGCTTGAACAATAACTGCATCCCCGCCGTTCTTCTTAACAGCATCGGCAGCTTCTTGCGCACCCTTTTCATCTGAGTGGTAGTTAATAACTACTTTCATGCCTTCTTTACCAAAGCGTTCACTGATTGCAGTACCAATACCTTTTGAACCACCAGTAACTACAGCAACTCTATTTTTAAGTTCTGAATATACCATATTAATAAATCCTCTCTTCTTTTATTTTGTTTTCGTTTCATTTCAGTTAATACTATAATCTGATTTTGAGTTAGAAAGAATTGCTTTTTATGCATGAAGCTATACGTAAAGTGAATACAAGAATTTCAATATCTTTTAAAATTGAAATTTTCGTTGATAAATAGGATTCAATCTAATGTCATAAATACTACCACTTTCAAGTTGAACTTCGATTGTATGCATGTATTCTTTAGCCTCTTCCAAGTGACTAGCATAAATTTGATTGAGGTATGGATTCGTAGCAAAAATTTCAGATTGATATTTGTGATCTACAATGTATGCTTTACCTTTCAACGCAATACCAACGCTTCCCATTGTGCCATCTCCTTTAGAAGCAGTGATAACTAACTCAGGTGCACGTTTAATACAATTGAAAAGTTCATTTCCTTCTTTAGTCATTAAATATAATTTTCCGTCTGTGTGATATAACATGTCACAAACTTGAGCATATGGATGGTCATACTTATCGACTGTAGATACAACTGCATTATGAATATCATCAGTTACGAAGTCTAAAAAATCATTATTTGTACTATCATCATTTAAAAATCTCATAGTTAACTCCTTTAAATATATTATTTGACGTGTTTCAATATCATTATATGATTTAAATCTGACAAAATATGATAGGATTGAAAAAATATGAAGAAAAGTGAACGATTAAATAAAGAGTTAATTTATCTAAGTTATCGCAAAGAGTTTCATTTAAAAGAACTAGAAAATGAGTTCAACATTTCTGAACGAACTGCATTACGTGATATTGCTAACTTAGAAGAACTCGGTCTTAATTTTTACGTTGAAAAAGGGCGCTATGGTGCATATCATCTAACTCAAAATAGGCTTTGGGTTCCAATTAATTTTGAGTTAGAAGAAATCAATGCTATTTTCTTTGCCTTAAAGGCTTTAAATAAGATGACAACAACTCCTTTTAGCAATGCTTATAACCAAATTTACCATAAACTGATGAAATCATTACCGACAAGTAGGCAAGAAAATATTTTAAAACAGCAAAACGTAGTATCTTATCATCAGCAACCTACTTTACATAATGTTAATTATTTCAAAATATTGATTTCTGCAGCTAGTGAAAATACTGTTTTAAAACTATCTTCAAAACAATATTTTAAACAATCAGAATATGTTCAAATAAGCGAAATATTCTATCAGCAAGGCAATTGGTTTTGTAATTTATATAATTTGAATCAACAAAAATGGTTTATTGCCCGCTGTGATCAAATTTCTTATTGCAAAGTTACAACCAAAATTGGTAAAAGCAAAAAAGAACTAAAAGTGTTACATGATTCTTTTTACAAAAAATATTACTCTATTCCTTATTCATGCGAACTTACGAAAAATGGTAAGGAAGCAGCATCTCTTGATCTATACCCTACCATGAGAATTACGGAAGAAAACGGCAAAACATTGCTCACTGGATCCTATAATCCTTCCGAGTTATATTATTTAGTAAATTATTTAATTGGTTTAGGATCAAATGTAAGGATTAATCATCCTATTGAATTAAGGGATGCATATTTAAAAGAACTGAAGAAAATCATTAATATGTATGAATAGATAAAGAAAAGAACTATTGCCACTTCGACAATAGTTCTTTTCTAATATATTGTTTTATCTCCAAATAAAGTTTGCCAATGCACGGTTAACTTGAGCGTTATTGTGGAGTCTGCTGTGTTGACCACCACGACCGCGAATCATTAATTCAGTGATGCATTTTATTCATTGTATTTAAAAAATCTTGTAAATCAACAAAACCATATTCATCTAACTTTAAGCCATATTTACCAGGATTATGTCTCAAGCAATATGAGATCCTTTTGCTAATGAAAACATTACTGCGGCGATCCGGTCTATTTTGCAACTTTATTCATCTGAATTTTTTACAAATAAACGATAATACTCATTTAGATACTTCTCTGGAAATGGTAGCACAGTTAAATCGGTATATTTAACAAAAGTTACCAACATTGTATCAATAAGATCAAAAATATCCTTACTTGATAAGCCGTCTTCATCATTTAAGAGATCAATTGGAGAAATTTTGCGAACAATACTTCCTTTATTTATTGACATATTCATTCCTTTACCAATTACTCCAACATTATAATAAAGAGAACTTTTTTCTTGGTAATAATTAATGTCAGTTAAACCATTCAGATAGTGATCACGTGCCCAAGCACTTCTGCTGTCTACGGATATAATAAAATGATATTGTTCTGTTAGAATAGCCACTAATTCGGATCTAGTCTTTTTACTAATCTTAGCTTTTTCTAATAAGCTAACAACATCAGAAGCGGAGTATTGGTCTTGATGACCTGATTCTACTAATTTAATAAAATGATCATATTTTTGATCATTTAAGCTTTGACTTGCTTCTAATAAATCTTTCTTGTCTAATGCTGGTGTTATAGTATGATTGGTAAATTCAATCATATCTTCATAAAACTCTACGTTAGGCAACGTATTTTTATCGGTTCTTTCAACCTTGAAGTAGTTTTTATTTATTTCGTCTTTTATCACTAATTCAATTGATCTAACTTCTTCATCAGATAAACTACAGAACGGATTATTATCAAAATCTTCATTTTTAAGTTCTTTTATTTCAAATCGATTATCAGGCAGAAAATTAAATTGAAGAACCTTTTTGTCGTTATCTTTTCTGAATTGTTTGAAGAAAGTAAACTGAGTTGGCATTTCTTGATTATCTATCAAACTAATGCTTTTTTCTTTTAGATCATTTTTAATTATCAATTCTTTAACTGCTGAATAAAGAGTGGCATTTAAAGATTCGATTAGTAAATTTTCAACAGTTATGTGTTGAGTATCTACTGAAGGATGGTACAGATCAGTTAAATTATTTTTAGCATAGTGTTCAGTATTATGAATAATGTTTAGTTTTAAAGAAGTTTCTGAAGAATTAACTACTTTTATATTTATTTTCTTTAAAGACTTAGTTAAGTATTCAACTGCATCCCGATTATCCCCGTCTACGTCAACTATCGTTATAGGATGTTCATCAGAAAAATCTTCTATTTTCTTTTTAAGCTTCTTGGTTTCTGTATCTTGAGACTTACTGAGTTGCTGACTTTGAACTTCAATTTCTTTAAATGCTAATGGAGAAAAATATTGTCCAAATTGTTGATTGAAAACATCTAGCAATCTATATAACATCCCTGATTTTGATTTTACGAAAGTAGCATAGTGATTTCGTGCAGCTAGTTTTAAAAACTTAGTTATTGTTGGTTTGCTATTTTTAACTGGAGGCGTAATAAGATAATAATTTTTATTTTCATCGTTTTTCCAACCTCTACCCGCTAATCTTATTTGTTTAGTTTTTCTATTTATTTTTAATCTTGGTTTACCTACCATATTTTCAAGTCGATCAGAATCTATTACTCTAATCTGTGAAAAGCAGCGAGTAGAGATTCTAGCAACTAAATCGTCGTTCAGCGAGAACTCATCAATATTTAGTGTTTTACCTTCGTTATGTGAGTTTGAGCTACCAAGAAGATAAAGTGTACCTGTTAAACTAGAACCTTCTAAAACGTTTTGATCAATAATTTGATTGAAGAAAAGTTGCAAAAGAGCAATTTGAGGCATTTGCTTAATCTCGTCTTTATTTAGTTTGTGAGGATAAAATATATCCTTATTGTATTCGACCAATGCCTTGTTTAGTTTATCCACATCAACTGTGTTTTTTCGGCATAAACAATATACTATTTTTTTGTTATCTTGTTCTGAGTAATCTAATGCAACGATTCTTTGTAAAATTTTGTCTTTACTTTTATTTACACTAAGGAATGTTTCTCTAATGGGATAAGTATCTTTTTCGACTTTAATTGCAAACAAATCAAAGTCCTGCAAAATTTTATCTGCATTTATTTTCTCAACAGGCTTTAGCTGATTAACAGTGATTTTATTCATTATTGTCTGTCTCCTAAATTCTTTAAATCATTAATAACGTTAAAATCTAATTTACCGTCGTTTTTAAACAAAGCTGGATAAATATAAATGGCTCCGTCTTGGGTATCATCACTAATCTTCTGAGCAATATAATCGTTCCCTGACCAATTGTAAAAATTAATAATGACTGCACTATTGCCCTTCATTTGTGATAATTTATTAGTCTCCTTCTTCAAAAAGTCTGTCTTATTTTGATATTCGGAGGAACGAGTATCATCATAATTCTTCATATCATAGTAAAGTTTCTTACCTGTTCTTGATACTAAATACCCATCCATCATTTCGAATTCATTAGGGTCAAGTTCTTCCATTGGATGAATATCTAAATCAAAATGTTGAGCAACTAATTCAAAGATTTTTTCACTAATTGCTGCCTTATAGAAGTTATTAAAGATTCCTGGTGTTAATAAGAAATGGTGCTTGCCACTCAGATTAGTTTCATACCCTTCTTCAATAAGTTTGTCTTTAATCCAAGAATTTTTGGCGAGTATCTTTTGTAATGCCCTATCATAGTATGTATAATTCAATAATTTCATATCGTCATTTTCTCGAGTTTCACTAATATTCTTTAACAAAAGATAATCTTCTCTTTGATCAAAGTAATAATTATTAGTAGGATTGGAGAATTCCCAGTAACATTTAGTCAATAAACGCTTATCTTCGGGATTATCAATGTCATCTCCAGAATCCAAAAATGGATGTTGCCCAACTAATTCTCTAAAATGAACCCATTCTTGTTGTGCTTCTTCAGATAATTGACGAATGACATATGCTCGTTTTTTAACTATGAATCGCATTTTTTGTGAGCATTGATTAAGTTTTATTCTTTTCTCTTTGCTAATTTTAGCAGTAGATTTTTTCATATCAGGCATTTCCTTAAGTACAGTAGTCATAAGACCATTAACTCTTTTTTGACGATCAAATTTTGCAAACAGAGGAACTAATGATTTATCAAAGAAAATATTTTGGACTTTATTCTTGATGTCTACTCTACTAATTCTTCCTAATGCTTGTTCGATTCTTACTAGAGAAGCAATTTGAACAGAAGATAGATCCGAACTCTTATTAACCTTTTTATTAAAGAAATGCTCAATTCGTAATCTCTTTTGTTCGTAAGATAGCTCACCATCATAAAATAATTCATCCTGTTCAAATATAAAGTGCAATATTTGGTTAGTTAACAATTGCCCTGGTGTAGCATAAGCAAAAATATGTGTTGGTTTTTCAATGTAAATACCATCCAAATCCTTAACAGGTTTTTCTTTATTTATAAATCTGTCATCTAAAACAGCATAATTATCTCGTTGTTTTTGCCAAAACTTAGAATAAATTCTATATTGAAGATTTGCCCCACGATCTAAACTAGCAAAAGTAGTTAACAATACTTTGAACTTGCCTTTTTCCCAGGCATCTTTTACCAATCGTAAATTATGATTTTTAGAACTTGCATCAAGTGGAACTATATCGTCTTGATAATCTTCAAACCCAAGTTCTACCAACACTTCTTTGAACCAATTTAAAGTACTTGTATCAGTTTTAGCATTTCGATAAATTACAAAGGATTGTTGAGTAGGATCTTCTTTATTGAGCTGAATCATCTTAATGATTGCAGTTAAGGTCTTTAAATGACGCAAAAATATAAATGCTTGATCATCTTCATTTAAATTACTCAACAAATCAATTTCAGGATTCACTTTTAAATAACTTCGCAATAATTTATTAAGCGTAACAGGGTTTAATGGTTTATCAAGCCATTGCTGTATCCAATTCTTAAAAGCACTCTCAATAGTTCCCTGCAATTGATCTAGATCTATTGTTTTAATCTTAGCTTGAACTTTTTTTTGATATAAAGACACGCGAAGATTATTTGCATCATTAAGCAACTTATTTTCTGAGTCACTAAGTCTGCGAATACTTGGTACTTTATCAGTTAGCCAATGATAATCAAAGTTCGAAAATGAAGAATCATTATTAACCGTTGCACTAATCATAAAAACACGCCAATTAATTGTGGCTTGAGCTAACATTTTTTCTGGTGTTTTAAGCTGTGAGAATAAGTAAACATGAGACATTGCTTCTTTTTCAGGATTACTGATGATGTTGTAGTATGTAAATCCTTTATTAAACATTGAGTTATCGTCAGAAAACTTATCACCTAGTTTAATTTTGGTTCCTTTAACAAATCTATTCTCAAAAAATGTATTCAATAGATATTCATGTAAATAATTTTCTTCTCGATATGAGCCAGGGATTAATGTCCTTAAAATAAATAAATGCTCATCTTGAAGATCCAAGAGCAAATAGCGTTGATATTTTAATTTCTTATTTTGCTTTTTCTTAAAGTTGTGATATTTATCTGCTAATTCGCTTGTTATTTTCATAAAGAAATATATAGCACCTTTAGTTTGAGCAAGTACATTGTCTAAATAAACAACTTTTTCATCTGATTCTTTATGTTTTTTAATGACATTAATTTTTCGCTTAGGATCATATTCAAACGTTAAATGTTCATTTTCATAACTCAAGTTGATAGTTACGTTGTGTTCACCGTAATTAAAAATGAAGTGACTTGTATTGTTATCAAGTTCAGGATCAATTTGTACATTACAATTCAAATGATACTTATTAGAAAGCTTGGTAAATCTCTTGATAAGATTTCTAATCTTCCTTCGACTTTCTCGATCATTGATTAAATCGCTAGGAAGTTGGTTAGTTTTATTATTCAGGCTTTGAAAAATTCGCCGGAACAAAACAAAAATATCTTCATGTAAATAATTTTCACCATTTTGAGGAGCAATTGAATTAATTATTTCATCAAGCCAAATTTGTTTTGTTTGGTCTGCCTCATCTAAAACTAAGTTAACTTTCTGATTTGCTAAAAGCTCAAAAATAGTTCTACTTTTATCATCCATTGTTTTAATGGGATAAAAATATTTATGAGCTGTCATAATAATGCAACGATAATGATCGTTATGAATAGATAGTGAAGGAAAAACTTCTTTATACCAAGGGAAAAGTGCCGCAAAGAATTTGCTTTTTTCTTCTGGTGAAATAGTGGTTGGAATATCCTTCTTTTTACGATCTCTTCTTTCCTGACTCAATTTAACTCCTAAGTCTTGAGACATTGCATGACTAATTCTGTTTACATTTGTAACAAACTCATCACTTACTGGAATGGAAATGTTTTGATCCGCTTCGACTACTTGTCGATTATAGAGGGCTGCTGATTTTGTATCATAAAAATCTCTAACGACTTTAGTCATCAGTTTATGAGTATTCTGACATTTTATTGGATCTATTTGTCCAACAAAACTATCTAGTATATATTCCTTTTCTTGTTGAGGTCTATTCCATGGAATTTTTGCTTTGTTAGTTTCTCGAGAAAAGTAATTCAGGAGAAAATCTTGATTGGATTTAAGAAGTAAGATCTTATCAGCACAATCAGGAGCAATTTGTTGAATTCGCTCATATTCATTATCACGATTCTTTTTATCGGTAGTTAGATAAATCCAAGTTTTAGGTTCTTTTTCATCTTTTTGAATATCTTCTGCGATGACTTGTGCCAAACTGTGACTTTTCCCAGATCCCGGTGCACCCTGAAATAGAACCAGTCCTGGTCTATAATTTTCATCACTTATATTCTTTAAGACCGTGTAAACTTCATTATCTTTTCTCATGATTTTTCTCCTTGTACTTTTAATTTAGCAACAAATATAGACATTTGATCATTTGTTCGCTATACTCTGAATTGATTATATCAGAATATGTGTTCAAAGAACATATGTTTTATAAAAAATAAAATTAGTATAAATACAGTAATACGAGTGCATTTAATACATTTTTTATAACTCTATATTTTTTCATTTATTTTCCTATCGAGTTTATGGTATTGTTGACTTAACCAAATACGAAAGGAAGATCCTATGACTTTTACAAAATTAGAAAACAGCAGCGATCAAGCTGTTGTCGCTGAAGAAGTAAAAATCCTGACCAAATTACTTAACGAATCTACTCGTCAATTAATCGGTGACGATGCATTCGCTAAGATTCAGGATCTAATCGACACCTCAGCCAGTAAAGATCAAAAGCAACTAGAATCAAAAATTTCTAGTTTAAATAACCGTGAAATGATTGTCGTTGCTAGATATTTTGCTACATTGCCTTTATTAATTAACATCTCAGAAGACGTAGAATTAGCAAGTAAGGTTAACGTCTTTAACAACACAGATCAAGATTACTTAGGAAAACTGAGTGATACTATTGATCTTGTTGCTCAAAAAGATGATGCAAAAAGAATCCTTGAAAATGTTAATGTTGTACCTGTTTTAACGGCTCACCCTACTCAAATTCAAAGAAAGACAGTTCTTGAATTAACTGATAAAATTCATCATCTTTTACGCAGTTACCGTGATGTTAAGAACGGTACCATTAACCAAAGAGAATGGACTGAGCAGCTTCGTGCCTGCATCGAAATTTTAATGCAAACAGATATTATTCGAGGACACAAGTTAAAAGTATCTAATGAAATTACCAATGTTCTAGCCTATTATCCTAAAGCTTTGATTCCTGCAATTACTAAATTCACTACTCGTTATAAAGAACTTGCTAAAGAACATAATTTAACTCTTGATCAGGCCACTCCTATTACTATGGGAATGTGGATCGGTGGAGACCGTGATGGTAACCCATATGTAACTGCTGATACTTTGGAATTAAGTGCTACTTTACAAAGTCAAGTAATCTTTGAATACTATATGAAGGAATTGAAGAAGTTATATAGAGCTATTTCTTTATCAACTTCCTATATGCAACCCTCTGCAGCAGTTGAAAAGCTTTCTAAACTTTCTAACGATGATTCACCGTTTAGAACAGACGAACCGTATCGTCGAGCCTTCTATTACATTGAAAGTCGTTTAGTTCATACAGAAAAAGAGCTTTTGGGTATAATTGATAAAAATATCTTTATTAAACCACATGATCTTGAAAATCTAGACAATATTCCTGTTTACAATAATCCTCAAGAATTTAAGTCTGATTTGGAAACTATCAAGGCTTCATTAGACGAAGATCATGATCAAGCTGTAACTCATAGCTTCTTTACACAAATTTTGGAAGCAATTGATGTCTTTGGTTTCCATTTGGCAACCATTGATATGCGTCAAGATTCTAGTGTTAATGAATCTTGTGTTGCAGAGCTTCTTAAGAGTGCCGGTATTTGTGACAATTACAGCGACTTGAGTGAAAAAGAAAAAGTTGAGCTTTTGCTCAGTGAACTTGAAAACGATCCACGTAACTTGCATGCTAATAACAAACCAAAGTCTGAATTATTGCAAAAAGAATTGAAAATCTACAAAACTGCACGTCAATTAAAGGATCGCTTAGGTGAAGATGTCATTAAACAACACATCATTTCTCACACTGAAAGTGTTTCTGACATGCTTGAACAAGCAATTATGTTAAAAGAATATAATCTTGTAGATAGTGAAAAAGCTCGTATTCAAGTGGTACCATTGTTTGAAACTGTCGAAGATTTGCTTAATGCACGTGAGATTATCACCCAATACTTAAGCTTCCCTATCGTCAAGAAATGGCTCGTTTCTCAAAATAATTATCAAGAAATCATGCTTGGTTACTCTGATTCTAATAAGGATGGTGGATATCTTGCATCGTGTTGGAATCTTTACAAGGCACAAAAAGATTTAACTGCAATTGGTGAAAAGCTAGGCGTAAAGATTACTTATATGCACGGCCGTGGCGGTACTGTCGGTCGTGGTGGTGGTCCTTCATATGAAGCAATTACTGCTCAACCTTTTAAATCAATTAATGATCGTATTCGTATGACTGAGCAAGGTGAAATAATTCAAAATAAGTATGGTAATAAGGACACTGCTTATTACAACTTGGAAATGCTTGCATCTGCTGCAATCGATCGTATGGTTTCAAAACAAGCAGTCAGTGAAGAACGCATCACAGATTTCCGTTCTTCGATGGATAAAATAGTTGAAGAAAGCAATAAGATTTACCGTAAACTTGTCTTTGAAAATCCTGCCTTTCTTGATTACTTTTTCCAAGCTACTCCAATCAAAGAAATATCTAATTTAAATATTGGTTCTCGCCCTGCTTCAAGAAAGAAATTAACTGACTTTTCAGGTTTAAGAGCTATTCCTTGGGTATTCTCCTGGTCACAAAGTAGAATCATGTTCCCTGGCTGGTATGGTGTTGGTTCAGCTTTTGCAAACTTTATTAATGCCGATCCAACTCATTTGAAAGAATTACAGGAAATGTATAAGGGTTGGCCATTTTTCCACTCATTACTTTCAAATGTTGATATGGTTTTGTCTAAATCAAATATGGAAATTGCTAGAGAATATGCTAGTCTTTGCGATGATGAGGAGACAAAGAAAGTCTTTGATATTATTTATCAAGAATGGAAATTAACTAAGAAAGTTATCTTACAAATTGAAGATCATGATGACCTTTTAGCTGAAGCTCCTATTTTGAAACAAAGTTTAGATTATAGAATGCCTTACTTTAATATCTTGAACTACATCCAAATTGAAATGATCAAGCGTGGACGTGAAGATGAAATTCAAGGCGTTTACCAAAGCATTATTCCAATTACTATTAACGGTGTAGCTTCAGGCCTACGTAATTCGGGTTAAAATAGTTTTTAACTATAAAATAAAAAAGCAAAATTCTTTAATATGAATTTTGCTTTTTTTGTGTTTTATAAATATTAAATTACTCTACAACATTGCGGATAAAAGGATCATTAGAGATGCCTTCGCTCAAAATCTTTTTTGACTATTCTTTCGCAGAGAACAAGGAATGATCTTTATAGTTACCACAAGTCTTAATTGTAGTTCCAGGCACATCTTCCCAAGTAATCATATCGCGAATTTCTTCAAGAGATGATTTTAATGCCCTAGCTACTTCGGTCATTGAATGTTCACCCCACATAATTAAGTGAAAACCAGTCCGACAGCCAAATGGTGAGCAATCAATTACATCGTCTATTCTGTCCCGTAGCAAACTGGCTAGTAAATGTTCAATTGTATGTAAACCCCTGTTAGAATAGCATTCTCGTTAGGTTGAACTAAACGTAAATCATAATTAGAAATCTTATCACCCTTATATCCCTATTCAACGGTAATCAAGCGAACATAAGGTGCTTTTACTTTGGTGTGGTCTAATGTAAAACTTTCAACTTTTACCATAATTTACCTTCACCTACTTATCTAAATTTATTAAAGCTTGTTTCAAATCGTCAATAATGTCTACTGGATCTTCAATCCCCACTGATAGACGAATTAATTCATCCTTAATACCATTTTTTAAGCGAATTGATCGTGGAATTGAACCGTGAGTCATGATAGCGGGAACTTCAATTAAACTTTCGATTCCACCTAAGCTTTCTGCCAGCTCAATTAGCTCTAAATTCTCAACAAATTTTTTGACATCTAAACCCGATTGTAATTCAAACGAAATCATAGCACCAAAGTTCTTCATTTGTTTAGCAGCAATTTCGTGACCTGGAAAATTCTTTAAGTCAGGATAATAAATTTTGGCAATATATGGATTATTTTGTAAGAAATCAATTACTGCATTTGCATTTTCTTGGTGAACACGCATTCGTGCATTAAGTGTCTTAATTCCACGTTGCAATAGCCAGCTATCATCAGGTCCCAAAGTACTACCGATTGAATTTTGTAAAAATGCTAATTGTTCAGCAAGTTTAGGATCATTAGTAACAGCTAAGCCTGCTACAACATCACTATGTCCACCTAAATATTTAGTAGCAGAATGAATGACAATGTCTGCCCCTAAAGTAAGTGGTTGTTGATTATAAGGAGTAGCAAAAGTATTGTCAATAATAGTTCTAAGATGGTGCTTTTTAGCAATATCGGCAATTGTATGAATGTCAGTAATACGCATTAATGGATTAGTAGGTGTTTCAAAATAAATTGCTACAGTATTATCTTGAATTGCTTCTTCAACGTTTTGTGGATTTTGAGTATCTACAACGGTAAATTCCATACCAAAGCGTTTTAAAACTTGGTTAATTAACCGGAAAGTTCCACCATAAACGTCATTTCCTACAATAAAATGATCACCTTTTTAATATAGTGCAAAAACCGTTGCAATTGCGGCTAAACCGGAACTAAATGCAAAACCAGCTATACTGTGTTCAAGTTGAGCAATTAATTTTTCTAATGATGCTCTAGTAGGATTACCCATTCTAGAATATTCCCATTTAACTTTACTTCCTAGTTTATGCTGATGAAATGTTGAAGCACGATAAATCGGTGTTGAAACTGCACCAGTTACCTCATCTTCACTATAGCCACCGTGAATTAATGTTGTATTGAATTTCATTTTTTTATTCTGCTATATAAAGTAGTAAAGTACTTAGCCTTAACCTTTTTTAATGTTTACAGAGTTCTAGTGGTTTATTCCTAAAGGATCTGCGACATTTTTAATTTTCAAAATTGCCATAATATTCACTTCCATGTTTAGCTTTCTAATAAATATTATGACAAATATTCCTATACTTTTGCTAACAGTTAATCATCTCCTCTTCATCATAAATACCTTCACTTAAATATCGATCACTTGCGTCAGGAAAGATCGTCACAATTTTTGAATTTTGGGGTAATTTTTGGGCCATATTTAAACTAGCTGCTAAAGCGGCTCCTGAAGAACTTCCAATAAATAAGCCTATATTTTTAGCAGCAAAGCGAATTTGTGCAAAGGCTGATGTGTCACTAATTGTTTGTATTTCTGCAATTTTAGTTTCTTTAAAAAAAGATGGGATTTTTTCAACGCCAATTCCTTAAGTCTTGTGAGGATGAGCTGTTTTTCCATCTAAAATTGATCCTTCTGGCTGTACCGCTATGTTTTTTATATCTGGAAAAAATCATGTAAACCTTGAGCTATTCCAGCAAAGGTCCCACCAGTTCCGGGTCCTGCAACGAATGCATCAACTTTAACTTCATTTAAATCTGGTATTATTTTAGGTACGATTGTTTTACGGTAAGCTTCAGGGTTAGCCAAATTATCAAATTGATTTGGCACATAAGCATTAGCAAGTTCTGATGCGATTTCATAACTTTTCTTTAAAGCCCCCATCATTCCTAGCTCGCCTGGAATATTTATAATGTCGGCACCTAGAGCTCGCATCAAAGTTTGCTTTTCGAAACTGAATTTTTCAGGTACTACTAGGATAGTTCTTAAATGATATTTTTGTGCAGCTAAAGCTAACCCTATACCAGTGTTTCTGGCTGTTGGTTCTACTATCGTTGTCTTTTTATTTATCTTTCCTTTGTTAATAGCATCTTCAATTAAAAATTGACCTAAGCGATCTTTAATACTATCACATGGATTATTCATTTCTAATTTGGCATAAATTTTATTATGATTAGGAATCTTGATGGGTAACTCTAGTAGTGGTGTATGCCCAATTAGTTCAGAAACATTTTTTACTAACAAACTTTCATTCTCCTTTCAAAATAAATCGATTTTTAGGTAGAAAAAAAGGCGCCAGATTCAAATAAATGAATCAGCGCCAATTATGCCTGAATAAAGTGATTTTAATTAATTAAATTTATCTTAACTAATTAATGTACACCAAATAGCGGGACGTAATTGACGCGTTCCGCAACAACAAGTATTCATGTTAGTAAATTGCTTGTTGAACATTTGATATTCCTCCTTGATCGATTTGAATACATCTTAACTAATCAAAATTAAGATGTTAATAAAAGATTAGTAATTTATTTTTTGCTTAACTCTTGTAGAATCGTTATGTAAATGATATTCTAATTAAAATAATATTTTATTTAAGTGAGGAATTATTATGCATACTGAATACTTTTATTTTTTAGAATCAAGTTTCTCCTCAAGTTGTTCCCATCTACTTGAGTGATTTTGGTATGTTTAACAAAATAAAAACAATGAAACCGAATTCACTTTATTTGATTAACTTATTGAATAAATGAATTCGGTTTTTGCTTTTTAAGGAGGTTTATATGGGCAAAGAAAACAATGAACTGAAGCGGTCGTTAGGTTTTGGTTCAGCAATCTCAATTGTAATCGGAACTATCATCGGATCAGGAATTTTCTTTAAGCAAGCTTCTATCTTGGATAGTGCCGGATCATCTAGCATGGCAATTTCTGCGTGGATTTTCGGTGGTGTCATTACTTTAGCTGCCGGTTTAACGATTGCGGAAATTGGTGCGCAGATGCCATATACAGGTGGACTATATGTTTATGTTGAAAATCTATATGGCCGAATATGTGGCTTTTTAGCTGGGTGGATGCAGGTTATTGTTTATGGCCCAGCAATTATTGCTTCGGTAGCTGGGTTTATGAGTATCATGATTACTAATCTTTTTGGAATTGATGCTAAATGGCGTATTCCTATTGCTTTAATTATTATCATTGCTATTGGATTAATGAATTTTTTAGAAAATAAAGTTGCTGCAGCTTTTTCAGTAATTACAACAATTGGTAAAATGATTCCAATCGCAGCTATTATTATCTTCGGTTTATTTTGGGGGCATCAAGATGCACTCGGACAAACTGTTAGTGAAATTAATCGTTCAGCTGGTGGATTCGGTGTAGCAGTTTTAGCGACTTTATTCGGTTATGATGGGTGGATCTTAATTGCTAATTTAGGTGGTGAAATGAAAAATCCTCAAAAATTGCTACCTAAGGCTATTATTTTAGGAATTAGCACTGTTTTAGTAATTTATACTTTAATCACTGTTGGTATTTTTAGATTTGTTCCTGCCAACATGATTCATAGCTTAGGTGAAAACACTACTTCTTATCTTGCAACTAGGGCTTTTGGTGATATTGGTGGTAAATTATTGTCAATCGGAATTATTGTTTCAATGATGGGTACTTTAAATGGTAAAATTATTACTTTCCCTAGAATTGTTTATGCAATGGCGCGTCGAGGTGATTTACCTTTTTCACGTATTCTTTCATATGTAACACCTAAAGGAAAATCACCTGTTGTAGCAACAATATTCATCATCCTACTTGCTACAATCATGATGCTCTTCTTTGATCCAGATCATCTTTCAGATTTATGTGTATTTACTATTTATTGTTTTTACTTATTGACTTTCTTTGGTATCTTTATTTTAAGAAAGAAAAATAGTAAGCGACCATTTAGTACACCACTTTATCCATTCGTACCAATTGTTGCAATTGCTGGAGGAATTTTTGTTTTAGTTAGTGAATTATTCAATGATCCTGCTGGTGTATTATTATTTGCAGGAATCGTAATTATCGGATTACCTGTTTTATATGTGGTTAAGAAAATGGATAAAAACGATTAAAATAGTACTTTAAATATAAAAGTAGCGATCAGGTATTCATTACTTGATCGCTATTTTTATATTTAATTTTTACGCATTAGCAATTGTAATTCGTTCTTGGTGGTGAACTGAATCAACCGTTTCCTTAATGACTACTGTTGCCATAGTACCAGATGTTAACTTTGAATCTCCATCTTTGTTATAGAGTAATTCGTCAGTACCTTCAATATATTCAGTAGCGGGTCCTGCTTCAAATTGTAAAGCTGGAGAAATACCTAGCCAATCGACATCGTCTATACTGTTAAGATATTCTAACTCTTTCAATTGTTGCCGTGGTGTATTAATCCACGTATCAGCATTATCCATTTGGGCAATGTCATCAACTACTAAATGCTCGTCGTCACCAGTATGTAAGCTACCAGCACCTAAAATAAAGATTACTCTTATCTTATTCTTTCGTACTAAATTAATCAATTTCTTAGCTAATATAACATGTTCTTCTGCGTTCTTAGGATCAGTCCCAAAAGCATCAATAATTACATCAAATTTATCTAAGATGTTATCAGATAATGCAAAGATATCACCCACAATTAATTTGGCGTCGTCACCGAGTACTTTCTTCGCTTTAGATTCATGTCTAACAATCCCTGTTACATCGATTTCTAGATTTTGCTTTGCAAGTTTGTAAATTGCACTTCCTGCCATTTCAGAAGCGCCAATAACTCCGACTTTCATATTAAAGCCTCACTTTAATAATCTAAACTACATCTTCAATGTAACACCAATTAACTGAAATGTCTGAGGATATATCTTACTAAGTTAATAATCAAAATTTACTGAATTATACTTGTACCGTTGGAGTAATTTAACTTTACACCATCTTGTACATTAAAAATATAAACGTTAAAGTGAATAGTATTACCATTAGTAGATTGACCTTCCATTTCAACACCACGTGCTAATAACTCATTTCCTCTAAAAATTGGTGTAACACGATAACGAACGTAATTATTCCGACTTTCTTTTATGTAATCAGCAACTTGATCTTCATATCTAAGCATATCAGGATCATTTAATTGTCGTGTACCTGTCATTAAATTCTTTAAATTATTATTTTGTCCAGTCAATTGATACCCAATTAAGTGGCACCGATTGTAAAGCCAACCGCGAGGAATGCGTTTGTTATGCCAACCAGTTGGATCAACATGCAAAGCTTCTCTTGGAGAATTGGGCATTAATGATTCATTCAAAAGAGCATTAGCAGATGTTACTCTGTTTAAATCATCCAAGTTGCCGTATCTTTGCCATGCACCATTTGATGTGCTCAAATCGCTTTTTGAAAAACTAGGATCATTATTATTTACAGTAATAATATTTTGACCATTATAATTTAATGATGCTAATTTCGCTTTACTTACTGATTCTACAGTATGTGCACTGCTATAGTTCTTTAATTGCTGACGAAGTTTAGCAATTTTTTTATCCAGTATCTTAATGCGACTTTCAGTTTTTGTATTTTCTTTTTCTATCTTTTTAGCTTTTTGTTCATCTGTACGATTATATTTGATTACTGTTTTAGGAGTTTTAGCTAAAGCAATATTTTGTATATCAGAGTAGCTAAACGCTGAAAACGTAAGTAATATTCCTGCGGTAAGTGAAACTAATTTCTTTTCCATCATTATCTTTTTGCCTTTCTATAACCGGCAGCTTGTGCTTCTGCTTCTGAATTAAAGTAAATAGCGTTAGCAGAATTCATACGATATCCAGCTTGACCTGGAACATGATAAATATGGGAATTTCTGTTACCAACAATTTTACCCGTTTCAGCTGTATTCATATCACCATGATTACTTGCGGGATTACCGGTAGAATCATTTGAACGCTTCGGAGATGATGACTTAGATGCCTCATTGCTTCCAGTTTTTTGTTCCTGCTCCTCAGCCTTCTTATTTTCTTTTTCCTGTTGAGCTTTTGCTTGAGTTATTTTTTCTTTTTTAGCTTTTTCTTTATTGCGACTAAGTTCAGACCGCAACTTTTCGTATTCGGCTTTCTTTTTCTTCTCTTCTTTTGCTAGTAATTTTTGTGTTGCTAAAGCTGCAGTTAGTCTTTTCTTCCCCACTTTCTTAATAACATAATGAGTTTTTGCTTCAGAATTACTGGTACCCTTGCTATCATCCGGCAAAATGTTTCCTAATATTCCCAAGCAAACGAAAACCATAAATATAGAACTTAAACTTGACCATAGAATTGGTCGTTTTACATTGTGGAAAGCATATTTTTTCAACAGATAATAAGGAATTAGATAATACCAAAATAAAATCCATAAAATCACTTTCCAAATTTTATGCAATGTTTTCATTTATCGATCCTTCCATTCAATTCTTATTCTCCAATAGATTTTTACTAATTAATTCTACTCTTTTTCTCTGAGCGATTCCGAAATTCATTTTGTTTTTAAATTGAAATGTATGGATTTTAGGGTAAAAAAATAATCCCACTCTGGGGATTATTGGGAAATTATTTAAATCACATTTCTTTCGAATGGGTCATCACTAATTCCTTTTTCAAGAATATCACGACACCATTCTTTTGCGGTGAACAATGAGTGATCACGGTAGTTACCACAAGTCTTAATAGTTGTACCTGGTACATCTTCCCAAGTAATTGTGTCACGAATTTCCTCTAATGAAGACTTCAATGCTTTAGCAACTTCAGTAGTTGAATGTTCACCCCAAACGATTAGGTGGAATCCTGTTCGGCAACCAAATGGTGAACAATCGATTACACCATCAAGACGGTCACGAAGTAAGCTGGCAAGTAAGTGTTCAATAGTATGCAATCCGCCGGTAGGAATTGCATTTTCGTTCGGTTGAACTAAACGTAAGTCATAGTTAGAAATCTTGTCGCCTTTAGGACCTTCTTCAACAGTAATTAAACGAACGTAAGGTGCCTTAACTTTAGTGTGGTCTAATGTAAAACTTTCAACTTTTGCCATATTAATTTCTCCTTTTTTAAATAATTATATTATCTTTTAAATTAAATCTTGTTCGATATGCTCGAGATTTTATAAATTTGCTGCAACATAGAGGCCAAAGCAAATCAAACATCCCCATACTACCTGTGCTGTAATCCATAGTTTCTTCTTCATTGCTTTGTCCTCCCTTTTTTAATTTATTTTTATAAATTACTTCCAAACTTGCTTAGCAGTATCGATTACTAAGCCAATCTTTTTCCATTCATCGTCTTCTGTCAATTGGTTTCCTTCCTCGGTTGATGCAAAACCACATTGAGTGCTTAAGGCTAAGTTGGCTAAATCGTGGAACTTACTTGCTTCATTGATACGAGCAATCAAATCCTCTGGCTTTTCCAATTCAGGTTTCTTACTAGTTACTAAACCAAGTACTACTTCTTTATCAGCAGGAATTTCCTTGATTGGATCGAAGTTACCTGATCTTTCATTATCAAATTCAAGATAGAATGCATCGACATTTTCTTGTGCAAAAACGTATTTGGCAACCGGTCCATAACCACCTTTAGCAGCCCAAGTTGAGTGGTAATTGCCTCGACAAATATGAGTTGAAGTTCTTAAATCAGCTGGTAGATCTTTAAGTGCGCCATTGTTAACACGAAGGTATTTTTCTTGAAGTTCGTCACGGTCAAAACCTTGTTTAACCATTGTTGCCCAGAAATCATCATCTACGACCATTCCCCAAGTACAGTCATCCAATTTCACATCGCGACAACCTGCTTTGTAAAGTGCGATGATTAAATCATAATATGCTTTTGAAATATCGTTTAAAAGTTCGTCTTCGGTATCGTAAACTTTCTTCACTGCTGCAACATTTTCTGGGCCACGGACGAGTTCTGCGTAAAATTGGGCTGGTGAAGGAATGCTTTGACGTGGAGTTACATCACTGCCATCGGTTAAACTCTTCAAAAACTTAAATGCTTCTAAATCTGGATGATCACCTGTAAATTTAATCTTTCCCTCAACTTGAGCAGAATCATTACGAGTTTCTTCATCGTGGAAGAAGTAGCCATGTTCTTGAGTAGTGTGCTTAATTCCACCGAAGCCCCAAAAAGTATCAAGGTGCCAATAACTTCTTCTGAATTCACCATCAGTTACAATCTTTAAACCAGCTTTTTCTTCTTTTTTAACTAATTTAGCGATTTCTTCATCTTCAACCTTTTTCAAGTCAGTTTTTGAAATGTTACCCGCTGCAAAATCAGCACGTGCCTTTTTCAATTCTTCTGGTCTTAAGAAACTACCAACAATGTCATAATGTACTAAAGTTTTACTCATATTCTCATTCTCCCTATATGTTAAAAATGACGAAAAAAAGCGTCCCTAGGCTAGTATAGCCTAGGGACGCTTCAGCGTGTTACCACCCATATTCGATATTAATTCACATTAATATCCTTACTAAGTACGTTTCTAATTAAGAAATTATACTCGTATGCTATATCGGGCATCCCCCGTGAATTACTTACTACTGCTTGCAATCCAATGGACTCCAAGACCATTTTCATCAGGTCCTCCCGTACTGCATTTCACCATTCGCAGCTCTCTTTGACGGTACACGCTAACTACTTATCTTTTCTTCGTCGCTTGTTATCTTGATTTGATATTATATTATAATCTTAGATTAACTTTGTCAATATTTTTTAATAAAATATTCAAAAAAATCATAAATAAGAAAAATAGAATACATATTGTATTCTATTTTTCTTATTTATAATAGATATTTACTTTTGTATTATATGGAACATGATCATGAAGCCACTTGGCATCCCTTACTGATAGGCGAACACATCCGTGACTAGCGGGCATCTTCCCTAATTTATTGGCTTCCCTAATCACAAATTGATTTGACCACATATGAGTTGGTACAGAGTGGAATAAATATAATTGACCAATCCAGCCTACTGGATATAAAGCTTCTGAAAAACGATGTGGATGATACGAATTAGTGAGATAAGTACCAGTTGGTGTTAAGCTTTTACCATCTACAATCTTGCCAGCAGAACTGTACATAGTATAAAGGACTTTCTTCCCACTTCTAACATAGGTGCGGTTACCCAAAATAGAAACACGTAAATTCAAGTTCTTAACTTTGCGTAAGTTAGGATATGCTGTTTTAGTTTCACTAGACTTTAACCAATAGTTTCCGGTCATCTTGCGTAGATCAGCAGGATCATTATATGGTTGAAAGTCCGATTTTTTTAATTTTACTACTGTCGTTTTTGTTGTGGCATTAACCGGCTGTGCAACATTAGTAGCCATCGGAAATGCCAGCAATATAGCAGTCATTAAAGCCATCTTAAAGTTTGTCTTCATTTTTCGATCTCTACTTTCAAGTAAATTTAGCTATATTTTACACCAGAAATCGATAAATTAATGCTTATCTTTTATATATTAAAAAAATAGAGCCCAGATGATAATAGCCACGATTAATAAAAGCATTTTACATGCCAGTAATACTAGGTCTGGCTGCGAAATGATCTCGTTCCTTTTCAATCTGTGTTGATGCTTACTTAACTAGTTTCTTAATCTATTCCATAATTTATTACTTCCTTTGTTAGACAGCTAATATATAACCTTCTAAAATTAGTTAACCGTCAAACAAAAGATAAAAATAAAGACCATCCAGATCTGGATGGTCTTTATTGAGTGTATATAAAATTAATTCATATATTCAATATCTTGTTTCTTAAACAAATCGTAGCAGATTAAATCTTCTGAATCTAAATCTGCTTTATGCATATCTACTGCATTAATCCGATTATTGTCATAAGTAGTAAAGTACAAAATACCTTTATCTAAGTTCATACAATCTGTATACATAGTATATTCATAGCGATTATCTTCTACTTCATCTAAACCATCAGGTTGTTCTACTGAATGCAGAATATGGAAATAATTAGTAACATTTTCCACTTCATTTTTTCCTTGTGGAGTGTGTGCCAAGACAAAAGCTACCTTAACAAATCGAGAGCTAGAATCCATTCCACCAGGTAAGTGGTGAGTACCTAAGCCTCTACTATATAGATTAAGATCAACATTAGGAACCAATGTATTCTTAGGATTATGTGGAGTAACGTCGGCGTAGTCACTTAATTTAATTAATTGATCCGGAAATTCAGGATTGTTAGTTAAGACATTCACTGGATTATCATAAATATGTAAACCTGAATTGGTTGATTCAACTACGATACTCTTACCAGCTTTATCACTTAAAATCCAATGTAAATCAGCTGCAGGATAATTTGCTGAAAAGCTAATATTTAAAATATTTGCATTATCTAAGATTTCTTTAACATCGTCAGTATTTTCACAATTACTTAATAAGTATGGCATTAATTCAAAAGAAGCAATATTCTTCTTACCTTCGATTTTAGGAAAGTAATGATTAGGACCTTGAAAATTTAATCCTGCAATACCAAGCCCCTTTTCATTAATTGCATCACATAATAATGGATAATCATCATTAACTACAGATACTCCGATAAAAGCATAATGCATCTTTTGAGAGGGCATTTCTCTATACTTAAATTCGTAGTTTCTTGGTACAATGACTACTTTTTGACCATAAGCAATTTCATAGTCAAGATTTCTACCAAAATAATGATCGTTAGGATTATAACAAATTGATGTACACATTTACTGCACGCTTTCTATAAATATTACGTACTAACATTTTATATTCTACTACTTATTAATAATGTGGTTTTAACTTCCCTAATTTAATTAGTAAAATGTTCAAAATGATCTGAAAATTCAGTCGGAATAAATGGCTTTTGATAGATATATTTATATAGGGCTTGATACTGAGAATATAGTTTCTCTTCTGCCTTATTTTGTGCTGGGACATAGTAATGCTTACCAACTAAATCCTTAGGCAAATATTCTTGTCTAGCAATATTGTGTGGTAAATCAAACATATTCTGCATTTCTCCAGCACCGCGTAATTTCCCCGCTCCCTTATAATGATAATCTTGTAAATATTTTGGCATCGGATGATCAGCTGGATGTTCAGCATCTTTAGCTGCTTGATAATATGCTTGCATTGCTGAATCAGAACGCGGTGCTACTGCTAGTAAAATTGTTGCCATAGCTAGATGTGTTGAAGCACGTGGTAAGCCGATCTCTAGAGCTGTATTTGCCAAAGTAATTACTTGCGCTACTCTTGCCGAATCAGCCAAACCAACATCCAATGCTGCTAAGTCCTTAAGACGTCTTACAACTGATTCAAGGTCGCCAGATTTTAGAATAACTGCAAGATAATATAAAGCTGCATCAGCATCAGATCCTTCAATTGAATCTTGAAAAGCTGATAAATAATCATAATGCTTAGTGGCATCTTTATCAAAGGCAAAGTGTTGATTTCTAGCAAATTCTTCAATATTTGCCATTGAGATGTTTTGGGGATGCATAGCATTGAGAGTGTCTAAAATATTTAAAGATACACGCACATCCCCATTGCCACTATTTGCAATAGCATGCGCTTGTTTCTTTGGTAAATCAAAATTTAAATGTTCCTCGGCGGCTTTAATTAATACTAATTCAATATCTTCTGCCTTAATGGGATAAAACTCAAAAATTTGGCATCTTGATCTAATTGCCGGTTGGATTGACATAATAGGGTTCTCAGTCGTCGTTCCGACTAGCAATACATGACCATTTTCTAAATATGGTAATAAATAATCTTGAATTGGTTTAGTTAAGCGGTGAATTTCGTCTAAAAGTAAAACAAAACTTTCATCTGGATGTTTTTGAATTAATTTTTGCAGCTGACTTTTATTCTGAATGGATGCATTAAACTTTTCAAAAGGTAATCTCAATGTTTGAGACATTACGTAAGCCAGCGTTGTTTTCCCGCATCCTGGTGGTCCCCATAACAATAAGCTAAGAAGTATATGCTCTTTAATAATTTGATAAAGTGGTTTGCCTTTAGCCAATAAATGGTTTTGTCCTACCATTTCACCTAAGGTCTTAGGTCGCATTAGATCGGCTAGTGGTTGTTTAAATGTCATTAATTTTCCTTTCCAATTTTTAAATAATCTTGCTTCTTTTATATCCTTTTCTAAATTGTAATTAACATGAAATGGATAGATAGGAATAATTATTAGCTGGATTTTGCCTAGCTTTACAAGTAAGTACACTAAGAAACATCCTATCATTTTTTCTCACTTACTTGAAAGATTAACTCTTTTAATTATTATCACCTTTGGTGAGACAATTATTGGCATTGCTGACTGCTTTAAACCCAATGAATTTTCAATTGATTCCATTTTGATTTTTGTTATCGTGGCATGTTTGTTTTTTGTTTATATAACTGAGTTTGATCATTTAATTGAAGAAAAGAAAACTGGTCAAACTGGTAATTTACTGATCTATCTTCACTATTTTATCTTACTTGGCTTAAGTTTAATTACTGTATCTTTGAAGTTTATCAGTGAAAAAGAAGCCAACTCATTGTTTGCAATATCTTGTTTATATGGTGGCATGTTTTTATTTTACGTGGGGATAACTATTGCAGTTACTTATAATAAAATTCAATATAATTCTATTAATAAAATGAACCTTACCAGCTGGATCATTAGTTTAACTATTGGTTATGCTATTTGCCTAATTAATCCATCTTTGTTTACAATCGTTTTATGTAGTGCAATTATTAGTTTGTTTAATGCAGGAATGAAAGTAAGAATTCTGTATCAAAATTAATATTTTAAAAAAACAACCCAGGCTTGCCAAAAGTCTGGGTTGTTTTTTGGGAATAAGTAATTATTTTTAATACTTAGGAATCCACTTAATATTTTCAGTAGCTGCTTTGGCATCTGTAATATTTGGAGTCGCAAGTTTTTGATCAATTGCAGTTTGCGCTACACTAATTGCTTCCTTATCTGAAAAAATTCTAATCTTAGAAATCGGTGGTAATACTGAAGCCCCCTTTTCATTTGGATCAACAATTCCGCCAAGTGAATGAGCAGCGGCAGAAAGCATTTCATCAGTAACTAATTTGGCTTTGCTTGCCAAAACACCTAAACCAAGTCCTGGGTAAATCAAAGCGTTGTTAGCTTGTCCAATATGGTAAGTTACGCCATTGTATTTTACAGGATCTGATGGTACACCTGTAGCAACTAATGCACGACCATCAGTCCACTTGATCAAGTCTTCTGCAGAAGCTTCAATTAATTTAGTTGGATTAGAAATTGGAAAAATAATCGGTCTTTCAGTATGTGTAGCCATTTCTTTAATTGCTTTTTCAGTAAATGCGCCCGGTGTGGTAGAAGTACCAATCATTACTGTTGGATGAACGGTCTTAATAACCGCTTCTAAATTAGTTAATTCATCGGCATTAACAAATTCTGATCTTTCCCGTACAAATGGTCTTTGTTCAGGAGTGATGCCTGGTGTGTCACTGAATAGCAAACCTTGTTTATCAACCAAATAAAAATGTTTCTTTGCTTCTTCAGGATCCATTCCTTCAACTAGCATTTCACGATACATCATATTAGCGATTCCCATGCCTGCAGTTCCTGCACCAAAGGTAAGGAAAATTTGATCACTGAATTTTTGTTTAGAGATATTAAGTACGCCAAGTACACCAGCTAAACATACAATTCCTGTTCCTTGAACATCACCATTAAAGACAGGAATTTCTTTACGATACTTGTTTAGAATCTTAGTAGCGTTGTCACGACCAAAGTCTTCGAAGTGAATATAAACATCTGGGAAGACCTTACGTGCAATTTTTACAAACTTATCAACAAAGTCATAGTACTTGTCGCCTGTAACTCTGGCGTGCTTTTCACCTAAATAAAGTGGATCATCGATCAGTGTTTGGTTATCTGTACCTACGTCAAGTACGATTGGTAATACTTCACGTGGATCGATTCCTGCAGCTGCAGTATAAACCATTAATTTACCAACTGAGATGTTAACACCATTTGAACCCCAGTCTCCAATTCCTAAGATTCCTTCACCGTCTGTAACAACAATCAGTTTGATCTTACGTCCACCAGCTGCATTAGTTAAGCTAGCTTCTATTTCGCCAGGATTATCAATTGAAAGAAATGCGGCGCCTTGTGGCTTCATAAAAATTTCACTATATTCTTCAATTGCCGGTGCGATAACTGGATCATAAATAATTGGCATTAATTCTTCAATGTGTTGTTCAATTACATAGTAGAAAAGTGTACGATTAGTGTTAAAAAGTTCCATTAAGAATTTTCTTTGATCAATACCTTTTTCGTGAAGTTGATCTTGATCATAAATTCTTGTTGCTTGCTCATCAATGGTTTGAACTTTAGCTGGAAGTGCTCCAATTAATCCTAAGCTTTCTCTTTCACTCTTAGTGAAAGCAGTTCCTTTATTCAAAAATGGATCGTTTAAAATGTTATATGCGTTCGTCATTCAAATGCCCCCTGTTTGTCTTCCTTTACTTTTTTCTTGTATCATTGTTTAGGAGTATAAAACTTTAAAAAATTTATAGTCAAATGGTGTGCGATACCAAAGATTTATTTATATGAGGATAAGAAACGTTGAATATTCAAGATTTACGATACTTCCATGAATTGGTCAATCTGAAAAGCTATACGAAAACTGCAGAAAAATTTGGTGTTAGCCAACCTACAATTACTGCAGCCGTTAAAAGATTAGAAAATAGATTCGGTGGTACATTTTTAATTAGAGACCAGCCTCATAAAAGCATTATTATTACTCGATTGGGGGTGCAGTTTGATGAGCATGTTCAATCAATTTTAAATGAAATTAATATTGTAGAAGAAGAAATTAAACAGAATCAGAATGCTTCTATTCCTTTTGGCTTACCACCAATTATCGGGAGAAATTATTTTCCTAAGATTGTATCGCAATTGTTTGCTAAAGGACTTCTTCACCGCTTAAACGTAATTGAAAATGGCTCATATGATCTCTATCATCTCTTACTTGAAGGTTATATTAATTTTTCTATGCTTGGCTTAACCAAAGTTAATGTAGAACCAGGTATTAAGTTGGAAGTGGTTAAAAGCTATCCAATGTGTATTGTGGTAAGTAAGACTCATCCTTTGGCTACCAAAAAAGCGATCTCCTTTAAAGAGATCGCTAATGAAAATTTTATTGGCTTAAGCAGCGATTATATCCATACCAAGGCATTAGATCGAATGCTTAAAAAGAGTAAAATTAATTTAAATACAATTTATCGTAGTCCCGATGTCACAGTAGTCAAAAATATAGTGGCGCAGAACTTAGGTATATCATATTTGACTACATTATCAATTACTGAAAATGATGATGTGATTTCTATCCCTTTGCTTGATAAAGATCAACCTAAATTTATCTTGGCTGCTGCAACTAGAGAAAACCACATTATGACAGATGCGGAAGAAGAATTTTGGGAAATTTTAACGCAAATATCTTTGAGAAGGCAGGTCTTAACCTCTACGCTACCATCGTAGGAGCTAAATACTACGAAACTCAAAGTACTCCTATTTTTAACGCTAAATAAGAGTTTATTTAAGGGAAGGACAATGATTTAAATTATGACGCAAGAAATCATCAAATACGTACTGGAACAGGCATCTGGCGTGGTAATTGCCCTAGTCCTGCTTATACGTATTGAGAGTAAATTGGACAGTCTAACTTCAGCAATCATGCACCTTTCGGATAATAAGGCTTAATATGTTAGACTTTATATTTAATTAAACGGAAAAATTTAAATTAGGAGAGTAGAGATGAACGATATTAATTTATTAGGAAGACACCTGAACTTAAACAATCAGCTAATGGGCGCCCTTATACATGGTTTACAATGGCCGTGCCTCGACAAGATAACCGAAAAGAAGCTGATTACATCCGCTGTTTAGCCTTCGATAACAATCTATAAGCACTGCGACAAAGGTCGTCAAATTTTGTGCCAAGGCAGACTACAGGTATCTACTTCAATTGATGAAGCAACTAAAAAAGTTAAATATCATCACACAATGGTAGTATCAAGCACCCATTTTCTGCATGATCCTAATATATCGTCTGCATCTATTTAATTTAAATACACGAAAAAAAGCAGTTCGAAAACTGCTTTTTGTTTTGCTCTCTAACTCCCCTCCGCTGCGGGGAGTTAGAGAATCATATAATACTAACAAATGTTTTAAGAAGTTAATTTTATATAAACACAAAATCCTGCTACAAAAACTAAAAATGCAATACAGGTTAAAAATAATACCTTTTGCCAACTTTTACTTAAAAATTCACTTCCAAAAGAAAACATCCACCATCCCAGTGTTCCAATAGCTGACATCCATAAATTATGCTGATTAGTTAGCAAATCATAAATTAAAAATAGAGCTACAAGCCCAATTGGCGGTAACAAATAAACAGCAATTTTTTTACCCATTTGTGCCTCCGCTTACTTCTTTAAAAGTTGATACGTCCATTATTTGGATACTTATCATGAGCATCCCAATATTTTGCAATATAATATCCTGGACTACCAGCATAATCAAGAGCCTGATCGACTACTTTAGAAGCTACTCTTCCTGCAGCCCCTCCTACAATGCCTTGTAAAGCTATTTGAATAGTCTTTTTGGCTGCACTTTTACCAAGTTTTTTGATGGCATATTTTACACCCAATGAACCCACACCACCAGAAGCACCAATAAGTGCTGCATCAATCACAGCACCCATTTGTGACACAGTGATTCCTTTCCAGCCACCTTGTACTGCTAAAGTACCATGTAAATGACGTTGAGAAACTTGATCCAAAGCGGGTAAACTATAATCTCCTTGACGTTGATTATTAACAATTGTTCGTAAGTAATCTGTACTTAAATCGGGATAGCTCTTCTTTAATGTTTCAACTACTTTATCAACATCTTGTGCAGATAATTTGCTATTGACAGAATTATCTTCTTCAAACCATTCTGAGGTAATTAAAGGAGATTTTTCCGGCTGTTTTGATTCAAAACTGTTTGTAGTGGCACTAACTGTATTCGTTAATGCTGGAGTAACAGTAGCTAACAAAGTTGCAGAAAGTAGAGCAACTGATGTTGATTTCAATACTTTTTTCATAATAATTTTCCTCCAATTATTCCTATACTTAACAGCTTTGTTAAAGAAAAAAGCGCCCTACCAGACCAATTTTATTTTGATCTAATAGGGCGCTTTGGGCGCTGTACCACCTATGTTCGCTGGGCATAAACCCAGCCTCGTTGCACGTGCGGCTCAAAAAGAGCGATACGTCGACGCTGTAAAGGGCGTGCCCTGAAACTACTCAATTCGTAATTTCTGCTCAAAGGTGATTTTCAGCTAAACCTTCGTTGTTTCTTCGCACCAACCAGAAACTCTCTGTAGTACTTCAGTTAAACTTACTTTCCTTGTCAAAGCCGTTATTATTTTTTGTTGATCATAATATTACAGTGATAAAAATTAAAAGTCAACAGCAATTTTAATTATTTATTAGTTAAATTATAAAATTTATAATTTTAATATAATATATTGTGATCCGGAGAACCTATCTATTTTGATGTTTTTCAATACATAATATTAATATTGAAATTTTTTAAAGTGAAAAAATACTGCATAGATTCACTGTTAATTTTCATCTCAAAAGCCCGAAAGGTCTTCAATAAACACCCCAGACTTATGTTGAGGTGTTTGTTAGGTTCAGAGCAGAGAATTTCCCTATGTTAGAAAAATAAGGAAAATTCCTCAACTTATGCGTCGGCGATGCCCGTCCGTTACAGTCATTACTGAATTATCTGATGTATCAATCCGTGCGTCTACATGCCCCTACACGGCATTAAAATAAACCTCTACATCAGTCCCAGCACCCAAAATTGAGCGCCCGCATGCGTCTAATCTTATATCCTTGGATGTCCAGCTCCCGAAAATCTACCTTTTCAAATGCCCAAGTTACCTCGGCGCTAAATTCTCCGATAAATCGTAGCTCATCAGTTTAATTATAAGACCGAATTTGCCTGCCCACTTCTTTTCATCTTAACGGGGGCCTTGAAGCCTTACCCCCTGCGCTTCCTATTCATCTTAGTAATGAGGAAGATAAATAGGACCGTCCCCTTTGTGTCTCACATCTTGATTTCTTCTTCAGTTCAAGTTACAATCTTGATTAGCTAATTTAATTAGCGATAAGATTGTTAGAAAAGCGTGAAGCTACAAAGGTGCGTTTGTAGTTTCACGTACAGCTCAACTTTGAACGCCAATTCAAGGTTGGGCTTTTTTCATTTGTATTCAATTTTCGTTTTTTATTAGAAATACACCAAAAGCCCAGGTTGAGACAGTATTGATTACATAGTAGATCAAGAATTAAGGCATCGCGCGATTCCCAAACAATACAATGTTTAAAGGCATTCCAATAAAAATAGTATTAGCGTTAGCTATGATATTAATAAAAGTACCGCGACGACCTACTCTTATTTTTAAAACTTTAACTAGAATAAATGCTACGATATATGAAATAACTACGCCAATAAATGGCAAAAGTAAGTCTTCAAATAATCCGATTAAGCTACTTCTTGTAAGATTATTTTGGACTGAGACAAAAATAGATACTGGCAGCGCAATTTGTGTAATTAATTTAGAAATATTGCCGGAGAATGTATCGGCAAGCCAGCCTTTTTTTCTCAAGATATACCCCAATACCATTATTAATACAATAACCACTACGCTAGATACTGATGATAGAAATGTTGTCATTTATATTTCTCCCTTCATATAATCAAATCTTTAGTTGATTAAAAACTGCTCTATATGTATTGGATATTGGCATAGCGTTTATATCATTTTTTATTTATCAAGAAATGAAGAAAAATTTTAAATATTTTAAAAATTTCTATAAGAATCAAAAAGGACCAAAATTTTTAAGTTTCAACTCTTTTAGTTAAAGATTGATTTTAATTTAGATTTACAACATCACTCTATAATTTGTTTTACACGTCGTGGTAATAAAGTAATTGGACAGCAAGCACTAGTTTGATCAACTTTGAATAAAAAATATTAGCTAATGAAACCTCTTGGTTGAATGATTAAGACAATAAGCTTAAAATAACTTTTAAATTTTGTATGGAGGTATATGAGATGACAGCAAACGAGAAAATTATTACCCTTGTAAAGCCAGAGTATTTGAAGAAGATTCCAAAAATCTTTAGAAAGCATGCTACTGATAATACTTGCAAGTTGATTGCTAAAGAACATTCTGATTTATATAAGGCATTTGAAAATGGCGAACCTACTAAAATCCAAAAACAAGAAATGACTGATTTGATTAATAGCATCTTTGAAGAACGAATGAAGAAGCATAAGATGCTGTAAAATAGTGAATATGAAAACACCGGTGAATTTTTTAGTGAAGTTCATCGGCGTTTTTTGTCTTTATAAACAAAAAGAGCCTGAAAATGTCAGACTCTCAAAACTAATATCTATTAATAATTTTATTTACTTTCATATGATTTTTCTTGCATTAATCCTGCTGCATCAACGTCAATTGAATAGATCCAGTAATTAAGTACCTTTAATATGATAAATTGCTTGGTTGCCATTAAATGAAGTCTAACCAGTAGAGCTCTTATAAATATAAGTATTATGAGTTGCTTTTCTAGTTACACCATCTATATTAGCGGGTTTGATGTATAAATACTTACCTGTTACTTCAATTCATCAATATAGGTTTTCAACTCAGGAAGCTTCTTGATATTAAAAGTAAAGTCATGCATCCCCAACTTCTGCGCAGTTTCCGTATTCTCTGGACGATCATCGATAAAGAGACACTCATCAGGAATCAAATCATATCTATTCAGCAAAACTTGATAAATCTTTTGATCTGGCTTCATTAGCTTCTCCGTCGCTGAGAAAACTTCGCCTTCGAAGTATTTACCATAGTCGGTCCTCATTAAGTAATTAGCAAATCGCATCCCCGTGTTAGATAAAGCAAACATGTGATAGCCCTTTTGGCGCATATCCTTCATGAAAGTCAACATTTCAGGGAAATAGATCACTTCTTTAGGCCACATAGTCATGATCTTTTCAATCTTGGGATGCAATTCTTCTGGGAGTTTTCTTTTGAATATCTCAGTAGCTTCATCTTCAGTTATCTCCCCTGCATCAACTTCAAGCCATTCTTTTGAACCAAAGATATTTTTCTTAAAAATAGCACGTTCGTCGTCATTTACATCATAGTGGTCAAGAATCTTATCAGAATCGTAATCAATTAATACATTTCCAAAGTCAAAAATTATGTTTTTCAGCATTTCGTCTACTCTTTCGTTAGGTTATGCATTAATTATAAACTACATTTGAATTAGAACTTGCGATCCAATATCTAAGCTAGTACTATGTGATTCACTACCCCAATCTCGCACATCATAATTCTCTGTATCGGCTAGTGAATCTGCAGTAAACAAAAGTTGTGCAAAATTAATTTTTCTAAAATGAGCACATGCAGCCATCCCAGCGCATTCCATTTCTACAACACTGGCACCAAGCTGACGAAATTGTGCGACTTTTTTAGGTGTTTCTCTAAAGAATCCATCCGTTGTCCAAGTTGTTATTTCGTCATACTTTAGATCTAATTTATCAAGCTGTTCCTCCACTTTTTTATAAACTGGTAGTTCAAGTCAACAAATTGACCCGGTTCCATATAGTGAAAGGAAGTCCCTTCATCGCGAATTGCACGAGTAGGTAAAAGCATGGCATTTTCTGGTAAATCTATTAATGCTCCTGCAATACCGACTGCTAAAACTTCTTTGACACCATAGCTTATTAACCAATCTAAAAGTTGTGTTGCTGCAGGTGCCCCTAGCGGTGCCTGACATAAAGTGAAAAATTTGCCATTAATTTCAACTTCGTAAATTTTAGGAGTAAAAGATACAGAATCAAACATTCCTATGGTGCGGTGAAGATGCTTGTCTAAGAATAAATCTATTTCTTCTTTGGGCGCAAATGCATAAAGTAATCTTGAATGAAAATGAAATGACTCTTGATCATGATCCGGCTCAATTACTGCATGTGCATTTTTGTCAAAGTCTAAGATGAATGGTTGTTGGTTCATAGTTTTACTCTCCCTGTTATTCTTCGTTCAAATTAATGAGAACTTTAGCTCCAATTTCTAAACCCATGCTGTACGACTTACGTCCCCAATTTCGTCTATCATAATTCTCCATTTTAGCTAAAGAATCTCCCGTAAATAGCAACTGAGCAAAATCTACTTTTCTAAATTGAGAACACGCAGCTAATGCAGCGCATTCCATTTCTACTGTGCTGGCCCCCAGTTGACGAAATTGTGCAACCTTTTTAGATGTTTCCCTAAAAAATCCATCTGTTGTCCAAGTAGTAATTTCATCATATTTGAAACCTAAATTTAGAATAGCTTTTTCGACTTGAGTTAAATAATTACGGTTTATTTTTATAAATTGACTAGGTTTTAAATAATAAAAGGAAGTCCCCTCACCACGAATTGCACGACTAGGCAAAAGCATTGTATTTTCTGGCAAATCTACCAATGCACCTGCATTTCCTATGGCTAAAACTCTCTTCACACCATAGTTAATTAACCAATCTAGCAATTTAGTAGCTGCAGGTGCTCCCAGCGGTGCTTGACATAACGTAAAATATTCATCTTTAATTTTAACTTCATAGATTTTGGGTCTAAATGAAATAGTTCGAAAGCTTCCTAAGGTACGATGCGGATATTGATCTAAGAAAACATCGATTTTTTCTTTAGGAACAAATGCATAAAGTAATCTTGAATGAAAATGATATGGTAAATTTTCAAAATCTGGTTCAAGCACTGCATTTTGATCATTGTCAAAGTCTAAGATGAATGGTTGTTGATTCATATATACTCCCCCATGTCTTGATTTCCATTAATTCGATAAAAATGGACAAAAATTAGAATAGTTTATAAACTTTTGTTCATTTTCAATTGACCAGTCATGAATCCCAGCATCTCCGGTAATTAACTTAACATTAGATCCTATTGGTAATTGAAGAAAGGCTTGAAATAATCGCATAATCATTCCACCATGACTAACTATTACAGTTGTTGAAGTAGGATCATTTTCACTAGTGATTTGTGAGAGAACATACTCGGCCCTCATCCTAAATTCAAGTTCACTTTCTTGCTGATAATGTGATTCATGTATTGCAGCAGGTATATTAGGATATTTTTCATAAGCCAATTTATAATTCATCCCCGCTCTTAAACCGTTATTAAATTCCTGCAATTTATCTTCTAAATTAACTTTAAGATTTGTTTTCTTCGCTACGTGTTCTGCGGTTTGCATAGCTCGTTTTAAAGTACTTGAATAAATCTTATCTACTTTGTAGTTTTCTGAAATATACTCTGCAGTTTTTTCTACTTGTTCATGCCCTAATTTTGTCAAAGAAAAATCTGCTCGACCTTCACATACTTTTAATATATCGGCTTCACTTTGACCATGTCTAACTACTAATAATCGCATAATTTATCCACCACGTTATTTTCTACTCTATAGTCTTTTCAATATTTCAAAACAAATATCTAACCCTCGACGATGCGAAGCCGTACCTCCGTTTCGTGGATCATAATCTTTTTCATTTGCTAAAGTATCAGCAGTAAATAAGATTTGAACGAAGTCAACTTTTCTAAACTTAGCACATGCAGCCAATGCTGAGCATTCCATTTCTACTGTGTTGGCCCCTAATTGTCGAAATTGTGCAACCTTTTTAGGTATTTCTCTGAAGAATCCGTCTGTTGTCCAAGTTGTTATTTCATCATACTTTAGATTTAACTTATCAAGTTGTTCTTCTATTTTGCTTAAAAAATGAGACCTCAAATCAACTGTTAGACTATCTTCCAAATAATGAAAAGAAGTCCCTTCATCTCTAATAGCTTTAGTTGGAATAAACATCGCATTTTCTGGTAAATTGGTTATCGCTCCAGCATTGCCAAAGGCTAACACCTTTTTGACACCATAACTTATTAGCCAATCTAAAAGTTGTGTTGCTGCAGGTGCTCCTAGTGGTGCTTGACATAACGTAAAATATTTACCCCTTCTTTCAATTTCATAAATATCAGGTTGAAAAGAAATAGTATCGTAATTACCTAACACTTTATGTGGAATTTCTTTCAAAAAGTTGTCTATATCCTCCTTAGGGACAAAAGCAAATAGCAATGTAGGGTGAAATCGAAAAGGGTGATTTTCATAATTAGGTTCAATGATGGCCTTGGGATTACTATCCTTTTGTAAAATATACCGCTCTTCTTTCATACATACTCCTCACATAATAAATAAATCAAATTCTATTCCTCTTTAATATCCTTCATAATAATGTCAATCTCATCTGCCAAACTTAGCTCATTAGAAAACTTAGTCTCAGGGATGAAACCAATGTACCTTCCACCAAGAACGCATTTGTTTTTCTCCAAAAGAGCTAATATGCCTTTGGCTGTGCCGCCTTACCGTTACTTCAAAAGGAATGTCGAAATAATAGGTATAAATTGCATTGCCGAAAAGATGTTGAGCTTCCTTAAATAATGGTAGACCTAGAGTATTCTTACCATCCTTGACGCGCAGCATATCCCGTCTAACTGTATCTTGCGGAATGAGTAAGGTATAATTGATTATGAATCTCCTTAGCTAATGTGGTTTTGCCACTGCCAGAATTACCTCTGATGATGATTAATTTAGACAAACGGATCACCTCTTTTTGAACTAAAATTATTATTCTCTTTGTTTTATCAAAGGAATAATCAATAAAGTAATACTAAAATAAGCCGCTGACACAAAAAACATCACTTTTAAATTACCAGCAATTTTCATAATTGCATTACTTATAAATAAAGAGAAGCTAACTAAAATTTCGGCAATAAACGAAACTGTAGAAAGCATAGTTGATTTATTACTTTCTCCATAAATTACTTCATTACTAGTAGCAGAGATTTGCCCTGACATCATTCCCATCAATAATTCAATCAATAGAAAAAGAATTAACGATAAATATTTATTTTCTATAATCCCGCTTAAAATAAATGCTAAGATCATACATGTAATATTTAAAATTGTAATACTCTTTGTATTTGCTAATACAGACAATTTATTAAATATACTTGAACCTAAAATAAGCGCAAACATAAATAAGGTGTACACAACAGATAAATTAAAGCCAAATTTTTCAACATAGATAATTGACCAATATATTAAAATAAACTGTGTTCCACAATCATAGTCAACATTTAACAACAATAATATCCAGAAGTTTCTTTTTCTAAAGAAACCAACAATATTTTTAATATTATTAGTTTGCTGTTTATTCATTGCTTTATTATCAGAAAAAGATAAAACTTTTATCACAATAAAAATAAACACTGGATATAATCCTAAGCCAATCAGTGCAAACCAAATGGGTGCAGTATCTTTTATTGCAAAAAGCCACGTCTATTGCAAAAAGCCACGTCCCAATGTTTCCACCTATTAATGTTGTTAAATTCAAAATAATAACTTGCATCCCCATTAATTGGCTATTAGGAGATATATGATTAGATTCTTGTAAATCAGTTATATAAGCAATTAAAGTTCCCGAATTCAGTGCAAGTCCAATTCCATATAGCAACTCTGCTAAAGAGAAGAACAAAAAGTTCCTAAAAAGAATAAGAATCAAAAAACTGCTAGCAATAACTATAGAAGACAAAGCTAGAACTTTTAATCTACCAATTCTATCTGCCAGCCATCCTGCTGGAAGCAATCCAACCATAATACCAATATTCTGAAACGATTTTATCGAACTAATATTCACATTTAGGATACCATTTCTAGCATAGAATAATGAAAATATACCTGACATTGATGATCGGAATAGCGTAAACACTGCTGTAAAAGCTAAAAATAAAACTGCAATTTTAAAATTTATACTTTTTACCTTCATAATCATCACCACTTCTGTTCGCTATACTATTTCAATGATATCTCCAACTATATCGGTAATCTTCTCTGGATACTCAAAATGAATATAATGATAATCTCCCAGAGAAATTATTTTAGATTTTGGATTGCTAGTATGATATTCAGAACGTTTATACTCTTCTTCACGATATTCTTCAGTAATAATTATGCTAGGAATATCATCATCCATTCTCATGTCACTCTTCCAATATGAATCGTTTTCTAGAGAACTTTGAGCATTTTGGTTGTCTTTCTCATCAAATTTCGCAGCATTTTGTTCTGTAGTATTCCAAAACTCTTCATTTTCCTCAGGAGTAAGAATTCTAGCTAGATCATTTTTAATCTGCTTTTCTAGTTTATCAATGGATTTACTTTTTTCGATATAGTTTTTTTCTTTTGGTGGATTTAAAATTATTTCTCTAGTAGTAGGTTCAATACCAATAAAAGCCTTTAAGTTGTTAACTTTATCTTTCATTTGCATAGCATAAACACCACCGATACTATGAGCTAAAATAATTACTTTGTTTGCCTTCACGTTATTAATGATTTTAGCTAATTGATTTGCTTCATCTATGATGGTGTAGTTTTTCAATGATTTATCACTAAATCCACTATTTAAATAATCTGGAGCAAATACCCCGTAGTTATTTGGTAAAGAATCAATTACCTTTTGAAATGATTGTGCTGTATCGAAACTACCAAAACCATTTAAATAAACAATTAGTGGTTTACCCTCTTTATATGCAATATTAATTTTGCCAAATTCAGTTTCAACTTCTTTTCTTTTCATGCTTAACCTAATCATTCCAATTACTTAACCCTCTTTTTAAATACTTTCATGCCTAGTTCATCATCTTTTTCATACTTAAAACCGGTTCGCAAAGCAACATTTTGACTAGCCAAATTGTCCTGCGCAGTTCGCAAAAGCAGGTAATTCAACTTTAATTGTGCGAATGAATAATCAACTAAAAATTCAACACATTTAGTCATAATTCCTAAATGTTGATAATCACCTGAAAGCCAATATCCTACCTCACCAGATTCAGGAGTTAATTGATGTAAATCAATCATCCCTGCTGGCTTTTCGTCAATCAAAATTACTAAGTTGAATGCTGTGTCATCTACCATTTTTTGCTGAAAAATTTTAATTGATTCAGTTTCTTTTTGAACAGTATCTATACTATTAGCCCATTTTAGATATTTTGAAAATTGCACATGATTCTTTTCTAATTGTTCAAATAAAGCAGGTGCTTGCCAAGTTTCTGGTAACACTAATGAGATTGAATGTTTATTAACATCAAAACTATATAGAGTAAATGGTCTCATGATGTTTAGCCTTCTTTCTCAATAATCTTCTGAATCGCAGGAGCAATCAAACTTTCTTCTAACATCATATCTACTGGATGATAAGCATCATCGATACACTCATCCCAATATTCAATATGCTTCTTATCAATGTAACTATCTGATTCTTCTACTGCTTTTCCATTCTCGCCTTGTACTGAATACCAATAAAAATATGTATATCCGTCTGAATTTTCTTCCTTAAAGACATTTTCGACATACATCTTTTCATTCTTCATTGTAGCTACAGTATCCTCGGAATGACTGTTTAAAAAATCCATCCATTCTTGTGCTTTTTCTTCCTTCCCCTTTTTAATTCGAAATCGTGTTAATTCAATTTGAACCATTTTTCAAACTCCTTTCTATATTATTTTTCATAAAATAATCTATCTAATTCAACGTTTAGCCTTTGTTTTAACTTTTCAAGTTCTTCATCAGTTGGTTCGTTATCAGTGCTATACATTTTTTCTCGTGGATACCACCATACCGGCCCTTTACCGTAATAGCCATATTCCCCTAAATCTCCGCTAATTCTTGGAAATAAATGCCAATGCAGATGTGAATCACCATTTCCTAATAATTCATAATTCATTTTTTCACATTCAAAGGCTTTTGATACAGCTTCCCCCACTAATGACATTTCTTCTAAGAAATTTAATTTTTCATTCGGCTCTAATTGATATAATTCATTTTCATGTTCTTTGTAAAGAAACAAAGTGTAACCTTTAAAATGTTGATTATCTCCTAGTACTACATAACCTGTTTTCAATTCTTTTACAAAGAATTTATTTTGATTAATTTTAATCATTTTAATTCGATCACAAATTAAGCACATATTTTTCTCCATAACTTACTCCAATTACGTTCTATCCTTATAATTAATTATCAATTCATCGAATCTGTTAGAAGTAAATTTTTTCATTTATTTATATTTACATTAATAATATTTTTATTTAATATTAATCTATCATAATTTTATATTTTTACAACGTTGAATTGGGGATGATTGAATGAAAAACAGAATCAAAAATACTCTTGGAGCAATTATTTCAATAATTGGACTTGGAGCGTTAATATTCGTAACTTATTTGCAAATACAAACCCATGATTATGGATCCATTATCTGGCACATATTAGAAATTATTATTTTGCTTATCACTGCTTTCATTTACTTTAGAGATGCAATTAAAAACGTTACTGATGACACATCGGATGAAGACTCTGATGTAAAAACGATTGAAACAAATGCTAAATCTAAATCACTAGATATAATAAGCAACCTGTGTTTTTGGTGTGGCTTTGCATTAATGCTTTATGCTTCAAGTCAATTAAAAGAGGCTCCACAGTTTTCATATATTCTTTTTGCTATTTCTGGAACATTAACAGCAATTTGGTTAATTACATTAATAACTCAACTTTTTTATGTTTTTAAATATGCAAAACAATTAGATGATACAGAAGACTAATAGCCTTTTAATATACAAAATGAACTGATTAACTAACCTGTTTATGCGGATTGATTAATCAGTTCATTTTGTATATTTCAATTATATACTTGACACGGTTACGTATCACAATCGTGGATTATCAACTTTTATTTCTATTCAAAAATTGTTTTCCAATTAGGATCCTTACTTGCCTTAAAGCACATCTCGATTTGTTCCTTAGTATTACGATCAATTGACAACTCTGGCAAATTGTCTAATGCAAAGTAATCACATGTATCAGTCTCATCATTTGGCACAAATTCTCCACCTTGCTCTTCACACAAGTAGAAGACCTTCGTCACATTAGTAGCCAAAATTGGTTTATTATGATGATTTCTATCTTGAACAGCAATCAACTTAACTGGCTTAACGATTCGACCAGATTCTTCTCGAGCTTCCTTGGCACAGTTTTGAGCAGTAGTTTGATCATAATCGTTCCAACCACCTGGAAGTGACCATTGTTGTGCCATTCTTTCTCTAACCAAAAGAATCTTGTCATCTTTAAAAATCGCGGCCCGAGTTTCAATTTTAGGTGTTTGGTATCCTTCATCTCCTAAAAATAATGTCCTAATCTTTTCTTTAGGAAGACCAGTTTTTGCCTCCATCATTTCACCGGCAATTTTACGAATCTGCTCATACCGCTCAAGGTCGAATACATCTTTACCATAACGTAATCCTGCTTGAGCAATACTTTGTAAATCTGTTGCCCACTTAGTGAATTGATCGATATCTTTCATTGAAAATCCTTTCTTTGTTATACTTGTATGTACTAAATACGAGGTATCAAATGAATAATTTTAATGTTGAACTTATAAAAATCTTTTTAGCAGTTAGTAAATTTCATAGTTTCAGTCGTGCTGGAAACTATTTATACCTAGATCCATCAACTGTTAGTAAAAAAATACGCCAACTAGAAAAGATGCTTCATCAGCAACTTTTCATCAGAAATAATCAAGGTGTTGAGTTAACTACTGAAGGAATCAATTTCAAAAACAATGCTCAAAAGCTCCTACTTGATCTAAAAAATTTTAATTTACAGCCCAAAATAGATTGGAACATTTTGCGTATCGGTATTCTTGATAACATTGCCGCTTACCATTATCCTGATCTTGTTGCCGAACGTTTAAATGAAGTTAAGCAATTTTATATTACAGTAAGAGGCATTGATTTAGTCCAAAAATTCAACGACGGACAACTAGACGCCATCATTATTAATGAAGAAAGCCATCAAGGTATTTCAGGTGAATTCCTAGAAACTAAAATAACGCAGGAGTCTTTTGGCGTAGTTACAAATAAAAAAGTTGATCTACCAAACTCAATTTCTTTAACTGACCTAGATCCATCTAAATTAATCATAGCACCACGCTACTGTCCTGTTAGTCAACAACTGCTTAATATCTTTGATTCCGCGGAAGATATTAAACAGATTGGTCACACTAACACCTTACTAGAAGTGGTGGCAATCTCTGATTATCAAACCATCTTACCATGGCAAATTACGCAGAGCTTATTAAAAAATGATCATCGCTTCCAAGTAAGTAAACTAGTTGATTTCCCATCACGTACTATTAGTTTATTTACTCGTAATCAAGATGTCCAGAGATTCTTAATTTCTCAACTATGATAATCCAGCACACCCCCTTAGGATAAATGATCACTTCCATAATTTTCTTTCTTCATTAAAGTAAGTATGTGAACAATAATTATCCAAAGGGGGATTTTTATGGATGAGGTAAAAGACAATTATATCGATTTACCTACTTACAAAGTTATCTTCATGGCTTTAAGTGTTGGTGTTATTGTGGCTAATATGTTCTACATTCAACCAATTGAACCACTAATCACTTCAAGCTATCATATTTCATCATCTACCACTGCTGTGCTCGCAATGCTGGTTCAAGTCAGCTATGCTTTAGGTTTGCTCTTCCTTGTACCGCTTGGTGATGCATTCAATCGTTATAAATTTTTACAAGTAATGGAATTGATCTCTATTATTGCATTGCTTGTAGCGGCTATCGCACCCAACTTCTGGATCTTCGGTTTAGCCGTGATCATCATCGGTTTAACATCTATCGGTCGCCAGATTATCATTCCTTATATTGCTTACTTAACTCCTGTTAAAAAGCAAGGACCAATCTTGGGTGCAATGATCAGTGGGATGCTTACCGGTATTCTTTTTGCTAGAACTTTCAGTGGTATCATCGCCACAGTTTTAGGCTGGCACATGGTTTATGGTCTGGCTGCTCTTATCAACTTGATTTTGGTAATCTTTATTCATTATTGGGTACCAGATGATCCTAGAAAAATTACTGAAAGCAAGAAATATAGCGAAATTATTGCTTCTCTGCCAAGATTGTTTAAGAAGTACAAATACCTTCGTGGTTCATCCCTCAATGCGTTTTGCATGTTCGGCATTGCCAACCTATTCTGGTCAACTTTAGCCTTTCTTTTAGCAAAATATTATGGTTACGATAGTGCGGTTGCTGGTAGTATGGGTCTACTCGGAATTGTTTCAATTTTTGCGGCACCATTCATTGGTAGGATGGTTGATAAATACTCGCCAAGAACCAACATTCAAATTAGTTGGTGGTTCGGCGTTATCGCTTATATCATTTTTGCAATCTTTACTCGTTCAATCTACATGTTAATGATTGGTATTGTGATTTTGGACTTAAGTACACAATTCAGTCAGGTTACTAACCAAGCCATTATTCAATCATTGAGTCGTAAATCTAACAGTCGTAACAATTCAATCTTTATGTTCTCATACTTCTTAGGCGGTTCACTTGGTACTTTAATCGGAATTGATGTCTGGGGACATTTCGGTTGGTATGGTGTAATTGTTAGTGCCGTAATTTTCTTAGCAATCGCTTTGATTAACTACTTCTGGCACGGTGTTCCTAAGAAATTAAAGTAATTAATTAGGTAAAAAAATCCGTTAGACGGTTAATTTTCTAACTATCTAACGGATTTTCTATATTTTATTATTTGTTAATGTAATCCAAGATTGCAAACATCACATCTTTGTTTTCTGCTGGAACACCATGTGCAATGATTTCACTAGCATTTTGCTTTAATGTATTCTTATCATCAGGATAAGAGCTATCATTAATCGCAATCTCACGTAAGTTATCCTCCATTGGCTCGAAATGGAATTGCAGACCAACGATGTTGTTCCCTAATAAGAAACCTTGGTTTTCAAGCAAGTCACTTGAGAACAACAATTTTCCACCTTCAGGAATTGAAAACATTTGTTGGTGCCAATGTAGTGCCTCTAGCTTATCTGGAATTCCTGGAATTTCATGATTCTTCAAATATACTGGCGCCCAACCTACTTCCTTATATTGTGCATCTGAAATAGTACCACCAAAGGCCATAGAAATTTGTTGTGCACCAAAGCATGCACCAAACATTGGCTTATGTTCTTTAGCTAATTCCTTAATTAATTCTCTTTCTTGATGAATCCATGGAAAGTCGTCATTAGGACTCATTGGTCCGCCTAGAATTACTAACATATCAGTTTCTTCAGCAGTTGGTAATTTACCAAAAGTTGCTGGATGATAAACATAAAATTCCGCATTATGTTCATTAGCCCATTTTTCAATTGAACCAGGTCCTTCATTAGGCGTATGTTGTAAAACGTTGATTCTCAACTTATATTCGTCCCTTTCGTATATAATATTTATAGCTATTATACACACGGAGGAAATTATGTGGCTATTAATTTTACTAATTTTACTATTACGTCCATTTCTTAAAGGTACTTTTGAATATGAAAAAATCACACGCAAAGAAATGGTGATTTTGCCGGTTTATTCTTTAATTATGATGCTAGTATCTATCGAGAAAGATATGAGTTGGCAGAATATTTTATTAACGTTTTTATTACTATTTCTTGGTATTTTTATCGGTTGGCTTCAAGCTCGCGGTGTAAGTATTAAAGACAATGGTGAAACTGATCAATATGGTAGGCCAGTAATAAAAATCAAACGTAATTGGCCATATTTAATTGGTTGGATTGTCATTTTTGCTATAAATATTAGTTTACAAATCTATTTTGGTAAGCAAATGAATACGGAATCAATCTCATCTGATCTTGTAATCGACTTACTTAAGGATGTTTCAACTGGTTTCTTTATGTTCTGGCATTCTGAATGGTTCGTGTGGGTTTTAACCGTAGCCTCAACTTTGGGATATAGAATGAGTATCTTGAGAAAGAATCCTCGAATTAAGCAAGCTGTGGGTGTTAAAGAAAAGCACAAGCAAATTTCAACCAGAAAGCAGCTTAAACGAATGGGTAAAGCTACTACAGAAAAAGATAAGTAAATTAAACTCATAAAGTCATATGCAGATTGGAAGTAATATTATTATGAAAAAATTGACCTTTATTTTTATCATTTTGATAACCGGATTGTTAACGGGATGTTCACCAGCTAGCCATCACATATCTACTGAAAATAGCTATAAAAAAATAGCAAAACATTCTAATAAAAAACAATATAAAAGCACTTCATCTAAAATTAATTTGCATAAAAAATATAAAGGATTTAAATTAACAACCGTACCAACTGAATATCGCGGTACATGGTATCGTGCTGATCCTTATAGTAAAAAAGCTACTAAGTTAGTTATAACTTCTCATACTTTTAACGGTTACGTAACTTATCAAAAAACTGATCCTAATTTAAAATTAGATCATAATTCTGAAAAGCAAAATAAAGAATATGCTGGTAATGCAATCATGATCTCAACCGAAAATGGAATTTTGAGAGAACGTGGCTTTCTGGATACTGTCGATATGGTTTATAAATTAGGACAATTTAAAGGAAAACATTGTTTATTCATGAGTTATGGCACTAATTCTAATGCTATTAATGGGGCAGCTTTTAAAGATAAAAATACGGCACTTAGATATCGAAGATACGACTTTTCAAAAGTAAAGCAATAAAAAATAAGTAGTTAGCTATAGTTTCAAAGTTAACTACTTATTTTTATATCTTATTCATATTGGTTAACCATGTACTCCAGTATTCCAAAAATAGTTGCCACAATTACAGCAATAATCCAGCCCACTACCGAAAAATGTGATCCGTATAAAATCATCATGACAATAATCAGAATATAGAGAATTATAATTGCAATTCTTAGTTTTCTATATTTTGACTTCAATTGCTCCTTAAAATGATTTAATAATTTATCATTTAATGAATAAAGTATAACTATCGTGAAAAATACTACATTAAAAAGAGACACTTCTTTTGGTGTTGCAAAATACAAAATCCAATAAATAATCAACAAGCCAATCGAAACTGCATAAACAGTAATATTTATTATCTTATTTATTTTAGGTATATTTTTCTTTTTAGCAATGTATTCAGCAATTCCTAACATAGCTAAAAATACTAAAAGTGGTAAAAGCCACTCTCCCCCAGTTACAGTCAAAAACATGTTTCTATCCCCTTATAATATTTTTGACCTTTCTATTCCTTAATTAAACTATAGTAATTATCGTGAAAGATCTTTTGCTTATCTTTATCACTAATTGTCAAATCATTGATTGCCTGAGTGATAATCTGATCAGCACCTGATGGCATCACAGCAAAAGGTGCATCTGTGCCAAATAGAACATGGTCAATACCATAGTAGTCAATAGCCAATTGCAATGCTGGAGTATTACCAAGAATAGCTGTATCTACATAGAACTTCTTGAAATCTTGAGCATGCTTTTCATCCAAAATATGGTCAATTCTGCCACTGAAGAATGGCACCATTGCTCCCGCGTGGTGGACGAGAATCTTTAAATTGGGGTAATCTTGGAAAAGATCACTTTGCACCAACTGAAGCATTGCTTGTGACAATTCATATTCCCATGAAAATACTAAGTTGTTGTCAGGCTTTCTTGCATCAAAAACGGGATGCATCCATAAGGGAACATGCAATTTAGCTGCTTGTGCTAATACTGGTCTAAATTCTTTATCAGCAATGCTTTTACCTAAATGACGAGTAAAGATTTGTGCACCAACTAAATTCTCATCATCCTTAATAGATGAAATAACTTTGCAAGCCGATTCAATATTATTCATTGGTAAAATTGCAACTGCACCAGCAAATTTACCTGGATGTTGATCTACAAGATTCGATAATTCTTCATTAGCACTTTGACACAGTTCTGCAGAAGTCTTTGAATCAGTAAAATCTTCTGGACTGATATTAGCTAAAGAAATTACCTGCTTAGTATTTTGATCTGGCCACTTAGTTAATCGCTCATCCAAATCCATCAAAGTTTTAATTTTAATAAATGGAAACATATTAGGAATATTTGGCTCAACAGACAGCATCTTTTGATAATATTTAGCCGGTAAAATGTGAGCATACGCATCAATTTTTGTGGTCATATTTTTACTTCCTTAATTCACTTGAGTTACTTCGAATTTATTATTTTTCTTATTAATAATCTCAACAACCTTAAATTGATCATTTTTGAATTCAATTTTAGCAACCGAAGCATTGGTAAAGCCAATTTTAAAAAGTTGATCAATACTCATATTAATAGTAGAAAGAAAGTTAAAAATTGCACCTGCGTGTGAGACTATCAAAATGTTGCTATTATCAGCATTTTCTCTTGCAATCTTTAACATCGTATCATGCATTCTCATTTTTACTTGATCTTCGCTTTCACCACCATATTTCACAAAGAAATCTTCATAAGGTACAGGCGGATTTAGTCGTTCATCTTCTGCCTCAAAAGAACCAAAATATTCTTCTTTTAAGCCTTTCAACCTTCGATAGGGTAATTGATGATCAGTTGCCAGTTCTAAAGTATCTGATGCTCTTTCAGAAGTTGAACTATAGCCTTTATCAAAATTAATATTATTTTCTCTAAAATATCGTCCAATTTCTTTTGCTTGCTTAATCACCTCTTCAGTTAGAGGAGAATCGGTCCAGCCTTGGATCTTATGCCACAGATTGAAATAAGTTTGTCCATGACGCATCAAGTAAATAGTTATCATAAGCTTTACCTTTCAAAAATATCTCAAGACAAGATTACCACAAAACTCCTTATTTCTATCAATTATATTTTATATTTACTTTTTTAAAGGTATGGGCTTCAATATAAAGGTTAAAATATTTAAGATAATTTCTATAATTTGTTATATTTAAGATAATAAAAAGAAAGAGAGGGTAAAACTTATGAAAATTACTTTTAAAGGTAAAGAAGTTAAATTAGTAGGTACTCCGCCAGCAGTTAGAGAAGAAATGCCCAACTTTACAGTACTAGATAAGAATAATCAAGAATTTACTAAGTCTGATTTGCTAGGCAAGTTTAGTTTGATTAGTGTAGTACCAAATATCAATACTCCTGTTTGCAGTATTCAAACCAAAACTTTTAATAAGGCAATGGATAAATTCCCAGAAATTAACTTTTTGACTATTTCCACCAATACTATTGAAGACCAGCAAACTTGGTGTGCTGCCGAAGACGTTAAAAATATGAAATTGATGTCTGATAAAAATTTGTCATTTGGCAAAGCGACCGGTTTATTAATTCCAGAATTCGGCATCCTTGCTCGTTCTGTTTGGGTTCTCGACCCTAATTGTAAAATCCTATATCGTGAATTAGTTGATGAAATTACACATGAACCTAATTATGATGCAGTTTTAAACGAATTAAAACAATTGCATTAGGATTTATATCTTCACCAAAATCAATCCATAGAAAAAGAAGAACCGCTTACCCAATTTTTAAAATCTTAGGAGTAAACACTTCTTTTTTCTGTAATAATGTTTGATATTCTATAAGAAATCCTATTGATAGATTTCTACGATATTCTATCAATAGGATTTCTTGCGTTAAAAAAGGCATGAGCTTCAATGCATTAATGTCTTAACTTAATGACATTGATTTAGTAGCCTAATGCCTTTCTCATTGTTTATTTTTAGTTGAATTCTATCAAATATCATTTGGCATCAAGCCAAAATAATATCAGTTGGCTTGATATCCTTACCAAAGTATGGACGTAATTCTTTATTGTAATCTTCTACGAAAAAGCTTTCCTTATTCAATTTAGTAATCTCTTTATTTGTCCATTTTAATAGTGAACGATTCCCTTTTTTAACTGCTGGAGAAATATATTGTTTGGGACCAATACTCTTAATTCCTACAGTATATTTAGGATTTTGTTTTACCCAAGCGTAAAGGTATGAGTTATCATCAGCTAAAGCTGCACCACGACCATTCTTAAGAGCGTTGAATTGCTGCGTTTTAGAATCGAATTTTAATAAGTTTACATTCTTTTGTTGTGAGAAGTAGTTTTCAGCAGTCGTACCCTTAGTAACAATTAATTTTTTATTCTTTAACTGATTAGCAGAAGTTATTGGTGCACTCTTAGGCGAAATGACACCAACAGAAACCTTCATATATGGTTTAGCAAAGTCTACTACATCTTTTCGTTCAGGTGTAACTGTAAAGTTAGCCAAAATGATATCAGCTTTATTTGAATTCAAAGTGTCAACACGATTGTTAGCATTAACTTGAACAAATCTAATTTTCACCCCTAAATCCTGGGTCATACGGTGTGCCAAGTAAACATCATAACCTACACGCTTACCATTTGAATTAACCCAGCCATAAGGTGGTAAATCACCAAAAACCGCTACTCTTAAGTAGCCGCGTCTTTTAATTTCAGAAACTCCGTTTTGATTACTCCATCGGCTAGCAGAAGTACCACTATTTAAACCTTTTTGCGCAAAACCAAAATAAGCAGAGATAATCACGAGTAAAATAGCTAGTATGCTGATAGTCCAATTGAAAATGTTCTTAACTTTCATACCTAACCCTCCACTAGAAATCCATGCTGTCTAGGAATTCACGAGCACGAGCAGTTTGGGGGTTCTTAAAGAACTCTTTTCCTGGTGTATCTTCCAAGATTTTACCATTTTCAAGGAATAGTACTTCATCTGCAATCTTTTCAGCGAAATTCATCTGGTGAGTTACGACAATCATGGTCATATGATCTCTATTAGATAAATGCTCTACAATTTCTTGAACACCGCGAACCATTTCTGGATCAAGAGATGCAGTAATTTCGTCTAATAGCAAAATTTCGGGATTCATAGCCATTGCACGGACAATTGCTACTCTTTGTTTTTGACCACCGGATAATTCTCTTGGATATGATGATGCATAATCTTGCATCCCTACCCGTTTTAGCAATTCTTCAGCTTGCTTTCTAACTTCATCTTCTTTTCGATGTTGCACTTTTACTGGAGCAAGTAAAATATTGTCCATTACGGTTAAGTTAGGAAATAGATCATAGCTCTGGAAAACCATACCAATCTTTTGTCTTAATAATTGCCATTCTTTTGGAGTAGGATCAATTTTTTTATCATGAAAATAAATACTACCCTTTTGATAATCTTCTAAGCCATTTAAAGTACGTAAAAGCGTACTCTTGCCCGAGCCTGATGGGCCGAGAAGGGTTAAAACTTCACCCTTTTTAAGATTGAAGTTAATATCATGTAAAGCCCGCCAATCACCGTAAAATTTATCTAAATGTTCTACCTTTAAAATTTCTTCTGTCATAATTACACCTACTCTTTATTTGCTGTTAACCGCTTTGCCCATGCTGATAATGGATAATCTAAAATGAAATATAAAATGAAAATAAAACCATAAATCCAAAATACACCTGTTGGATATTTTTGATTATTAGCTTCAATAATTTGTTGTCCTACATTGATTACTTCCATAATATTGATCACCATCAAAAGTGAAGTTGTTTTAATCACACGTGTTGCAAGATTAATTGTTGCAGGAAGCTCTAATTTGATTGCTTGTGGTAATAAAACATATCTAAAGAGTTGAATATTACTTAAACCCAGTGCCAAACCTGATTCTCGCTGGTTCTTTGGCACTGATTCTAGTGCTCCACGTACAATATCACTAAATTCAGCAGCTACCCATAATGCAAAGGCCAAAACTGCCATCCAAGTTGCCGACCAATTAACATGGAATGTTCTTGGCAAAATATAATAAACCAAATATAAAAGTACAATTGTTGGCACTATTCTAAAAAATTCAAGATATAGTCTCAAAACAAAACGAACAATTTTATTAGGCATAGTACGTAAGATTCCTAGAATTGTACCTAAAAGTAAACCAATAACTAATGAAATTGCTGCAATCCAAATAGATGCCCATAATCCAGCCATTAAGCGTGCTAGATTTGTTCCTTCAAATAAAACATTAATTCCCGAATGCACCATAACGAACTCTCTTTTCTAACCAATTTAAAATTAAAATTAATGGAATCAAAATTACTGCATATGCAACTACCAGCATAAATAAGTATTCGTTTGAACGATAATACATTCCGATCAAGTCCATCGCTGTGTTAGTCAATTCTGGAATTGCAATGACAGAAAAGATTGATGTTTCTTTAATTAAAAAGATTATATTGGCGGCAAGTGCTGGTACACTGAGTGCTACCCCCTGTGGAAAGACAACATATCTAGCAAGTTGTAATCTATTCATCCCTAAAGCCTTACCACTATTAATTTGGCTCTTAGTTACACCATTAAATCCACCGGTAAAACCTTCTGCCATATATGCCCCACCTAAAAAGATCAAGCCGATAATACCGCAGACTTCTGCGGACATCTTTAAACCGAAGATTGGAAACGCATAATATAAGAAAAATAGTTGAATTAATAATGGTGTGTTTCGTGCAAGTTCTACATATGCGGTAGATATTTGACTTAAAACAGGTACTTTAAAATATTGAAATAAACTGACTATAATTCCCACTATTATTGATCCAATGATTCCAACTAACGATAACCAAAGTGTTAGCTTGAAACCTGCCATAAATGCAGGCATTGCCTGCTGGATAATCGTCCAATTCATTAAAAATCCTCCCAAACAACATAAAAAGACCTACAATCTAAATTCAGCTTAGATCGTAGGTCTTTAATTATTACTATATAGCATTATTAATTATTGAAGTACGGGATGCTGAATTTTCTGCATAACAAAGAAAGTTGACAGCATTGACAACATACATTAACAATTTGATTGTTTGCAGCTAATTTCAACATGATTAGTACTCCTTTCCGAACACTTTTAATAAGTAAGCTATTAACTATAAATAAGTTTAGGTCTCTGCTTACTTATTGTCAATAAGCTCATTAAAAAAAGTTTGATTTATTTTAATTTTCTTATACTTTTGTCAATCTAGCTTTTTATTATCTCCACAAAAAATTAATCAAAAGTTGATCTACCTGAGAATTACGATGCAAACGACTATGTTGAGCCATTCTTCCAGGAATCTCTGCTTCTTGGTATGATTTAGCACGATTATTAATCAAATACCCAATTATCATATCCATGCAAATTTTGGTTACTGATAAATTTCATAATTTGTGGGGAAATTTATACCATGATGTTAAATTATTAGCACAAAGCAACCTTGCTTTTAATGCAGCAATTTTAGCTAGTCAAAAAGATGCAGTTCAAATCACTTATGATCATCTAGTTGATAAAGATTATTTAAACCTTGTCTCGCGTCCTCTTTCACCTAAAGTCACTGATCCCAATATGGTCATTTGGAATAAGAATGTTCGACGTTCCAATTTAGCTAATCTATTTTTACAAGAATTACGCAAATCGCTTAATGAATAATTTTTAAAACTTGGTAAAGTCCAGTGCTTATTTATTTCAAATTTCATTATTTAGACTAATAATATTCAACATTATGAAAAAGTTTTTTAGATTTTTAGTTATAATTGCTATTTTTTTACTACTGGGATATTTCTTCATCCCTAAAAAAGTTAATCCAGTAAAAAATGGGCAGATTGTTTTACAACCAGCCAAAATCATTGAATATCAAAACGTTCATACCAAGCTAGCCGGTAAACGGAATTATCCAATTTATTGAAATGTATCTCAAAAAGGCGGCGTTAACGCCTTCTCTTCAACTAAATATTTTAGAAAAGGATTACTGCAGTCGCAGCGCTCGGCTAAAACAAAAAACGGAACATATTGGCAACTAGTTATTAACGGACGAGAAACCAGTTGGGTTAATGAAAAGTTCTTCCGTAGAAATGAGATCTCAGTTGCTAAGCATATTTCTTTAGTTAGGAATAACTACTATGCTTTTCCAGTGCGTGATGCCATCGCATATGTGGTAGATAAGCATGGGACATTAATAAACCCTAACCAGATAAAAGTTTCACAAAAACAAATTAGCTCAGCTACTCCCGGTGCTTACTCCGTCACCTTTAAATATGAAAAAATTAAAACGCGTACCATAGTTAATGTGCGCTCCAATTATAATGAAGGAATAGCTGTTGCTAATAAAACTGCCACAAGCGATCCTTCTGAGGCAAAGTCGTTTATAGGAAGTTCTCAATCTTCATCGCCTAACTGGAATATGGAAAATGGTTATCAACCTGAGATGGAAATTAATACCTATCATGGTAAAAATGGTGCCACTATGCAAACCGCTTTTTATCAACCACGTTTTCGCTTACTTGACTATGAGCAATACGATGATCAGCTAAATCAAGTGGGAGTCATTCCTCAAGGAATCAATTTGTTGAATAACCAATTAACAGTCTCGTATTTTGGTCAGCCTAATTCAACTTGGGGACACTTGGTAACTTATAACCTCAATAATTTGTCGGATCCAATTCAAACGCAGAATTTACGGACAATGAGTTGGAGCGATTTTAAGCAAACAAGTCAAAACATCAGCGTTTCTCCATATTTAAAATTAGGCCACGGTCAGTCACTTGGAACTACCAAAAACTATATCTACGTTTTAGCCAGCAACAATCGTGAAGCTAACCCGGCAAAATCAACAGAAATCTTACAAATATCTCGTAAGAATTACCAAATAAAGAATCTGTGGACAATCAAAGTTTGGAATCGTTCAGAATACTTTCCATGCTACTTCCATAATGCATATTTTGTAAACAGTCATTTGCTGTATGCTGTTTTTCATAATTCCAGCAAAGGCACTTACAAATACTGGCGTCTTATTCGCCGAAGAAATACTTGAATTCCAACTGAAATTTCAGCTACTCAATCCAATTTTGTAAAAAATAATTCTCCCCTTCAAGGCTTTACTTATGCTAATAATAATTTCTATCTAGCTTTTAACGACAATATTTTTCAAGTAGCTCAATCTGGTAAAGTTTTAAAACACTATCAATTCCGTACCTTACGTGAATCTGAAGGAATTGCCGTAAGAATGGACAACTATATATCGAATTAGCACGCAGACCTGAATTATTGAAAATAAAATAATAAAAAAAGAGAGGGCTAGCAACTCTCTCTTTTTTGCTTATAAAATATTTTTACATCTTACCGCCAAATACTGGGAAAATGTCAGCTTTACCATAATCAACTGGAGTAAATTTCTTAAGTTCAGCCATATCTTCATCACTGATCTTAAAGTCAATTTCCGCGTTACTCTTCATATGTTCTGGATTAGCAGATTTTGGTAAAACAACACAATTAAGTTGCCAATCGTAACGGATACATAATTGAGGAACACTTACACCATACTTATCAGCCATTTGCTTAACTTGAGGATTATTCAATGCAGCACCATGAGCAATAGGTGAAAAGGCTTCAACAACGATATCGTTTTCTTGACTATAATTAATCAGATCCATTGGAGTTTCACCAATATGAACTAAAATCTGGTTTACAGCTGGTTTAGTAGAACTATTCTTAATGATATTATCTAAGTCTTCTTTTTCAAAACTTGAAACACCAATGGTGCGGAGTTTACCTTCTTTTACGGCATCTTCCATTGCACGCCAAGTTTCAAGATTTCCTTCAAAATGGCGATCACTTGATTGATTTACTTTATTCCAAGGTTGAGGATTATGAATGATCATCATATCAAGATAATCTAACTCCATTTTATCCAAGGTTTCATCAATTGAAGTCTTAGCTTCTTTATAATTCTTAATCTCAGCAGCTACCTTTGAATTAATAAAAATTTCATCACCAGCAACACTAGAATTTTTAACACCTTCGCCTACCCCGCGCTCATTACCGTAAGCTTGAGCAGTATCAATATGACGATATCCAATCTTAACTGCTTCTTCTACAGCTTTAGGCGTTTGAGTATCAGGGATTTCCCATACGCCAAGTGCCATTTTAGGAATTTTTAAGCCATTATTCATTGTTAAAGTTTCATCAAAAATAGACATGTAATCAATCCTTTCTTAATTAAGATTATTGTACGTTTAAAAACTATCCATATCTAAGACTTTGAAATTATTGAATACCATAATTTTTAAGTATTACTCAAAAAAAGGATCCGAGAAAATTAATTCTCAGATCTCTTTATTTTTATTCTAATTCATCAGAAACTTGTGCAACGTTCCTACTTCTTACAAAGTGGACAAGTAAACCAATTACTAAACCAACTACAGCTGGTACAAGCCATGATAATCCCATGCTAGCAAGCGGTAAGGTGTTTCTCATTGAAGCTACGGTCAAGCCAAAACTACTTTGACTAACAACGCTTGGAAATGCAACCACCATGTCGCCCAATGCTGGCACAACAGTGAATAAGATTACGAAGAAATAAACAACTCCATCTTTCTGGAACAATGGTGAGCAAACTGAAAGGATGATCAAAACCATTGATAAGGGATATAAGAACATCAACATTGGAGTTGACCAAGCGATGATTTGATCTAAACCAAAGTTAGCGGTTAAAAATGACGCTAAGCAGCTAAGTGCAAGCCAAGCATGGTAGCTGACCTTAGGAAAATGTTTATGGAAGTCTTGCGCAAAAGCAGCTACTAAACCAACAGCAGTAGTCAAACAAGTAACAGTTAACAAAAATGCAAGTAAAGCTTGACCAAACATTCCACCATAGTAATTAACAATTTGGTTAAATGCGACACCACCATTATCAGATACCTTAAATTGGCCTAATGACATAGCTCCCATCAAGATAAGCAATAAGTAGATCAAACCAATAGCAGCTACAGCCAATACACCAGACTTAGCAACAACTTTTGATACACTCTTGGCATCTTTTTGCCCCATAGAACGGACAGCAGTAACAACAGTCACACCAAATGCAAGCCCAGCTAAAGCATCCATTGTATTGTAGCCTTCTAAGAATCCGTTAACTAAAGCTGAGTGCTTGTACGCACTAGTGACAGCTGCAGTTTGCGGATTACCTAATGGATTAAGAAATGCAACAACAAATACTAAGAATAATAGTGCTAAAAATAATGGATTTAATACCTTACCAACGTTAGATAAGATGTTATTTTCATGGTAAGAAAAAGCAAAAGCAGCTAAGAAGAACAATGCTGAAAAAATTAACAAAGCTGGAGTTTGCATATTACTTGGTAAAAACGGCGCAACACCTACAGTAAATGATACAGTGGCAGTTCTTGGTGTACCAAATAATGGTCCGATAGTTGCATGAATTAATACCATAAAAACAACTGCAAATCCTGTTCCAAGTGGTCTACCGATATCGTAAACTCCTTCTGAACGGGTAATCGCAACGGCTAATACTGATAATAACGGCAATAATACACCGGTGATTAAGAATCCAACTGCAGCTGTTCCCCAATTTGCACCGGCTAATTGACCCAAATGCAATGGGAAAATTAAGTTACCAGCTCCAAAGAATAATCCGAACAGCAAAGATGCAACAACTAGATATTCCTTCCAGGTAAGTTTCTTCGACTTCATACCTTTTCCTCCTAAAAATAAATCCCTCTGAATAACAAAAAAGTCCCTCAGCCAAAATATCTTTGGCTGAGGGACGTCATTAGCGTGGTACCACCCTTTATTCATATTATTATTGCTAATAATACCTTTCACGTGCGGCCGACTTAATCGGCGATACGTTGGCACTATAATGGGCGCTCCCACTGTTTCTTACTCAATAGTTGAGAAACAGAACTAGAAAGTGATTTTCGCTTAAACTTAACTTTATCCCCTCACACCTAACGGGATTCGCTGAAAAGTAAGAATGAACTACTCTTCTTTCTTTTTGTTTTCAGAATTAATTAAATTTGTTAGATATTATTTTAATATAGTTATAATAAATGTCAATAGTTTTTTAAAACTTATTCATGCTTTTTACGTAAAATATTTAATCCTACTAAAAGCATGATTACAGCAAGGATTACCATTACCCATTGAGCATGATCAATTGAAGTTATTGCTGAAGAAATACCAGCTACTGCTTCTGAAACAATTGCAAGTCCAACTGCTCCACCAATTTGATGAACTGTATTTACGACTCCAGATGCAGCACCAGCAATGTCACCTTTGCTAACTTAACGGGACATGAATTTGTTGTATACAACCACATCGGTATTTGACGAGATATTATTCAAAAGCATATTTCGGCTCTATTTATTTTCCAGGACAATATAAAAGCCATTAGCGAATTGATTACTAATTCTAACTTTCCTATTTTTAAAACTAATTTGACCAATAAACTCGATGCATACAAAAAGCTTCAGGACCATAAACGGAAACTGATTCCGATTATTAATCCTGAATCTAAAGTGCATATTTATGCTAATTATCGAATTAGTAATAAAGATAAGCTGTCTAATTTAATTATTTTATCTAAAAAGTTGATGCGTTAACCCTTTGCATTCCAGTCGATGCAACCATTTTGATAGGCACCGTCTTTTAATAAGTCAGATAATTTCAACTCATCTAATTCGTCATAAAAACTACTTAAACCTGCCTGCAAAGTATTGATGATCTTGTTTTCGCTCTCTTCAACGTGATCTTGATCATCAAAAATATTATTAGCTAAATGATTAAACTCGATTTGATTATGATTTAGCTCTAATGCATAAAGAACATCTTTTAAACTAATCTCATCAATTGGGCGTGCTAACTGATAGCCGACCTTTTTGCTTGCACTAGCAGTAATCAACTCGTTATGTTTTAACATCATCAATATTTTCTTTAAATATGAGTCAGATACACCCATTGTTTTGCTTAAAACGCGACTTTTTAAAGGTGTATGTTTTTTTTGCAATGCCAAGATCAGTAAAACATAAGTAGCTTGTTCTACACTTTTATTTATTTTCAAAAAATCACCTATTTAACTATTGTGAAGTTTAATCATTTGATTGATCAAGTCTTTTACAACATCATCGGGGTTCATTTTAGCAGAAAACAGATCCATAAACTTCAAAAATGGCACCATTTTAGTCATTGAATCTTTTCTACCATTGCCATAAACCACATTTGGACTAACTGATGCAACTTTGATGCTACTGTCTTGCAACTCTTTTAAAATCTGGGCTTTTCCGTCGATAAAGGTCTTAGGTCCAAGTCTACCTGAAATAAATCCCATTACTGGATCCTTTTGTTTACGAGCTAAGGCTAACATTGTTTCGGCTGGTAAATCATTAATTTGTTTAAACTTTTCAGGATCTTTTTCAGGGACACCGATGCAGTCGATAATGTAATCAAAAGTATCAGGACGTTTCTTTGCTACATCTTTTTCATTAGTAACGTCGACCTTAATGTTGTGAATGCGTTTATCAACTAATTTATTCTGTCCTGAACGAGAAACAATATAAAACTCAAGCTTAGGATCTATCTCTAACCACACCTTAGTAATATTTCTACCCAGATAGCCATTACCACCAAGAATTACTACATTTGCCATAAAAATCATCTCCTTTTATATCCTAGGATAATCATTGTCGATGATTAATATAAAAAAAGACTAAGGATTTTTGATCCTTAGTCTTTCGATATTTTTTCTCCTTTAATTATTATTGGCAATTCAATAATAATTTTAAAAATCTAATTCCTTTATATTTTAGTATAAGCAATTAAACATCCCTTTGCACCTAAATCGGAAACTAGAATATAATCTTGAGGATTTTCAGGTAATAAAAATTCATAAACACTTCTAGAACTATCAGCATATTTTTCTGCTTCTTTAGCAGTACTACATAACCAAATAAGTTTATAATTAGCAGAATTAAGTCGCTTTTTAATACACTTATCAATTAAAGTGATATTTGTTTTATCATTAAGCTCATAATTTTCTGCTAAAAAATTAGGAATATCTTCGTTGCCTAGTTCATTGATTTCATAAGCAAGAATTTTTTTAGGATTGTCCGGTTCAAACCAAACGCTTTGGTCATTACTTCTATATCCCTTTCCTAAAACTAAAATTGACAGTGCTTGCTCACTTAAATTTTTGGCATTTACTAACATTAATTTCTCTTCTAACTCATATTGTTACTTAAAGGGCATTATGCATTATTTTGCTCGTATGCCCATCCTAAATTATTCGCCACAGTCGCTTTTAAAAATTTAAAAAATGAAGTTGTTATATATTCAATGTCCCGATTATCTTCGTTTTGCATATAAATAACATATTTCTCATCTCGTTTTATCTTAATTGGGCTAAACTTCATCTTTTCTGGTATTTTATCTTCTATTTGGGTTAATAAGTCTTTTAATTCTTGTGCACTAAATTCTCCATGCTTATCACTATGTAGCAAGAAATTCATGACAGGCGTATTTATTAATTCTTCAGGACATTCATATTGAATTCTCTTTCGTTCATTAAAATAAAAATCAATCCCCATCAAATTAGCTAAATAACTTCGCAAATCCATATAGCTCAAATCACCTATACTAAAAGTGAAATTCATTATATAGCCAGATTCTTTGCATTTGCGACTAGCAGCCAGCATTTCTTTATAGAATCTGGTATTACTATTTAAAATTTTATTATTGGAAATGTTATCTAATTTTTTATAAGATATACCATACTTACTTTTAAACTCTCTGAGCGTTTTTTCTCTAATGACTGGATCATAGCAGTATATTGTTAATCCCATTATATCAAGCACCTCTTAACTGAATATACCAATTATTTAATCGTGATTATAGCATAATTAGTTTTTAAGATTTATCCTAACTACGAAATAAACATAAAGTATATTCGGGTACAATATATCAGCTTTTACAGTAGGAATAGATACATCAATTTACTAATAAACGATCAAAAATTGAACATTAATTTAATGCATCTTTATTTATTCCTTTTAATCCTTCTATGTTAATCATTTTTTATATCCCTATAGAAATAAATATCTGCTGACTTCTCTTGAGGAGTACCACGATAATTACGATTATTAAATCCACCGATTTCAAAGCCGTGTCTTAAATAAAACAAACAGGCTGAAAGATTAATATCTTGCCCAATCGTGTAAACACCCTGCATTCCTAGCTTTTTCGCTTCATCCATGCAAGTCTTAATCAACATTCCACCGACTCCATGATCGCGATAATCACGATTTACTTTTAAATCATTCAAATACAAATATCTGAACATTTCTTTACGAAGTACAGCAAGACCAATACAAGTATTGCCATCGTATGCACCTAAGAATATTGCATCATCCTTAGCCACATCATAGGGTTCATCAGGAAAACAATCTTCTGTAGTTTGTTTCAACTTTTCAATTTTATAATTCCATTTACCGTGATCTAAACCAGGAATCATTCGTCCCCATATTTTAAATGGTTGATTAGGTATTCTGGCATCAGAAGCACGAGTTTCATCAATTTTACGTATTTTAATCTCTGACATAGCGCCTTCCTTAAATTTTTATTTTGAGTATACAATACAAAAGCATCTCTGACACTATTTATGTCTAGGGATGTTTTTACATCACAAATCTAATATTCATAGCAAAAATCTATATCCAATCTGATATATCATATATTACATAGCCGTGACTTTTTATTGTTTCAATAATTGAAAACAAAAAACACACAATTTTTGCGGAAATTGTGTGTTCTAATATCTATTCCATAAATTGTCTAAGTGGGAATGAATAAATACTATAATAATTTGGATCGTAAACAGCAGTGTGATCAACACCAGGATATTCTCCCAAATCGCCCCAGTAGATCAATTCATTAGTACCCTTAATTCTGAAATATAATTGTGGATCACTTAAACTATTATCAATTTCAGTTTTATCCAAAATTACTTTCTTACCAGCAGCAATTTGTTTCTTCGTTTCCTTGAAATTAGAGCTGTAAATAGTAGTGTCACTAGGCAAAGTAATAGTGATAGGACCTTTAGTAAATAAAATCATTCCATTAGCTGTTTTTACATTAGCAATTTTAATATATTCACCTTTACCAATTGAAAGATAATCTTGGCCCTTAATTTTTGTAGTCGTAAAAGCTAATTTATTTTTATCAGTATAATTAGCACTACTATAGAAGTAGTTTTGATCTGAAGACTTAGCTTCTCTAATTTTACTATTAGTAGTTACTACGCCACCGTTCATTAATTTACGTTGGCCATCGTAGTTGATACGTTTACCCTTTTTGTTATAAACAAAAGTATTATAATTCAAAGTTAAAACTGTTTGACCATTATATTCTTGAACATAGCTGGCTCTTACATAACGACCATTACCAATGTTGAAGTAAGATACCGGTATTGTATAGGTAGTTGCGCCACCGTATTTTACGATTGAATCCTTTTTTAAAGTAGCCGTGTGTCCGCGATATGTACTCAATTTTTTACCGTTTTTGTTATAAACGGCAGTATCACGTGTAATTTTCATTCCTTTAGATGTAATAACACCTGTAGCATTTATTGGAATATAACCTCCATCGCCTAGGGATGCATAAGTTTTACCATTAATTTTTATACCTTCAAAGACATCTTTTCTATACTTTTGTTGAACAATAATTGGTTTGCCGATAACAGTTACATTGGCACCTGATTCAACTGTAAATCCATTAATTTGCTTACCTTGACGGTCATACACAGGAATTTTGATATTATTGTTAGTACTAATTAACTTAATCGTATTTTTCTTATTACTAGTGGCAGCTTGAACTACATTAGCATCATTGCTTTGCATGATTAACCCTGCGCTAGGTGCTGCAATTGTAGCCAAAATTAGTGAGCTAACTATTATTTTCTTATTAAACTTCATCATTTATTTTCCTTTTTATAATTATTATATTTTCTATTGTATAAAGTAATTATACTATCTGTTTATACTCAATTGCTATTATGTCGCTTGTTGAACAGCTTTCTTAGTAAATATTTAGTATTATTAATTTATCCAGCAATATAATAAATATAAATATTCAATCAAATAATATAAACTGATTTAAACGAATTTATCAAAGTGCCAACAGTAAACAAAAAATCATTAATCCCAATTAATGGATTAATGATTTTTAACTTTATTGATTAAAAATCAACTTTATCTGGATCGTTAGCTACACCAGCCACACCGTGCAAGTTATCAAGTTTAGCCATATCTTCTGGACTAATTTCAAAATCAAATACATCTGCATTTGCCTTAATGTATTCTGGATGAACTGACTTTGGAAGCGGTAAAAAGCCATGTTGAAGTGACCAGCGAATCAATACTTGAGCTGTAGATTTGCCATAATTTGCAGCAACTTCTTTTACTACCTCGTTACCTAACAAACCACCAGTTCCAAGTGGACTATAAGCTTCACTTAGCAAATCAAGCTTCTTGTTTTCAGTAACAACTTCAGATTGTAAATCACTTGGATTCAAGAAAATTTGGTTAACAACGGGCTTAATTTCTGCAGTTTCCATCAATGCATCCAAGTGATGTTTTCTAAAGTTAGACACTCCGATTGCACGAATTTTTCCAGCGCGAACTGCTTCTTCCATTGCTCTCCAACTTTCCGCGTTTATTTCAGCCCAATGATCACGCATACTGCTTGGATTTGGCCAGTGAATTAAGTACATATCAAGATAATCAAGCTTTAAGTCAAGCAAGCTTTGATCAATTGCTTTCTTAGTCTTTTCATATCCGTGATCAGAGTTCCACAATTTGGTAGTGATAAACAATTCATGGCGATTAATACCACTCTTTTGAATGGCTCTACCTACACTATCTTCATTACCGTAAGCACTAGCTGTATCAATATGACGATAGCCACAATTTAATGCGGCCAAAACAGATTCTTCAGCAACTTCACCATCAGGTGTTTGCCAAGTACCAAAACCGATAATCGGAATCTTCACACCGTTATTTAATGTGTAAGTATCTTGTAAAGAGTTAAAATTCATTATTTTCTCCTAAGTTATATATTATATTTTAAGTATCAAACTAAGTATATACTAAAAAGCTTTGTAAGCGCTAATAAACGACTTACAAAACTCAATTTAATTACTTATCGATTTCAGGAGGTATGCAGAGGTCACTCTTTAGTAGGTTTAGACAAATCCTATAAAAGATACCCAAGATGCGCTCAATGTGATTATGCCAAAAAAGGCAGTTATCAACGATATTCTCATTAATGACTGTCTTAAAAAGCAACTATCTTCTTAATTGATTTAAGCTAGAACCAAAGATTTGCTCAATAGTAGTAGGATCGTGGTGATCAAAAAATTGACTTACATTCTTATCCAATGCAGCAATCTTTTGCATATCGTCATTGTTCAGTTCAAAGTCAAAGATATCGATATTTTCCTTTTGTCGCGCATCGTGAACTGACTTAGGAATTACGATAATGCCACGTTGAATGAGCCAACGCAAGATAACTTGACCGTTTGACTTACCATATTTCTTACCGATTTCAGTCAAAACCGGGTTAGTGAAAATGCCATCTTTACCTTCTGCAAATGGAGCCCAAGCCTCTACTGCAACATCATCTTTTTGATTCCATTTAACTTCGGGTTCTCTTTGGAACCATGGGTTAACTTCGATTTGGTTAACAACTGGTTTTACATTACTCATCAATTGCAAGTTCATCAATTGATCTGGCCAGAAGTTAGATACACCGATTGACTTAGTCTTGCCAGCCTTTTGTGCATCTTCCAAGGCACGCCATGCGCCTGCTACATCACCGTAAGCTTGGTGTAAAAGCATCATGTCAATGTAATCAGTACCAAGTTCTTTCAAATCCTCGTCAATTGCCTTGGAAGCTTTTTCGTAAGTAAAGTTTGATACCCACAACTTAGTAGTCAAGAAAATATCGTCACGGTTAACATCACTATTCTTGATTGCTTCACCGACAGCAGTTTGATTGTTGTAAGCTTCTGCGGTGTCAATCAAACGGTAGCCATTACTAATTGCGGATTCTACTGCCTTTACTGCTTCATCATGGTTAGAAATTTGGAATACACCAAAACCTAATTGTGGAATTTCATTGCCGTCATTTAACTTAATCTTTGGAATGTCTGTCATATTTCTTATCTCCCTTTTTATTAATCATTTGCGTGAACGTTATATTTGCTAAGCATTTCTTCAACGCCTGGAGCATCTGGATCATGCATCCCTTTACCTTTATCCAATGCACGAATTGCATCCATTTCGTCGCTAGTCAATTCAAAGTCAAAAATGTCCTTGTTTGACTTAATCCGTGCCTCATGAACTGACTTAGGAAAGACGATTATGCCTTCTTGGTGTTCAAATCTAAGCATAATTTGCCCAACGTTCTTGTCATACTTCTTAGCAAGTCTATTAAGAACAGGTTCTTTAAATAAATTATGATTACCTTGACCAAGTGGTGCCCATGCTTCCAAAGTAATTTGATTTTCAGCCATAATTTTACGTAATTCTTTTTGTTGGAAGTATGGATTAAATTCAACTTGGTTAACTGCTGGCTTGTTTTCTTTAAAGATGTCTTCCCACTTGTGCCAAATCTTTGGTGTTACGTTAGAAATACCGATTGAACGAATCTTACCAGCCTTCTTAGCTTCAACCATTGCTTTCCAGGCTTCATCAACTTTACCGTATGGTTGGTGAATTAAGTAAAGATCGATGTAATCTAAACCTAGATTTTTAAGTGATAGATTAATGGCTTTCTTAGCATCTTCATATGCATAATCTTGAAGCCATAACTTTGAAGTTACCCAAATTTGATCACGTGGAATACCACTGTCACGAATAGCCTTACCTACTTCATCTTCATTGAAGTAAGCAACGGCAGTATCGATGTGACGATAGCCAAGTTTTAACGCATTAAGAACGTCCTTATAAGTTGAACCGTCATCTGGAATTTGAAATGTACCAAATCCAATTGCAGGAATATTGTTTCCATCGTTTAATTTAAAAGTTTCTACCATGTGTATAGCTCCTAACTTGTTTCAATTTACAGTTATTATCTTAGTCTGAAAATTAGTAGTTGAAAATTCAAACTATTGCATGGTAGTATACGCTTAGCGTAAGGTGATGAAAATGATTGATAACTATTTATTAGAAGAGCTGGTTGCTTTTGCAAAATACAATACACTGGCTCAAACTGCAGAACATTTAAATGTGTCGCAACCAGCGATTACACGTGGGACAAAGAAGATCGAAGAAGAACTCGGATTAAAGCTCTTTGAACGTACACCAAATAAGATTAGTTTGAATGAGACTGGAAAATTTGCAGCAAAAAAGGCAGCTGAAGTTTTAGCAATGAACAATAACTTTGTTAGTGAAGTACAATCTTTTGATCAAAGTCAAAAGCAAATTACGATTGCTTCAACTGCACCAGGACCATTAATCGTATTGAATCAATTGGATAATTCAAACTTAGCAATCCAAGACGAGCTATTACCATCCGACAAGTTGAAACAAACTCTAATTAATGAGCAATATACCATTGTCTTTACTAATAGTTCTATCAAAAACGACAAAATTGATAGCGCATATCTCGGAGTTGAGCATTTAATTGCCAATTTAAATGAGTTTACTCCCCTAGCAAGTCAGACAAGCGTTTCTTTTAGTGATTTACATGGAATGAGTTTTATTGTTTTGCAGGATATTGGTATTTGGCGTGAACTTATCCAGCAAAAGATTCCTGATGCTAAGTTTTTATATCAAAGTAAACGTAGCGATTTTGATGAAATAAAGAATTACTCTATTTTTCCATATTTCACTACCAATCTCTCAGTTTTCGATCCTAGATGGGAAGAGAAAGATCAAGTTGATCGAATCCCTGTCCCAATTTCTGATAAAGATGCATCCATGTCTTTTTATGCAAATTATTTATCAAAAAATAAAGAGCGCGTAATGCCATTAATTCAAGACATTAAGGATGTTTGGGCAAAAACAGATTGATGGTAAATAAAAATGCATCTCTAAATTTGGGGATGCATTTTTATTTACATTGCTTATTCTACTTAACACTATCTAAAGCTTCATCGATTGGTGTATTACCAGTTTTCATCATAATGACTTTGCCAATAGTATTATCATGTTTAAGGATCTCAGCCAAAGTCTTTGCTACATCAGGAATTGGATTTGTAGTTGCTTTAGTAACATTTAAACTAATTTTGCCCGTACCCTCTTCTTCTGTTAAGCCAGTTGGTTGCAAAATAGTATATTTAAGTCCACTTTGATTTATAAGATAATTATCTGCAAAGTACTTAGCAACATTATAGTCCATAATTTGGTTCAACCCGTCAATGTGCCACATCTCTGGTTCTAATGAAAAGATAGAACTGAGCATGATATATCTTTCAATACCAAGTTTCTTTGCTGCTTGCATAGTCTTTACAGCACCAAATGCATCTGTTTGAAGCAGATCCTTACCACGTGAACCAGCTGTAAAGTAAACGACATCGCTGCCTTTAATTAATTTAGCTAAGTCATCAACGCTAGCATGAAGATCCATATGAACTGCTTTTACATTATCTAACTTAATAACATGATCTTCATGACGTGCACCTGCTATAACCGTATGACCATCTGCAACTAAGTCCTTAATCAATTCAGTTGCGACACGACCAGAACCACCTGCTACAAAAATTTGCATGATTATCTCCTCCTTGAATTAATAAATGATTTTTTAATTAAGTTAAATACATTTTAACTTACTTTTTATAAGTGCTCAAGAAAATCTAAAAAATATTAGTATTATTCATTAAATCTAACATTTCTTTAGCACTCCAAGGCAAATACTCAGCTAAGGTTAGACCAACAAGATTATATTCTTGGCTGAAGTTACTAATAAATTGCCAGATGCTCTTTCTACTCATTTTACCTACTGCTGCATTGTCAGGTATTTCTCCTAGATCAGGATTGTTAAAATATGTGGCATAGAAATTCTTTGAATCAGAGTTCATTACATCCACATCTAAGTGAATATAAATATGTTCAAAATTATTTTCTTTGATCCAATCTATTACTCTTTCAGAATCTATTTGATTTTCATCTTGAACCTTATATTTGATACCTGCTTGTTCAATTAATTTCTTTTCATTGTTAGTCGGCTCTTGTAAACCAGCGTAGAAAATTTGATTAGATTTTAACGGATTATCTACCTCTTTTTGAATAGCTGGATCACCACGATGTAATAGATTTCCCACTACCATAGCGTGTTCATTATAAAAAACTTCCGGATTAGAAATATCAGGATGTGCATCAATCCAGATAACACCTAATTTTTCTCCATAGATTCCGTTAAGATAGTCAATTGGTTGCTGCGATACTAAACAATTACCACCGAAGGTAATAATTTTATTTGGTTGTTCGGTAATGATGACTTTTTTAGTATTTCTAATATTTTTTAATACAGCTGATTGAGCTGTTACGTTATTTTCTTTCTCTAACGTTTGGTTACTATCAGCAGTTTTTACCGTAATTGTCTTTTGTTCTTTATTCTCCGGTGCTATTGCTTTTAAAACTTTTGCTCCTAATTTATAGACGGGATTATCACCTGCTTGCCAATCTGGAACAACTAATCGAATTGTTTTTTCTATCATAATATTCACTCCTTTGAATTTATGATAAAGTCTATAGTAACTATAGAGCCAAGGAGTAAATATGTTTTCTATTGGTAAGATGGCAGAATATTGTCACACAAGTATTCAAACTTTACGTTATTATGCAGATATTGGTTTATTAAAGCCTAGCTATCAGGACCCACAATCCAAGTATCGATATTATAAATTAGATCAGATTTTTCAATTTACAATTATCAAGTATTTGCAAAGTACTAATCTTTCACTGCAGTAAAGTGAACACTTTGTTCTACAGGACTTGAAACTTCCTTACCATTGCTATCTACGAAAGTAATGGTACGAGTTACAGTCTTATCAATACTGTTTTCACCTGTGCCATCTGGCCACTTAGGTCCATCTGGATCATTAGGATTGATTGGTTCACCTGGCTTACCTGGATTGGTTGGTGTTACTGGAACAGTGCCGTGTTTGAATACTACTGTATAAGTTTGAGTAGTATTGTCGTCATTGTCGTACGTAGCATCCTTAGGGAAACCATCGTTTACTAATACATATCCCTTGTTAATAAGATCTTCGATAGTTGAACTGGTTGAGTAGTCAATCTTTTTGCCGGCCTTACCTGTTAGGTCACCTGAACTAGTGATTAACTTATTATCTTCATCAGCATCAACGTAGTTTACTACAGCCTTTTGATCCTTAGCTGGAACTACTGGGTTATATGGAACCGGTGTATCCTTACCTGGATCGGTTGGTGTTACTGTTGGGGTCGATGGAGTGTAACCTGGAATAGTCGGTACTGGTTCATCTGGTGTTACCTTAGTTGGATCAGTTGGATCAGTTGGATATTGTGGTGTTGGTACATTTGGAATTGGGTTACCATTTGGATCTACTGGAATAATCTTTCCGTTTGGTGTGTAGTTTACAGTTACAGTCTTATTCAAGTCATCTGGAGTAATTGTGGTACCACCTGCAGTACGCTTGTCTGCATGGTAACCATCAATTACTGGAGTATCAACATTACCAAATGTATGACTAGTTACATTCCAAGCACCATCAGTAATTACCTTGCCAGTTACGTTATCCACTACCATTGTCTTAGTGAAAGTGAACTCTTGTTTGTTGTCTTCAGGAGTCTTGTCACCTGCGCCAGTGTAGTGAATAGTTTGTGTACCAGTCTTAGATAAATTGTTTTCACCACTATTGTCTGGCCACTTAGGTCCATCTGGATCGTTAGGATTAATTGGTTCACCCGGCTTACCTGGCTTATCTGGAGTAATAGTAGTTGTACCATGCTTCAAGACAACGGTGTAAATCTGAGTAGTGTTGTCATCACTGTCATATTTTGCACCTGCTGGGAAGCCATCATTTACCAATACATATCCCTTGTTTTCAAGATCTTTAATTGTATCGGCAGTACTATAGTTAATAGTTTCGCCAGCCTTGCCTGTTAAGTCACCTGAACTAGTGATTAACTTATTATCTTCATCAGCATCAACGTAGTTTACTACAGCTGCCTGATCCTTAGCTGGAACTACTGGGTTGTATGGAACCGGTGTATCCTTACCTGGATCGGTTGGAGTTACTGTTGGAACACTTGGAGTCAAACCAGGGATATTTGGTACCGGTTCATCTGGTGTTACCTTAGTCGGATCAGTTGGATCGGTTGGATACTGTGGTGTTGGTACATTTGGAATTGGGTTACCATTTGGATCTACTGGAATAATCTTACCGTTTGGTGTGTAAGTTACAGTTACTTCCTTGTTCAAATCATCTGGAGTAATTGTGGTACCACCTGCAGTACGCTTGTCTGCATGGTAGCCATCAATTACTGGAGTATCTACATTGCCAAATGTATGACTATCTACATTCCAACCAGTTTGACTAATGATTTCACCGGTTACTTTATCAACTACTGCACTCTTAGTAAAATCAAAGCTTTGTACATTGTCATCCTTAGCCTTGCTTCCATCTGAGTATACGTAGTGAATTGTTTGTGTACCTGATTTCTTCAAACTATCTTCACTAGTACCATCTGGCCACTTAGGTCCATCTGGATCATTAGGGTTAATTGGTTCACCTGGCTTACCTGGATCAGTTGGCGTTACTGGAACAGTACCATGAACAAAGTCAATATAGAAGGTCTGTGTCTTATTGTCATCATTATCAAACACAGCACCTGCTGGGAAGCCATTGTTCTTAAGCACATAACCCTTATTAATCAAGTTATCGATTTCAGATTGTGCATTGTAATCGATCTCGGAACCAGCTTTACCAGTAAGATCACCTGAAGTTGCAAGTTGAGTTACCTTGTTTGGATCATTTACATCACGGTAAATTACTTGAGCAACTTGATCCTTAGCTGGTGCTACTGGAGTATACGGAACTGGAGTATCTTTACCTGGATCAGTCGGTGTCACTGTTGGAACACTTGGAGTCATACCAGGAATATTTGGCACTGGCTCATCCGGTGTTACCTTAGCTGGATTATTTGGATCGGTTGGATATTGTGGCTGTGGTACATTTGGAATTGGGTGGCCATTTGGATCTACTGGAATAATCTTACCGTTCTTAGCATAACGCACAGTCACTATGTAACTATTATCATCATGAGTAAGAGTTACATCCTTTACATTATTACCATCTTGATCACGATCAACACTTACCAAGTGATATCCAGAAACAACTGGAGATTTAACTGCTGAGACAGTTTGATCAACACTCCAAGTTAATGGAGTTGTCCATTCACCTGTTACCTTGTCAAGAACACCACTTGCAGTAAAGTTGACTGGTTGCTCAACAGAATCACTAACTTTATTACCATCTTCGTCTAAGTATTGAATAGTTCTAGTAACTGTCTTAGTTACTTCATTAGAACCCGTTGGGTACTTAGGACCATCTGGATCATTAGGATTGATTGGTTCGCCCGGCTTACCTGGGTTAGTTGGATTTACTGGTTGAGTACCATGACGTAATACCACTGTATAAGTTTGAGTAGTATTGTCGTCATTGTCGTATGTAGCATCCTTAGGGAAGCCATCGTTTACCAATACATATCCTTTGTTAGTGAGGTCTTCAATAGTTGAATTAGTTGAGTAGTCAATCTTTGTACCAGCCTTACCTGTTAGGTCACCTGAACTAGTGATTAACTTATTATCTTCATCAGCGTCAACGTAGTTTACTACAGCCTTTTGATCCTTAGCTGGCGTTTCAGGAGTGTATGGAACTGGGGTATCCTTACCAGGATCTATTGGTGTTACTGTTGGAACACTTGGAGTGTAACCTGGAACATTTGGTACTGGTTCGTTTGGAGTTACTTTAGATGGATCCGTTGGATCTGTTGGATATTGTGGTGTTGGTGCATCTGGAATTGGGTTCCCTGATGGATCAACTGGGATGATCTTACCATTAGGAGCATAAGTTACAGTTACGGTAATATCTCCACTATCTTTAGTCAGACCAGTAATTGTGGCAACATCGTTGCCATCTTGATGATCAGAAATACTGATTAAATGGTAATTTTGTTCTACTGGAGAAACAACCTTATCAAATGAGGTCTTATCGCTAGTCCACGTGATTTGTGGAGTTGCAGTATTATTCTCATCGATTACCCACTGACCATTTTGTTGAGTAGCGTTAACCAATTGACCAGTAACTTTATCTACATAAGCAGTTCCAGTGAAGGTAACAGTTTGCTTAGCATTTGCAGGAACAGTAGCAGTAAAGGTTGAACCATCGCTATTTACGTAGTTAACAGTTAAGTTAACCTTTTTAGTTAATTGATCAGGTTGTGCTTCTGCTGGAGTATTCTTTGGTACATCTGGAGTTGGTGTATCTGGAGTTACTGGTTGCACACCATGCTTCATATGTACAGTTACTACTACGTTTTGATTTCCTTCAATTGTTGAAGGTATAGTACCATCTGTTGATACATATACATATCCTTGATTTTCAAGATTGGTGATAGTAGTTGTAGTTGTGTAGTCCACTTTAGTACCAGCGTCTACTGAACCAGTATTGTATTCAGTATTTGGAATCTCAGTGTTAGTAGTATCATCGTGGTAAACAACTTTTACTGAACCTTTTTCAACTGCTTTTTTGTAGACAACAACAGTAACATAATTATCAGGTATGCCAGTAATACCGTCATTCTTATAGCTATCTGTCAATTCACCATTTTGAACTATATCTTCGGATGGATTTACTGCAAATTTAGCAGTTACAGAAGAGGCGTCTTCTCCAACCTTTAAACCTTGAACATTAGTTGATTGAATAGTAGCAGTATAGCCATCCAGTTTAGGTGATTCTACGGTAGCATATGGATCTGTCACTGTCTGACCGCTACCGTTAGTAAATTTCCATCCTGAATCTTGAGCAACTGATTGGCTATTCTTTATATACTCTAATGTTTCATCAGCTGTATGGTTCAATGCATAATCTTGAATTTTCTTAATTTGGTCTTGTGTAATATCAAGGATAATATTACGCTTCAAATTTAAGGATGAGGTATTTTCTGGGAAAATTTCATTCCCTTGTTCATCAACATACTTAATAGTATTTGTATGATTACCAGTTATTTCCAACGGTGTTCTATGAGGAATCCAAATTTGTTGGCTCGCACGCTGAGTAGAAATACCATAATATGGTGCATCTTTACCTGTTAATGGAGAACCATTATAGTTATGAACTTGGTTAGCTCTAATACCACCAGTTAAGCCATTACCCGTAATTGATACATCTGGGTTTGCCTGATTATTCCAAATATCCTTAGTCTGGAATCCATTCATTGGAATATTTACATCATTTACATTAAGCCAAATTTGCTTTGAACCATCTGACTTAATACGTTGGTAAACAACAAACCCTGAACTATTAGGATTTGATGGATCATAGTCGCCACCACTAACACTAAATACTCCTTTGTTACCAGACATATAAATCAAATTGGAAGTATATTCTGCTGAAGTGGTGTTAATCATGTCACCACCGGTTGGCATCCAACCAGTAGTTGCTCCGCCTTTAGAATAACGTTGCAAGTTAAGCATCAATGGATCTTGGATATCAATGCGTGAATTAGATCCACCTAATGGGAAGGAAATTAATTCAGCATAGAAGTTGGTATTATCATCACGAATATCGACAATCGCACCTTTCTTTGAAGTAAAGGCAGCAGTAGTATTCGCATTTTGTGAATCAAGTGAAACAACATCGTCCCATGGGTTATCGCCACGACCTTCAAGAATTACACGGAATGTAGCGTACTCATCAACAGTAATATTACCGCCTTCGTTAACACCAATGTAGTTGTAACCATCATAACTACCTGACGTTCCAGTCTTACCGACAGAATGGAAATATGTAGTAGAGTGCTTAGAAATTTCGATATTTGAGTTAGCAGCTAAATCTAAGGCAACCCCACGACCCTTATTTTCAAAATGAACATTTGAATTTTCACCAGAAATAAAGTTGGCGTTATTACCTAAGATAATACCGTCACGACCAGTGAAATTAAATGTCGATGAATCACCTAGTTGAGCTAATGTTGGTCCATCATTTCTTGAACGTGCACCATATCCACCAAATCGATCTGAATCAGTACCAGTTGGTCGAGTAGCGCCAATAGCAATAGCTTGTCCTAAACCAGTATTAAAGTTGACGTTTGACTTGTAACCACTAATAAAGTTACCGCCATTTTTTGCAAATACACCGGCTACATGGTAACGAGTAGCAGTAGTTGAAGCGTTAGTTAAATTAACATTTAAGGTAGCGTTATCGCCAACACGAACTGTCCCACCGTCAGTTAAATTAATACCATCATTAATTTCAGAACTATTAATAGTTAATGATGCACCGTTTTCAATATTTACACTATTACCAGCAATGTTAGAATTCTTAAAGTTATTTCTATTACCAGTATAATTTTGAGCTTTAAATTGATCCTGTGTTGGAACAGATGAGTTAACACTATTTACATTTGAAGTAACAGTACCCTTAATATTTACAGTACCATTACCAAGGATTGAACCATTAACAGTAATGTCATCAAGAGTTAATTGACCATTATTATTAATCTTGTTTTGACCAAGACTTAATGTAGCATTATTGTCAGCACCCTTAATAGTAAATGTACGATTAATGTTTAAATCGCCATATGCAGTAATGTTACCACTGATATTTACACCACTGACACTGTAATCATTAACAGCTTGTTGAAGAGCATTAAAGTCACTAACAGTAGTGTAGTTATCAGCTGCATTAGGATTTACTGCAGCAAACATAGCAGTTCTTGCCATTGCTTGCAATTGCTTAGTAGGATCTACATTTTTACCTACTACAACTTCACTAGAATTAGATTGGTTTAATAATACTTGATTTCCCTTAGTTAAATTAGCTTTTAAGGCATCTCCACTCAAGTCTGATGAAAGATCACCAATCTTTAATTCTTGAGTAGTTGTATCATTATCTTTAACAATAGTCTTACCGTTTTGACCAGCTTGAGCTATTGAAGGCAAACTTTCATTAAGTTGTATATTTGATTTAGTTATATCTGTTTGAGTGTTTGCCGCAATGGAATTGTCTATATTAGCATTATTTTCTACAGAATTAGCACTTTGTTCTACATTGTTTTTATTACTAGTATCTGTAGCAGCTTTTTCTGACGACTTTTTATTATCAATAGTTTGACTACTCTTATTATCATCTTGCTTAGTTTTAGTAGTCTTATCAGTTACCTTTTGAGTCTCAGCCTTATTCTCATCTGCTGCTTGATTATTATCAATAGTTACTGCAGCATCAGAATTTTGTTCTTCAGAAGTTATAGCTTTATTTTGTTGTGCATTATCTGAAGATATATCACTTGACTCATCAACACTTTCTTGAGTATTTTGTGCGGATACATTGTTAGTTTTAGTACTATCATCTGTATTTTCATTTGCTGTTTGATTTTGTTCAACAACAACCTTTTCAACATGACCAGTTGAAGCAGACTGATTACTTTCTAAATTTGTCTTAGCATCACTGTCATTATTGTCAGTTTCATCAGCATGAACCGTACTAGTAGAAGTACTCATCCATAAACTTGTACCTAGAAGAACTGAAGCTGCACCTATAGTCAACTTTCTAATAGCAAAGTGTGGCTTACGTTCGGCTACCGCTTCCATCTTCTTATCGCGGTTATTCTTAGAAACCATGTCTCGTGTCCCCCTATTTCTATACATCTCACATGGATGACCAATTCCTTATCACCCTCATCACATTAATAATAACAAGTGTAATTTATTTTTTCAAGTTTTAAATAACATCTTTTATATTTATAGTTTTACGCCAAAATACACAGATATTTTCAAACTAAAATACTACTATTTAATAAATTTATAAGTTCACTTCAACCAAAACAATTTCATATAATTGTAATCTTATTTTTAATCTATTCATTTCAATATTCAACTCTCGTATTGATTATAAAAAGCCACATTATTAATTCAGATAAAATAATAATGTGGCTTTATTTAATATTTTTTAATTATGATTTTTTCTTCTTAACACCTGATAATCCGATTAAACCTATCATTCCTGCCGTTGCTCCTAGAATTGCAGCTGCACTGTCATTCTTTTCACCTGTTTGTGGAAGCTCTGCTTCAGGAGTTTGTTCATTCTTAACTACAGCAGCTGCAGTTGGAACAGTCTTATCTTCCTTTTCTGGAGTGTTATTGCCCTTAGCAGTAGGTGCCTTTGGTGCATGTGGAGCTGGAGCTGGTCTGTCTGGTTCTTCCGGCTTTTCACCATGTGGTGCTGGAGCCGGTGTATCTGGCTCATTCGGTGTTACCGGTACATCTTCTCCGTGCGGTGTTGGAGCTGATGTATCTGGTGTTGTTGGAGTACTTGGCTCATTTGGAGTTACCGGTATATTCGGCGTTACTGGCGTAGTTTGTGGTGCGTATGGTACTGGCGTATCCTTGCCTGGATCGCTTGGAGTCACCGTTGGCACACTTGGCTTGTAACCTGGGATAGTTGGTACCGGTTCATTTGGCACTACCTTAGTTGGATCATTCGGATCGGTTGGGTAGGTTGGCGTTGGTACGTTTGGTATTGGCTTACCATTTGGATCTACTGGAATAATCTTTCCGTTGGCTGTGTAGTTTACAGTTACGATCTTATTCAAGTCCTCTGGGGTAATTGTAGTATTACCTGCAGTACGCTTATCTGCATGGTAGCCCTCAACCACTGGGGTATCTACATTGCCAAATGTATGACTGGTTACATTCCAAGCACCGGTACTAATTACCTTACCAGTTACATTATCAACTACAGCTGTTCTAGTAAAGGTAAAGCTTTGTACATTATCCTTAGGAGTATTGTTTCCTGCCCCAGTATAATGAATAGTTTGAGTACCAGTCTTACTCAAGTTATCCTTACCGGTTGTATCTGGCCACTTAGGTCCATCTGGATCGTTAGGGTTAATTGGTTCACCTGGCTTACCTGGTTTATCAGGTATTACAATAGTTGTTCCATGCTTCAAGATAACTGTGTAAGTCTGAATGGTGCTGTCATCATTATCAAATGTCACACCATCTGGAAAACCATTATGAACCAATACATATCCTTTGTTTTCAAGATTTTTGATTGTATCAGAAGTATTATAGTCTACCTTGTCTCCTGCTTTACCAATCAAATTTCCTGAACTAATAATTACTTTGTTACCTTCATCAGCATCAATGTAATTTACTACAGCTTTTTGATCTGTAATTGGATTTCCTGGAGTATATGGAACTAGAGTATCCGTAGTAGGATCTCCTGGTGTTACTGTTGGAGTATTTGGTGTGTATCCTGGAACTTTTGGTACCGGTTCATCAGGTATTACCTTAGTTGGATTTGTTGGATCATTCTTGTAACTCGGAGTTGGTGCATCTGGAATTGGTGTAGTACCATCTGGACCTACCGGTACAATATTACCAACTTTCTTGTAAAGAACTGTAAATACACGATTACGTTGATCTTCACTAGATTCACGAGTAGTAGTAAATCCTCCGGCCATGTATTTTCCATTATTGTTAGTATAGCCAGAAACAGCTACGTAACCGGTAATTACTGGAACATCAACAACAGGAAAGTCTGTGCTTATTGCATTCCAAGTACCAGTTTGAACCTTCGCACCAGTTACTTCATCATAAGCATCACCTGTATAAGTAAATGTAAATTCTTGCAATTCAGATTTATGTAATTCATTACCTTCATCATCTACATACTTAACGATCTGCGAAGCTTTAACTTCTTGCTGCTCACGAATCACCTGACCATTCTTAGCATAAACCACAGTAGTTTCGCTTGTTGGATTATCAACAGTTACTGTAACACCATCAACCACGATTTTATCTGCATGATGGCCATCAATCGTTGGTGAGAACACATTATTAAACTTATGACTTTCAGGAGTCCATCCCCTATCATCGATCACTTGACCAGTTACATTATCAAATACAAGTGTATGAACAAATGTAACATTTTGAACATTATCATCAGCTGCCTTATTTCCATCAACGTAAACGTAATGAATAGTTTGATTACCTTGTTTAGTCAATCCCTTAGTGTCAGTATCGCTTGGCCACTTAGGCCCGTTGGGATCATTTGGATTAATTGGTTCACCTGGCTTACCAGGCTGATCAGGAGTAATCGTGGTTGTTCCATGCTTCATGTGGACTGTTATAGTAATATTTTGATCAGCAACAATTTCTGCTGGGACATTACCATCTGTTCCTACATATACATACCCCTTATTAATCAAGTCGGTAATATTTTTGTTAGTCGTGTAATCGATCCTAGTACCTTCATCTTGTACTCCAGAGTTATAACCAACATCTGGAATAGTTTGATTACTGGTGTCATCGTGGAAAATTACTTGTATTGAACCTTGAATTGGAGCATATGGAACCGGAGTATCTTTATCAGGATCTGTTGGTGTAACTATTGGCGTGCTTGGTCTATAGCCAGGAATAGCTGGCACTGGTTCATCCGGCACTACCTTCGTTGGATCTGTTGGATCTGTTGGGTACTGCGGCGTTGGTACATTCGGAATTGGATTGCCAGCTGGATCAACTGGAATAATTTTACCATTTGGTGTGTATCTTACTACCAGCATCTTGTTCAAATCATCTGGTGTAATCGTTGTACCACCAGCATTCCGTTTATCTGCATGATAGCCCTCAACTATTGGAGTATCAACATTACCAAATGTATAACTAGTTACATTCCAACCACTAGTGCTAATTACTTCACCAGTTACTTTGTCAATCACAGCGGTTCTAGTAAACTCGAAGTTTTGCACGTTATCTGTTGGAGTTTTACTACCTGCTCCTTCATAATGAATTGTTTGAGTACCAGTCTTAATCAAGCTATCTTTTCCAGTTTCATCTGACCACTTAGGTCCATCTGGATCATTCGGATTAATGGGATCGCCTGGTATTCCTGGTTTTTCTGGGGTTACAGTTTGTGTACCATGTTTTAATACCACCGTGAATATTTGAGTAATACCATCATCATCATCAAAAGTTACTCTAGTTGGAAAGCCATCATAAATCAACACATATCCTTTATTAGTAAGATCTGTAATTGTTGGTATAGTTGTATAATCAATCTGCTCACCTGGTTTTCCAATTAAATCACCTGAAGAAGTGATCACTTTGTTTTCTTCATCAGAATCAATATAATTTACTACTGCTTTTTGATCTACAATTGGAGTTTCCGGAGTATATGGAACTTCAACATCTTTACTCGGATCACCTGGAGCTGGATCAACTGCGTCACCTGGTTTTCCAGTTTCAGGATGATATCCTGGTACATATGGCTTTTCTCCTGGAATTACCTTAGTTGGATCATTTGGATCGTTAGGGAAATGTGGAGTATCAATACCCGGAATCTGATTCCCTGATGGATCAACTGGTATTACTTTACCAATTTGTTTATAAGTAATAGTCTTTTCAATATCATTTTGAGTTACAGCAGTTGCCGGAACATTAGCTTGATCAGCATAGTAGCCATTCACTACTGGAGTATCTACTTGATCGTAAGTGCTTTTTTCATCACTTGGAATTGTCCAATCAGTAGTAAATTCTCCATCTGGAACAACTTCATTAGTCACGACATCCACAGTAACAGTACGAATCCATTTAGAAGTTTGAACTTGATCAGCAGGAGTCTTATCACCCGCGCCAACATAATGAACCGTTTCTTTAACAACCTTTTCAACTTGATTTATATCTACACCATGTTTGTCTGGAGTATCCGGTCCAATTGGAATCACTTGGTGATCATAGTATACATTTACCGTTGCATTTTTAGTATCAGCATTAACAATATATTCAGCTACAATTGCAGCTAAACTACTATCTTCGAACCGTGGTGCCTTATATCCATTTGTAGTTAAATCAGGTGAATTCACACTTTCCCAAATTCCATCAATAATCCAATTATTATTAAGAGTGTACATCTTACCATCTTGGCTCACTGTACCATAGCCAATCACCTTGCCAGTTGAATCCAAAATTTCAGTTCGATACATACTTACAGTTTGTTCAACTGGATTAGCTAGGATCAAGTTGATTGGGATTTTTTCATCTGTTTTACCATCTAAATAATTAATTATTCTAGTTACATTTTTAGTATCAGTCTTGCCTGTATGATAAGTTGCTCCCTCATTGTAAATAACATCAACTGTTAAGTCATGTGAATTATTAGTGTTTACTTCATAACTCGTCACACTACCATTACCGGCACTATAGTTACCAGGAGTTACTGAAACAAAGTTATATGTAGATCCATTATAATCAATTGATGGTTTGGCAGCAGTTTCAGCAAATGTATAAGAATTACCACTTTGAGCACTATCGCCATCTACTGAATAAGTCCAAGTGAGTTGACCGTTTTGATCTACAATATTACCACTTGCATCAACGGTTACTAAGTTACCTGTCACTGTATCAATTGTGCCTGAACCTGTAAAGACAACCGTCGAAGTAACAGAGTCAGCAATTATATTGCCAGCAGTGTCAATATAATTGATTGTCCGAGTTACTGTCTTTTGCAAATCTTCCTTAGTATACTTATCAGTTGGCTGATCAGGGTTGACTGGATTGGTACCATGCTTCATATGAACAGTAATTAGGGTTGCATTATTAGGTATAGTTGTTGGAATCACACCATCTGTACTTACATATACATATCCTTGTTTTTCTAAATCACTAATATTTTGTGCAGTTGTATATGTAACTGGTGTTCCTGCTTCCTCTGTCCCTGAATTAAAACCAACACTTGGGATAGCATCGTTAGTCGTATCATCGTAAAAGATTACTTGAACAGAACCCTTTTCTGCTTTCTTGTAAACAACGATCGTTTGATAATTGTCCGGAATACCAGTAATACCTTGATTTCTATACCCAGCTGACAATTGACCATTTTGCACCACATCATTGGCTGCATCAAACACAAAATTAGCTTTTACAGTTTGACCATCAGCACCTAAAGTTACACCCGGTGCATTAGTTGATTGAATAGTAATAATATATCCTTCTTTTACTGGGGAAGTCACAGATGCATATGGATCAGTCACTTTTTGTCCTTGATCATTAGTGTACGTCCAACCAGAATCTTGAGTTACTGAGTAGCCACTTCTAATATAATTCAAGGTCTCATCAGCAGTATGTCCTAAGGCATAGTCTTGAATTGTTTTAATTTGTTCAGAAGTTAGATCAAGAGTTAAATCACGTGCTAAATTCAAGTTTTGAGTCACAACTAATGGTTGACTATCGGCACCCATAACTGGTGTTCCATCTTCATATACATAACTAATAGTATTAGTATGTGTTCCCTTAATCTGAGTAGAAGTTTCATGTGGAATCCAAATTTGATGACTTGCACGCATAGTTGAAATACCGTAAGCAGGACTATTTTGTAAGTTCACTAAAGTCGGATCAGTCTGATTGTCACGGATTTGGTTAGCACGAATTCCACTTGTGAAACCATTACCGCTAATTGAAACATCAGAATTAGCTCCATTATTGAAAATATCTTGTGAAGCAAAACCATTTTTATGGAATTCTACACTATCTACATCAGTCCAAATTTGTTGGGCACCATCTGATTTAATCTGTTGGTAAACAACATAGTTAGTACCACCAATACTTAAAACACCTTTAGTACCACCCATATAAATCAAGTTAGCAGTATATTTTTCAGAAGTAGAATTAATAGCTACCCCACCAACTCCAGCCATCCAGCCAGTAGTCTCACCACCAGCTGAATAACGTTGTAGGTTAAGAAGCAGCGGATCTTGAATATCAATCCGTGAATTTGCAGCTCCTAATGGGAAGGAAATCAATTCTGCATAGAAGTTAGTGTTATCATCACGAATGTCAATAATAGCACCTTTTTTGGAAGTAAAGGCAGCATTTGTTGTTGCCAACTGTGAATCTAAAGAAATAACATCATCCCAAGCATTGTCGCCACGATTTTCCATGATTACTCTAAAAGTTGCATCTTCACCAATAGTAATATTTCCTGCTTCATTTACACCAATATAGTTATAACCCTCATAACTACCTGATGGACCAACTACAACACCAATAGCATTAGTGGTATTCTTACCTACTGAATGGAAATACGTTACTGCATGATCAGCAATATTAATATTACTATTATTTGCTAGATCAAGAGCAACACCACGTCCTTTATTTTCAAAGTGGACATTGGCATATTCACCAACGTTAAAATTAGAATTATTACCCAAAATAACTCCATCACGACCGGTAAAGTTTAAAGTAGAGTATTGACCCAAATTAATTTGACCCGCACCATTCGCGCGATCACGAGTATATCCACCAAAACGATCATTATCTGTTACGTTAGGTCTCAGACCTGTCATCGCAATTCCTTGACCAATACTGGTGTTTAGAGTCACTACAGACTTATATCCTGTAGTAAAACTACCATTACTTTCAGCAAAAATACCTGCATCATGGTAACGAGCAGTAGCTCCTGTGCCCAATTCATTATTAGTATTCATATTAATAGTTAATTGGCTATAATTACCAACATTAACAATACCATTACTTAACAAATGGATACCATCGCCAACAGATGAGCGATTAATTGTTAGTGAAGCATTATCATCGACATTAACAGTACTTGATTGAATGTTATATCCTTTAGTTTGAGTCCAATTCACCTTAACACCAGGAGTTGCTTTTTCAGAATTGGTAAGCGTATAACCATTAGATTCATTAACATTAGAAATAACATCCCCTTTAATATTTACTGTTCCATTACCCATAATTGAACCATTAACAGTAATATCCTCAAGAGTTAAAGTAGAATTATTAATAATTGCATTTTGATTTAAATTTAACTTTGCATTATTAGTTCCCTTAATAGTAAAAGCACGATTAATAGTTAAATTACCAAAAACATAAATATCACCATCGATATTTACTCCGCTTACACTATAATTGCTAACAGCTCTTTGAAGATCATTATAGTTATTAACAGTAGTGTAATTATCTGCATTTGGACTCGCTGCAACAAGGGTAGCTGTCCTAGCCATTGCCTCTAATTGTTTAGTAGGATCAGCATTTTTACCTGCCATTGTATCGCTAGAATTAGATTGATTTAGCAATATTTGATTACCTTGAGTTAAATTAGCCTTTAATACTTCATCGCTTAAATCTGGTGAAAGATCATCAATATTTAATTTAGAACTAGTATTGTTACTAGAATTAACCGTAGTTTTTCCTTGCTGACCAATTTGATCAATTAAAGGCGAACTTTCATAAAACTGTGTATTTGAATCAATTAATTCTGCTTGTGTATCAGCTAAATTAGAATTATTTACATTAACATCATTATTAGTACTATTATCTACAGGGCTTTGAGTGGTTACATTCGTAGATGTATTTTCTGATGAATTGCCAGTTTGCTCAACTGGTGTAATATTATCTGTTGTTTGAGTTTTATTTTTTTCAACATCTGTTTTTTGTTTATTTTCAATTATTTCTTGTGATTCAGTTTGACCATAAGATGTTTCAGCATGACTGTTATCAGTGTTTGTTTTAATATCAGCGTCTACATTTTCATTTTTTATAATTTCATCATTTATTTTATTAACACTTTTTTGATCATTTTGTGCAGATACATCATTTGCTGCATTAATATCTTGTTGAGCACCTTCACTTGATGATTGATTTTGTTCAACAATCACTTTTTCTACATGATCAGTTGAAGCGGATTCATTACTTTCTAAATTTGTTTTAGGTTGATTGTCATCAATATTAATTTCATCAGCATGAACTGTGCTAGTAGGAATACTAATCCACAAAGTAGTTCCTAAAAGAACTGAAACGGCACCAACAGATAGTGTACGAATCCCATGATGCTGTTTGCGCTCTGAAGTTGCTTCCATTCTCTTAATGCGATTATTTTTAGAAATCATTTTTCATGCCCTCCGATTTCCTGTATACTTCGGATGATTAATTCCTTATCACCCTTATTACATATCCGATAAAACAGTTAAAATTATATTTTCAGGCATTTAAACATAAATTTTATATATCCATATCTTTTAATTTTGTACAAAATTTAATAATTGTGGTCATTTATAACAAATGAGCGCAATAAACAATAACACTTTCAGTCTTACTGATAAGCTCAGTATATCATGTAAGCGCTTATAAGAATTTGCTAAAGATTTTATTCATAAAATTTATCGTTATTTTTTAAATTAAGCTCATTTTATCTAAAAATTATAAATATTTAGTCTATAGCTATAATTATTGCAGTTTTCTTACCATTATTTTTATTAGCTCCACCAATAGTCAGTTTCATTCTTTAAAGTAGCTAACTTTTTGTAAGCGTCAGATAACGAAGTATATTGAAAAGCCGATCTAGGTGATTTCCTAGGTCGGCTTTTGTCGTGTCTTCTATTTACATATCTTTTGAATTTCTACTTGCCATGGCAAATAAGCTTTCAGTGCTTCCAGTTTAAAATTCCCTCGTTAGGCAGTTTTTAAAGCAAATAATTTAAGTATTTTTCTGGGTCTAATTCATACCTCTTAGCTGTTTCGATCAAGCTTAAAATGATGCTGCTTGTCTGTGTGCCTTCAAAGCTTTGAAAAAACAGCCAATTCTTGCGCCCCATAACTTTTGACGCTTACTACCTTACTACTATTCTTCATTTTTTCTAAAACCAGAAATAAGCTATTACTTATTTCATCTTCTTTTTACGTCTAACGACTAAACCATTTAACCCCAACATGGAAAGTAAAATACCCATCCATGGTAGATATTGATTATTTTCACCAGTTTCAGGTAATATTTTTGTACTATTTTTAAATGATATTTTCTGGCGTAATTTTATATTTTCAACTTTATTAACTTTTTTATCTTTCTCAGTGCTATTTGGAATCCGATCATTTGTTATTAATTTTTTCGAAGATTCATATTTGTTAAACTGAGTAATATTGGCATTACTTATCACTTTATGATGGTTTTTATATGATTGTGTCTTCTTATCTGACCGTTTATCTGGTACTTCCGCCTTACCTAATGGTGCATTAAATATATCATCATTTTGATTTAATCGTTCATATTGACTATTATTATCTTCTCGATCTTTTTCTGACAGAAAATTATCAAGACTCGAGTTAGTATTAATAACATCGTCATGTGAATCCGTTGGTGAATCATCAGAAAGTTTGTCAGCAACATATTCAATCACTAAATCATCATAGTGGCTATTTACATTTGGTATCTCATAATTAACTTTTTCCAAATTAGCCTTATAGCCCTGATATTTAGGCACTAGATATTCTGTTAGCCCATTTTTATCCAATCTCCACTTCAAATAATGAATATCTCCGGTAGCTTCATCAACTTCCGCATCCCTAGTAAAATTAGCTATTTGCACCCTAGTCTTTACTTCACCATTTGGCAAATTGATAATGATCTTTCTTGTAATAGTTTTATTCAGATCTTCTTTTTTCACTCCATCTGGATAATGTGCATCAGTATTATGAGGTAAAACATCATCAGTAGTTTTTGGATCATCAGCTTTTACCACTGTTTTTGCATGTTTAATATGAATTTGTGTAATCCCACCATTAATTTGGATTTTAGTTGGTACTTCTTGATCTGATAAAATCCATCCTTTTGGATAATTTATGGTAACATCTTGTTTTTCTTGATCTTTTCCAACAAAAGTATCTTCACTTATAACTTCACCATTTTCACCTACGTATTGAATCAACTCAGTATTCCATAAATCAAAAGAAGCTTGATTTTCAAAATCTATTAAATAATTAGGATATAATTCTTGAATCTTTTCTTGTGCAACTTTTTTTAATTCAATTGAATAATTACCTGGAATATTATTATTTTTATTAAGGTATAAATAACTTCGATCTCAGTTCAAATCTGATAGTTGACGCATTTCTGAACCTATTTGAATTGCATATTTATTTAAATCAAATTGATTACCTTGTTGTTGCGTATCATAACCAACCAGTTTAACCGTTGCAGTAGCTGGAGAAATTGTATAATCTAGGCTATTATTGTCAAATTTAAAATTATAATTATCATTCTGACTATTTAAAGCAGATATTATTTTATTATTTAATTTGACAGTATATTCACCAACATTTTAGGAACTTTATTTAATTGGACACCATTTTGATACCAATCAAAATCATCAAACGATAATTCTGGAAGCTTAAATTCATTATTTGAAACTGAAATATATTTTTTAAGTCAGAAAGTGATAAAAATTGACTATATTTGTGGGCTATTTTCCCATCCAAATTTACATGAGCAACATTTTCTATGTAATCTATTACAATAGTTTGATTTTTAGTATCAACAGAAACATTTTCTTTAACAATTTCTAGTTTATCCGGAGTATAACCTTTAATTGTTGAAGGAATAAATGCATCCCATTTAGTATCCGAGTCAGATTTCCATGCACCATAACTTAATTACCATCTACTAAATCCTTATCTATAATTCTACTAAATGTTACAGTTTGAACAATTTCAGATTTATCTAATCCTGGCAAGTTAGTAACGATGGTTCGTGTAACTGATTTAGATTCGTCATCTTGTACATGCTTATGCCGAACATGAACTTCAATTGGGATTTGATTCACAGCATTAAAAGTATAATTCCCTGATATCTTACCACCAGCAGCTAAATCATAATTTTCTGGTATAGTTACTTGCCATGCAATACTCTTCCCAGTTTTACCAGTAAACCCAACTGTATTAATTTGGGATCCATGGCTTTCATCATCAATTATCACAATTTTATTATTTTGAATATCAGCCGTATAAGTAATAGTTATATTTTCACTCTGTGAATCCGGAGTTACAGTCATCTTTCCAACTGAAGAAGTTGCAGTATAACCAAATATTTTGGGTATATCTATAGCATTAAAATCTTGCGATATCTTATCCCAGTTACCATAAACTTCTTCCCCAGTTACTTCATCACGTTGATGAACTCTTGTAAAGATAGCTGTTTGCGATACTTTAGCTACACTACCATCGGGATTCACAATATTAACATTGCGAATTATTTTATGGATATCATTTTCTTGATCTTCTAACTTATGACCAATTCTAATTACAATATTTTTATTATCTTTTGCCTTAAATGTATATTGCAATGGACTATCTTGACCAGAGATAGCTATCCAATGGTCTGGTACTGAATAACTGACATTAACTGTTTGATCAGTATTCCCCTTCAATAACATTGATGAAACTTCACTACCTTTTTCATCAACATATAGAATTTTAACTTGTTGAATATTAGCGCTATAAGTGATGACTATATTTTGATCTGTTTGACCAATCATTATATTTTACTTTACCAGTAACATTATCTATCATGGCATTACGGTAAATTCTAGCAATTTGTTTAATTGTTTGTACCTTTTTATCAGGTTCATATATTGTAATTTTACGAGTGATCACCTGATTCAAATCATTTTGATGAGCACCACTAATTGTTTGACCTGTAATAGTCTTACTATTTAACTCAACTGGCTTGTCATGAGTAACCTTAGTAAAACTATGTTCAATTGTTAACTTGATATCAGCTATTGGCGTTCCAGTAAAGTGAATAGTTGCTGGAATTTTTTCATTATCGAGCAATTTCCAACCATTAGGTACATTAGAATTAACATTTACAGTTTGATCTGTTTGACTACTAACTTTATCAATTCTAACCACTTCATCATTCCTATCCGTATAGATGATATGCATATACTGATTATCGGCTACATAAGTGATATTAACTACAATATCAGCTGTATCACTAGTTACTTCAACTGCATTAATTGCAGCTACTTTATTATCTGCACCAAAGATCATATTTTTTATCTCTATAATTCATTGGTTTCATTATAACTAACATTTTCTATTAACACATCTTAAGGAAAAACATGAAAATCTTAATTGTAATTGATGATTATTTTAACCAAAGCAACAGTATGTGCATTTCAACTCAGTGATTTACACATGAATATAGAAACTTAGGACAAGAAGTACGCATTATTTCTACAGGAAAAGATGCAAATTATCCTGTACCTGAGCTAAAAATTAATCTTCCGTTTATTCATAGTTTAATTGAAAAACAAGGTTTTCGCTTTGCTAAACCAATCAGAAAGACTTTAAAAGAAGCAGTTAGTTGGGCAGACGTTATTCAAGTTGAAACCCCCTTTCCTGTTTCATGGCGTGCGGCAAAACTTGCTAAGAAACAAAATAAACCTGTAATAGGTACCTTTCATATATATCCACAAAACATTACTACTTCGGTGCCAATTTTGAATAATCAATTTGGCAATTGGTGCTTTATGACTTTCTTCAAAGTAAAATCATTTAAAAATTGTACTGCATTACAAGTTCCTACACCTAAAGTAGCTAAATGGTTAAAGAAAAATCATTTCAAACAGAAGCTATTTATTGTTTCAAACGGTATCAGCGAAAAGTTTATTCAAAATCCGCACAAAGAAAAAGTTGGACACCCCTTCACTATTTTATGTATCGGAAGATTTTCACACGAAAAACGACAAGAAACTTTATTCAAAGCAATGCAGCTATCCAAACATACTTCTGAAATCCGTCTTATTTTTGCTGGACAAGGACCTTTAGAAAAGGAATATGCCAAATTAGCTAAACAGCTTCCTAAGAAACCTATCATGCGCTATTTTGCTCCAGCAGATTTGAAAGAAATTATGTTTCAGACCGATTTGGTTGTGCACTGTGCTGATGTAGAAATAGAGGGAATGGCTTGCATGGAAGCTTTTTCTAGTGGCTGTGTATCTGTAATTGCTGATAGTTCGTTATCTTCTACTGTTAGCTATGCTTTAAGCGAAAATAATCGTTTCTCTGCTGGAGACAGTAGAGCTCTTGCTCAAAAAATTGATTACTGGTTCGAGCATCCCTCAGAATTAATAAAAATGAGACAAGAATATCGCAGTTACGGTAAAACATTAAATGTTGCACGTTCAGCCAAAATAGCCTTAGGTAATTTAGAAAATCTGACCTTAAAGTAAAAAAGAAGTCTAGTCTGTTTAAGACTAAACTTCTTTTTACTTCTCTCTATACTACTTCAAAATTTTTATCAAAACTATAGCAAGCATGTGTTTCTAAAGTCATAAAATAAGATGTAATAATTTGTCTGTTCGCCTTATTAAGTTAACTACTTTTTTCTATCTTATTGTTTAATTTTAATAGCTAATGCTTCATATGGCTTCAATATAATTTCATCGGTTAATTGGCTATCTTTAGTATCATAATTGTTAATTAAAACTTGGTATTCTTTGTTTTGATATTCTTCGGGTAATTTAACACTATGTTCTTTACCATAGAAGTTAGTAAATACCAATAACTTTTTATCACTATCTTTTAAGTAGCGTTCATAAGCAAAAACCTGCGGATCATCTTTCAAGAACATCTTAATATGACCATCAGAGATTAAATCTTCGCTTCTACGCAGCTTAATTAACTTTTGATAGTAATTAAAAATTTCACCATGTGCTAATTCCTCTTCAACATTAATTTTTTCTTGATCAGTTGGTATGAGCCACGGCTTATGTTCACTAAAACCTGCATATTTTTCACTATTCCAATGCATTGGTACACGTGAATTGTCACGAGCTTTTGATTTAACTATTTCAAAAGCTTCTTTATCACTCAAACCTTTTTTAGTTAAAGCCTTAAAAGCATTCTTGGCCTCAACATCTACGTAATCATCCATTGAAGAATAATCAGGATCAATCATACCAATTTCTTCACCCATATAAATATATGGTGTTCCCCGCATAAGATGAGTTGCTGTGGCAAGCATTTCAGCTGACTTTCCACGATACTTACCAGTATCACCAAATCTAGTTAATGCCCAAGGCTGATCATGATTGTCCCAGAATAATGCGTTCCAGCCATCACCTTGATCCATTTTTTCTTGCCATTCAGTGAATAATTCCTTTAATTTCATAAAATCAAATGGCATCTTAGACCACTTTTCACCATCCTGATAGTCAACTTTCAAATGATGGAAAGTGAAAACCATTGATAATTCATGTTCACTTGGTTTTGAATATTCAATTGAGTTGGCAATCGTCGTTGATGACATTTCTCCCACAGTAATTGATTCAGGGTCTTGACCAAAAGTTGCAGCATTAAGCTCTTTTAAGTATTTATGAACAATTGGAGTATCAGTGTACAAACTCTTTTCTTCTACAGGATCTGTTGAATCAACTAGTTTTTCCGCTTTACCCGTAACATTAATTACATCAAAGCGGAAGCCATGGACACCTTTACTACGCCAAAAGTTAACCACTTTAAATAATTCTTTACGAACTTCAGGATTATGCCAATCAAGATCTGCTTGAGTTGGATCATACAAGTGAAGGTAGTAGTAATCGGTATCACCAAATTTTGACCAAGCAGTACCACCGAATTTACTTTGCCAATTATTAGGTAAACCTCCGTTTTTTCCTTTTCTCAAGTAGAAAAATTTACGATACTTTTCATTGCCAGCAAGTGCTTTTTTAAACCAAATATTTTCAGTTGAGCAGTGATTGAGCACCATATCTAGCATTACACCCACACCGATTTCTTTCAGCTTCTTTACCAATTTCTCAAAATCAGCCATTGTACCAAAGCGAGGATCAATGTTGTAATAATCAGCAATATCATAACCATTATCATTTTGCGGTGAAACAAAAAATGGATTAAACCAGATCATGTCTACATTTAACTTCTTAATATAATCAATCTTTTGAATGATTCCTTGAAGATCTCCTACCCCATCGCCATTTGAATCATAGAAAGATTTAGGATAAATTTGATAAATTATTTTTTTGCCTAAATTAATCATACTTTTCTCCTTACAATTTAATCTTCTGTCTTCTTGCAAAATCAACAAATTTAAATTTACTTGGATTATGGAAAGATAATGTCAATTGGAATAACGTAGTGTCATTCAAGAAATTATGACTGGCTACTAATACAGCTAAACTATCATCCAGTTGTAATAACTTTTTAAATTTATCATCAATTTTTTCAACTGTAATTACCTTTGTAGCATATGAAATATCTAATTTAAGTTTATTTTCAATATAATCATAAATAGATTTTTCTGCTGCCTCTTTTGGTAATTCATCAATTGGTGGTGAAAACAAATAATCACAATCTAATACGACAGGCTCATTATTAACTACACGCAATCTTTCAACATAGATTCCTGGTTGCCTTTTTTGCTCTGGAAATTTTTCCTTAAAAAATTCTGGTAAATCAACCATCTTTTTTAATGTGATTACTTTTGTTTCTGCATGCATGTTTAAAGATTTATTCAATTCAGCGAAACTAGTAATTCCAGAAATAGGAAAAGAATATTTTTCTAAATTTAAAACTATTGAACCTTTTCCACGTATTTTTTGTATTAGACCCAACGCAGTTAATTGATTCAACGCCTTACGAACTGTCTCGCGAGATGTACCATATAGTGTTGTTAATTGACTCTCACTTGGAAGTAACTCACCAGCTTTAAATTGTTGATGCTGTATTTTAGCAGCAATATCTTGTGCAATAATGTCTGATTTTGATTCCGTCATTTATGTCTTTCCTTTCTTTGTACATTTATTATATTCATAAATGTATAGACAAGTAAAGCATAATTTAAGTTACTATAAAGTAAATATTGTGATCGCTTTCAAAAAATATATTGACAACTTGTATATACAAGTTTAATATAATAGCTAAATCTAATGAAAACGCTTTATACAGGAGAAAAACAATGAATGAAAACAATGAAATTGCAATTCTCGCTCCCGCAAGCGGTGAAGTAATTGCATTAAGTAAAACAAGTGATCCAATCTTTAGTAAAGGTGCAATGGGACAAGGATTTGGTCTTACACCATCTGATGGTGAAGTTGTTGCACCAATAAGTGGAAAAGTTTCAATGATTGCAGATACTAAACATGCTATTGGAATAACCACAGATGATGGGCTTGAAGTATTAGTTCACATGGGAGTTGATACAGTTAGTCTTAAGGGAGAGCCTTTTGAAGTTTTAGTTAAAAATGGTCAAACTATTGAAGCCGGGCAAGATATTGCCACAATGAATCTTAAAGCCATTAAAAGTAGCAATCTTGATACTACCATTATGGTTTTAATCACAAACTCAAATGATAAGCTTGAGGGTTTAGACGTTTCTGAAGGTCCTGCTAGAACTGGCGACGTTATAGCTCATGCATACCTAAAAGTAGAACAAAAGAATACCTCAAATCAAAAGCTTTCATATGATGAACTGGCAACTTTTATCATAAAAAATGTTGGGGGCAAAGATAATATTAACAATTTAATTCACTGTATCACTCGTCTACGCTTCTACTTGAAAGATGAAAGTAAAGCTAATGACGAAGCATTAAAGAATCAACGTGGTATTCTTGATGTTATGCATGCTGGTGGTCAATATCAAGTTGTTATCGGAAATGAAGTTACTAATGTTTATGATGCAGTAATGAAACAGCTTCCTAATTTAAGTGATCAACCTGCTCCACAAACTAATGAAAATGATGACCGTAATCCTGTTTCAAAGGCATTTGGCAACTTGATCGGCTTTATTACTGGTTCAATGAGTCCAGTAATTGGCGTAATCGCTGCATCAGGTATTATTAAAGGATTTTTGGCTTTACTCACTCTTCCACAACTTGGAGCATTATTAAACGTTAAAAGTCCTGTCTATATAACAGTTAGTGCAATGGCTGACTCAGCATTCTTCTTCCTACCAATTTTAGTTGGATTCTCGGCTGCTAAACGACTTAATAGTGATCCAATTATTGCAGCTGTAATTGGTGGTTTTATTACTTATCCCCAAATGATTAGTTGGGGTACTGCGGGTAAGATGATGTTTAATCTAGGTAATTGGAACTTCCAATTCTTAAACTACAGTTACTCAATCTTTCCAATGATCTTGGCTGCATGGCTTGCTGCTAAATGCGAAGATTGGCTTAAGAAAATTTTACCAAGCTATTTACAAATGATTTTCGTACCATTAATTACTATTTTAGCTGTATCAACCATCACTTTAGTAATTACGGGGCCAGTTATTCAAGGTGCTGCTAACGGCATCGCAGTATTTATTAATTGGTTAGTATCATCATCAGGTTGGATCGGCGGCTTAGTAATCGGTGCCTTTTACCAACTACTTGTTATCTTCGGTCTTCACTGGGGTGTTGTACCACTGGTCGCTCAACAAATTGCTTCTACTGGTCAAAGTTCATTAAATGCAATTATTTGTTCAACTATGATCGCTCAAGGTGCTGCCGTTTTAGCTGTTGCAGTTAAGTCAAAGAAGGCTGACATGAAAGAATTAGGTATTGCAGCTGCTATCTCAGCATTCTGCGGTGTTACCGAACCAGCGATTTATGGAATTAACTTAAGATACAAGAAAGTTTTTGCTTCAGGCTGTGTCGGTTCAGCATTTGGTGGTCTTGTAACCGGTCTTATGCATGGTACAATGTACGGTTTTACTGGTGGTCTAATTGGATTTTCTAGTTTCTTCAATCCGGCTCATCCTACTCAACTAAACAGTTTCTACACATTCTTAATCGCTAGTGCTGTTTCTATTGTGGTTGCATTCATTGTTACCTGGGTTTGGGGCTATAATGATAATATGACCATGGGTAAAAAAGTTGAAAAGAAACAACGTCCAGGTACTAAGTAAAAATTCTAATTATCATCATAATAAAAAGAGCATCCGTAAAAATATTTACAGATACTCTTTTAGCAAGATTTTTAAATGAAGAAAATAGATTATAATCACTTCTTTAAGGAGGAAGGATATTTCGTCCAGCCATTGGTTATGATAGTTCTATTTTTCTTATTTGTTAAGTAATAAATGTATTTTTACTTAACCTTATTAAAGCTAACTTGAATTTTATAATTAGCACGGTAATTGTCCCAACTTGTATTTGAGTAATCTTTACCACTTAATTTTTTTGTCAGTATAAAAGTATTTCTACCTGTTTTTTTGTTTAATTTGGCATCAGTTACTGCCCTGGCAAATATATTATTTACTTTTCTACGTCCTTGTCTACTTAACTGAATTGCATTGTATGGACTCATTGGATAATTCCATTTAAGTCCAGATATATTCATAGTTAATTTATTTTCGTTAAATTGATATTCAGTATTTTTTGACTTTGTTGCCAATTTATTAAAACTGTTTTGATCTTTGACTACCTGTTTAGCTTTTTTCCAATTAGTTATACTGATAAATTTTTTATCCATATAATTAGGATTAAATGCAATATAAACCTTTTGATTTAGCTGTGGGTTAGGCAAGGCCAAATTGCGCTTCTTAATTTTATTATTAATAGTTCCAGATATACTTTTTGTTTTAATGTTTAGACTATATATACTCCCTGAAATCCAATTTTCTTTACGAGCTTTTTCTCGTTTTAATTTTTCTTCTTTTTTCTTTTTTTGCAATGCGAGCTTTTTTGCTTTTTCAATTTTCTTTTTATTGATTTTTCGAGAAACTTTAGTATCTGAAACAACAGTCTTAGGATGAGTATTAGTATTTAATAGCTTACTAATCGCAAAGCCGCTTCCTACGATAATTACCAAAATACTAATCATGATGATAGTCTTAAATACTCTAGATTTTTTATGGTTTTTGGTTTTATCTTTTGGCTTTTGCTTATCGGCTACTTGCTTAACAAGCGGCTTAGTAATAATTTTATTTTTTTCAATATCACTAGTTTTATCTATCTGTTTAGCTTTAAATGTCGTTGACTTTTTATCTATTTTTTCACTATTAAAATTTAAATCTAGTCCCTGATCAATAATTTTATCTGAAACCGGTAAGTTTACTTTACGTGGCTTAAATAAATTATCTTTATCTAAGTTACTTTTATAAGCTAGCTGTGCATCCCAATACTTTACCTTACCATCTTCATACACGTTCACTATGTAAGCTAAAAAATCATGTAAACTTGTAAGTTGAGTTAAAAAATCTTGCTTTGTAATTGACTCATCATTAGATGCAACTTTACTACCATGAACAATAATTGCAATATCATTAAGAATAGCTTCAGGATATATATGCATCTGCTTAAAGTTTTCCCAATTTTTATCTTTAATATTCTCAATATTTAAGAGAGTATCCATAATACTATTAAAAATTGAGCCAACTATCTTAACGGCTTTACCGTAATCGTTTTTATCATAGAGAATGAATATGGATTGTATTTGATTGGCATACTGTTTCAGCAACTGACTTTTTTTAATAAAATTAAAATTTATCTTCATTGCTATATCCTTCTTAATTTTATGCCTTTTAATACAATGATACTGGTTTTATTATCCATTTGTAAACAAAATTACTAATCAAAAATAAAAAAGCTCATTTTATTATGAGCTTTTAAATCTATTTTATTCATAAATAATAACTGGTTCATTTTTAGAAATATTGTTCCAAACACTTCTAATTTCACTTGGCTTTACATTTACACAGCCATGTGATCCACCCTTTAAATAAGCCGTCTTACTCCAGTCAGTTCTCCAACTTGCATCATGGAAACCACAACCGCTTAAAGTAAATGGCATCCAATACTTAACTGGCGAAGCATAACTTGAACCATCATCATTAGTTCCACGTAAGGTACTTGGTGATTCTTTGTAATGGATATACCAAACTCCACGTGGAGTTTGATTACTCTTGCTACCTTCCATTGTGCCAGTAACAACATCTCTCAAATGGACTGCTAACTTACCCTTTCTAATTAGCCATACTTCTTGTTTCTTTAAAGAAACTACGGCATAAGTATCACCGATTTCGCTGTTTGATTTACCATAGCCATGAGCATAAGTGCTATAGCCTAAACCATATATTGCATCTGCACCATTGAAATCTTTTTTACCTTTAGAAAAAGCATCCAAAATTAAACGCTGAGCCTTTTTTACATAAATACCCCAACCCCAAGTTTTATTCTTAATAGTGATTGTTTTGCCTTTAACTTTATTATTAACAGGTACAGTAAATTTATAACTCTTATGCAGAGTAGAAACTTCTTTATTAATTTGATTTAATCTAGCAGTTAATTTAGCAGTGTCACCATACTGATATCTATCATTTTGATAGGTAACATTGTTCAATAAATCTCTAGCTTTTAAAACATAAGTTTTACCATTAATCTTATAATTTAAGGTTGCCTTTTTCAGTGCATTTAACTTGTCTTTAGCAATAGTTAAATCTTCAGTAGTAAACTTATATTTCTTATCAGATGGAGTTTTCGTTTGTTGCTTTTTAAAAAGTGCTTGTGTCTCTGCCTTATTAATGGTTTGAATATTTGTATTGTAGCTATAAACTAATTCATTATTTTTTAACTGAACTTGGTTTTTGGCATTTTTATTAACCTTATTCATTGCCTTAGTGACAGTCAATTTTCCTACCTTTACCCCATCAATTTTCACATTAGGATTAAAGTGTGTTTGAGCAAATTTCTCTGCTGCCGCTTGAGTAGTAACACGATGATTATGTATAGCAAATCCTGCAACCACCGAAATAATGATTACAATTCCAACTACTAACAAGATCAGATTATTTCTCTTATTTTTCTTTTTAAGATCTTCATTCATACATCTATCCTGCCTTTATTTGAATTAAACTAATGATTTAAATATAGCACCCAATATAAATAGTGTAAAATCTATTGTTTGTATTGTATGTAACAAATAGAAATTATTTTGCTTTTTTCAAAATCAATTTTCCAGCATCTTTTACCGCAAAATATAAAATTGGCGTACAAATTGCAGTAGAAATTGAATTAATCACTGTAGCAGGTAAACTAACAAACGCACCTATATAAGCAACTTGAAGACTCGTACCAACCATTAGTGCTTCAACAATTGATACGCAATATGTAGTAAAGATCTTAGTAACACCTGCGATAATCCCCAAAATGATAATATTTTTCTTACTATCTCGGTAATTCATCCCTTTAAAAACTGCGGTTAAAACAGAAGCTACTACTACTACTTCAAGCATCGTTAACCAGGAAGTTGCAGCATAACCATTTAGTAAATCAAATCCACCTAAACCGATAATTCCTGCAATCATTCCATTGCGGTAGCCTAAATATAAAATAGCTACAGCGGTTAATGTGTTACCAAAATGGATAAACGGACGTCCTACCATTGCTGGTACTGGAATACGAATTACCCAAATACCAATGTAAATAATTGCGGCAAACAACCCTGTTAAAACTAATGCTTGTAATGAATTCTTATCTCTTTCCATGATATCTATTACCCTACTTTTCTAACTCACTTAATAACCATGGTAAACCAGCAGCATAATTAGGTCCAAATAAGGATTCTAATTTTTGATCCATATCAATAATGGCTAATTTAACAAATTCTGCTGCAATTGCACAACTTTTTTCTAAATTTTTCCCATATAACACTGCTGCTAAAAATGCACTCGCAAACATATCACCTGTTCCAAAAAAATCACCTGGCATTTTTTCTTGAATAATAGACCATTTTCCTTCTTTGGTTATTCCCACTTCGCCTATTTTATCTTTAGACAATGTAATTCCTGTGATAATTACATTAGGAATTGCAAATCTTTGCACTAATTTTTCAGCTAATACTTGCGCTTTCTCCAATGAATTTTCTGGTATATCTTCATTTAATAGAAACGCAGCTTCAGTTATATTAGGTGTTAAAATTGTCGCTTTAAAAATCAATTGACGCATCTTTTTTATGTAATCAGTATCTAAGCCTCGATACATCTTTCCATGATCCGCCATTGCTGGGTCAATTAAAACAACTTGATTTGTACGTATTATTTGTTCAATATTTTTAATCCAAAAATCTAATGCTTCTTTACCTAAATAGCCCAAATATATAGCTTTAAATTCCAAATCAATCTTTTGCCAATGGGACATAATCCTAGACATTTCATTACTTAAGTCAAGATAAGTATTATCTTTAAAGCCAGTATGTGTTGATAAAATTGCTGTCGGTAAAACTGTCGGTCTGGCACCACATGCACCAAGAATAGGTAAAGCTACTGATGTTGACACTTGACCTGCACAAGATAAATCTTGACTAATTAACACTCCTCCATTTATCACTTTAACTTTCACCCCAATCAAAAAAATCCTGCTATTAGCTTAACATAAGTTAATTGCAGGAAAAATTATTAAATTCTATTTTGCACTAAATGTATTAGGTTGAATATGATTTAAAATTTGATAACCAATAGTCTTATTTCTAGCTTCATCATTTTGAGTCTGATTTAAGAACATAATCAAACCATTCCTATTATCAGAAGTCATTTGAATCCAATTACCAAAGTGGGTGTTATACAAGTTACCATATGCTAATTTTAAATTATCATTATTTTTCATATATAACCCACCGGAATACCCATTGCTGGATCTTGAACTCAAATGAGTCATATAGTTGAATTCAGCTTGATTTAAAATTTTACCATTAGTTAAGCCAACTTGAATTCGGTAATAATCCATTGGTGTTGAGAATAAATTGCCAGCACCTACTAATTGGGAAGCTTGTTGTTTTTTTACATATTGCGCCCATTGATAATTCTTAGCATTCCAGGTATACGAAATACCATCAGTCATACCCGCAGGAATATCTTCTAAGAAATATGTCCGCTTCAAATTAAGAGGACTAATAATTCTTTCTTGAACATTTTGCTTATAAGATTGACCCGTTACTTTACGGATAATCCCCGCTAACAAAATATAATTGGTATTATTATATGAAAAATTACCTGGATTATTTTGGGAGGTTTCATTTAATCGATCAACAACCCAATTAATAGCGTCCTCTTCAGAATACATACGTCTACGATTAACTTCAGTATCGGCTGCTTTCAATCCAGAAGTGTGTGTCATCAAGTTTCCTACAGTAATATTGGATGCACCTTTTAGGTTAGGATACCATGTTGAAATCTTAGTATCTTGATTAAACTTTCCTGCATAAATCAATTGGGTGATAATAGCTCCTGTAATCACTTTTTGCAAAGAACATACTGGATAAACAACCTTGCTATTACCAGCACCTAACCTTTTACCGTAATAGCCATAACCATAACTAATTTGTTGAGCATGACCATCTTTAATAATGACGGTAGTCCCACGGGCATAATAATTAGCTATTGTTCTTCTAACAAAACTACGCATTTCACTTTGATCATATGCAGCATGTACAGTTTTGGTATTTGCCAAAACTCCCATTGGCAATGAAGCAATTACTGTCAATGAAGCTGCTGCTTTCATTAAATTCCTTTTTAAATTTATCTTTTTCGTTTTAAAGGCCCCCAGAAATGTTAATCTTTATAGGATTAATATTAGCATTTATTTTTTTCATTGTAGTTACAGATTTAAAAAAATATCATAATAATTAATTTTTTTAATAATTTATATTTTTTTAAATAAATCATATCAATCAATCTTTTACCACATTCAACTATTGGATGATCATAATTATCAATAAAAAATTATGAACTCTATGAGACCTTTTAAAACCACATTTTTCATAAAAGGGAATTGTCAGAGGACTATCACCTGTTCCTACCTGCAGAAATTTATATTGAGTTTTATATCTTTCACATAAAAAATTAATTAATTTTTTGGCATAACCTTGACCTTGATAATCAGGAACTGTAGCAATATTTTTTATTTCTAAAATCTTGTCTTCGTTTGTAACAACACATTCACTTATAACTTCATTTCTATCAATTAGAATATACATAGTCCCACGTTCAAGATATTTATCAATCATATTTTCTTGTTCATCAGCTAAAAGCAATAAAGATAAATATTTTTTCTTATTTTGTTTTACTTCTTTAATTATCATAATAAAGTTCCGTTCCAATAAAATTGTTCTTTAATATCTATTCTATGATAAACTTTTAATGTCGTTAAAAATTAAAGGTTATAGAGGAAAAAATGCGAAAGAAAAATATTACAGCTATTTGCATAGGATTGCCTATCTTTTTAATCTTGGCAATCTCAATTATGATGCATGCAAGCTGGATCAATGGATTCGACAATTTCTTTGAACAACTCGTACACACAATTCCTGGCCTAAAAGGAATTATGCTTAAGATTACGTTCTTAGCCGATACCAAAGTTGATCTGGTTTGGATGTTGTTAATTGCCATTATTTTATGGATTAAAAAGCAGCGCCCACTCTCGCTCAGCATTGTAATTTCTTTAATTACTGCTGATGCATTTGGCTGGGTGGTTAAACATGTTATTCAACGTGCTCGTCCTGTTCGACACTTAGCAGTTGATGATGGATTCAGTTTTCCAAGTGGACACACTTTAGGAATGTCAATTATTGTCTTTTGGTTAATGCTCATCTTGATTCCAGCACTAGTCAAAAATAAAACAACTAGAATTTGGTTAGATGTACTATTAGTAATCTGGTTAATTTTAGTTATGATTTCAAGAGTTTACGTGTATGCACACTTCCCATCTGATGTTTGTGGTTCAGTAGCATTAGGTGCTATGTGGATCGGAATTGTTGATGCAATTTGGGATAAAGTTACACCGCAAACTTCAAAAAATAATTTTTAAGATAAAAAACGATAGCTACTGAAGCTCCCTTAACTTCACAGCTATCGTTTTTTATTGGGTATTATAACCAAAAAGAAAAAGTCACTAAGGAAAATGTCCTTAATGGCTTTTCTACACCTTCAAATTTCTTCCTATCAGCAAATGTCATAAGAGACACCTTGCCTAGCCTTTTCATCCTCGGAGCGCTCATCACACGCTCCGACATTATGATAACAGATAACAAGGAAAATATAAAGAAAAATATTTCAATAATTTAAAATATTTCTTAATAAGTTTAAAAAATTAAATTTTATAATTTTCTATCGACTAATTTGTAGATCTAATAGTTTGGAAAAAGGTAGCAATTTGTTGAATTTGTTTTGTACCGGTTGAACAGCATCCTCCAATAATATGTGCTCCATGTTTATACCATTCTTTACTGAGTTTAGTGAAATCTAAGTCGGCATTGAACGGAATCCAATTTCGTTCAAATTCATCGTAAACACCACCCAAATTTGGATAGACTATAATTGTTTTTTGAGTGAACATTCGCATTCGATCAATTGCAGTAGTTGCTAAAAATGGTTTAAAGCAATTTGCACCAACAGCAAAAACTTGTTCATACTCATTGAGCTTTTGCATTACTTTTTTCAAAGGAGTACCATCACTAATTTTGGTTGTATCATGTAAAGTGAATGTTACATATACAGGTATCTGATTAGCATACTCTTTCAACCAATCTAAAATTGCAATAACTTCATCTAACTTAGGTTGAGTTTCAATTGCTAAACAATCTGGTTTATTTTCTAGTAAAATCTTTAATCTTGGTAAGTGAAAAGCTAAATATTCTTTAGGGGTCAATGAATAATCTCCACGAAATTCATCCCCATCACTAAGATATGCACCATATGGGCCAACAGATGCAGCAACCCAATTATGCTTACCAGTTTGCGTTTGATAATCATCACGAGCTTTTTTAGCTATTTGTACAGCATCAGTAATTAATTTTTTAGTATGTTCATCACTATAGCCATGTTTTTTAAAAGCTTGCACGTTTGCCTGGTAAGTATTCGTAATGGTCATTTGTGCTCCGCTTTTAAAATAATTCATGTGTACTTTATAAACTTTATCCAAATCATTTTCTAATGCTACCGCTGTCCACAAGTCATTATTAGTATTAACGCCTTGTTTTTCAAGGGCCGTAGACATTGCACCATCTAATATTAGCCCAAAATTGCGAGCTTGATTAACTAAATTCATATATTCACCTTTTTCACAGTAAAATATAATTAATTAATTTTTATTTAATTTTATATTAATTAAGCTAATAAATCAATTATTATCTTTAAACATATCAAATTTTCCGCAATAAACAGCTAGATATTGTGTTGTTAAACTATGTGGATCTTTAATCAAATCCATAACTCTACCACTTGCTACAATTTGACCACCATTATTACCACCTTGTGGTCCCAAATCAATAATATAATCGCAATTAGCAATTAAATTTAAATCGTGTGTAATCGTAATCAAAGTTGCACCCTGATCAAGCAACTTCTGCATCACTTTAACTAATGTCTTAACATCTAATGGATGAAGACCAATTGTTGGTTCATCAAAAACAAATAAAGTATCTGATTGTTTGTGACTCAAATGTGTAACTAATTTTAAACGCTGAGCTTCTCCACCAGATAAAGTCGGAGTACTTTCACCTAGATGTAAATAATCTAGTCCCACTTCTTTTAATAATTTTAATTCACGTTCAATCTTAGGAACCCTTTTAAATAAAGGTAATGCCCCTTCAATATCTAAATTTAAAATGTCTACAATAGACATCCCCTGCCATTTAACTTGCTGCACTTTTTGATTATAACGATCACCATGACAAGTTGGGCAAACCTGTTGCATATCAGGCAAAAATTGAATATCTAATGTAACAATTCCCGTCCCACCACAAGTTGGACATGCTCCTTGCTTGTTATTATATGAAAAATAAGTTGGAGTAAAATGTTTCTCTTTAGCTAGTGGCTGACTTGCAAACAAACGCCGCAAGTTATTCATAATTGAAGTATACGTAGCTACAGTTGAACGGGTACTCTTACCAATCGGGGATGCATCAACACCAACCACATTTGAAACAGGTGCAGAAAAATTAATGATTTGTTTAGGTAACTTTTCATTTTTACTTTCGGCTTTAATAGCGGGTACTAAACTATCCAAAATTAAAGAAGTTTTACCTGCACCAGAAAAACCCGTCACTGCAGTCAATTGATTTAACGGTATATTTGCTTTAATATCTTTTAAATTAAAATAATTTTTGACTTCAAATGAAATGCCATCATTATTAATTTGATTAGCTATTTTTCTGGCAAGAAGCTGAGCACTACCATCAAGATATGGTCGAATTAAAGACTGTTGATCATTCTTGATAGTACTTATTGGTCCATGATCAAGAATTTGACCGCCCTTTTCTCCAGAACCTGGTCCTATTTCAATTACCTCATCAGCAGCTGCAATAATATCTACATTATGATCAACAACTACTAGAGAATTTCCTTGATTTACTAACTTACGTAGCACCTTAATTAGTCCTGCAACATTAGCTGGATGAAGGCCTATTGATGGCTCATCAAGTACATATAAAACTCCAGTTGTTTCTGTACGTAAGGTTCTCGCCAATTGAATCCTTTGAAGTTCGCCAGTAGATAAAGTATTTCCATTTCTAGCCATAGTTAGATAATCTAAACCTAAATCTAATAATGGTTGAAGATTATCTAAAAATTCTGCAAATAAGGCATGTGCCATTTTATGCATATTAGCGGGTAACTCTGCTTGAATTTGATCTGCCCAAGTAGGTAACTCACCTAATTGTTTTTGAGAAACTTGATTGATGTTACTATTTCCTACCCATTGCTTTAACAATTCTGGCTTTAATCTACTTCCATGACAAACAGGACAAATTGAATACGTAAAAAATTCTGCAATTCTTTTTTGGGCACGTTCACTTTTACTTGTTTGTGCAGAACGATAAACAGCTTGATGTGCATTTTCATAAAGCACGTTAAAATCATGAAATACCCGCCCTGTACCAGATAAGAAATCCATTTTATATTTTTTCTCTGGCCCATTTAAGACAAAATCTTTTTCTTTAGCAGTCAGATCTTTATACGGAATATCAATTCTAACCCCAGCATATTCAGCAACATTAGGCATAAAGTTTCTGCCAGGTAAACTCCATGATGCAACAGCCCCCTCTTTAATAGAAAGATTTTCATCAGCGATAAGTTTATCTTCATCAAGTTGGCGAACTTTACCAGTCCCACCACACTCTATACATGCACCCTCAGAATTAAATGCAAACTGTTCTGCACTTGGAGCATAAAAATTTTCGCCACATACAGGACAAGTTAACTGACCCATTTTTTCACCTGACAGACTCATTGATTCCGCAATTTTTAAACTGGGCTTTAATCTGTGCCCATTAGGACAAACAGGTGAGCCCAACCGTGAAAAAATAAGACGTAATATATTGAAAGTTTCGCTCATTGTTCCTACAGTGGCTCGCTCATTAGGAACACTTGGTCTTTGACGTAATGCTAGAGCAGATGGGATATGCTTAACGGAGGTTACATCCACCTGACTTCCTTGTTTAATTCTTCTGCGCATATATGTAGATAACGCATCCAAATATCGCCGTGATCCTTCTTCATACAAAATCCCCATTGCTAAAGAAGATTTACCAGAACCAGATAATCCAGAAATTGCTACGAATTTATTTAATGGAATATCAACATCAATATTTTTTAAATTATGAACACGACCGCCACGTACTTCAATTTGATTCGGAATTGTCATTAATTATCCCTTTCTAGCAAAATAAAAAGTCATGAAAAATCATGACTCTTCTATAGTGATTAACTATTTAAATTATTTACTCCATTTATCAACTTCACTATCATCTCTAGCCACACCAATAACATTCAAACCATCTGCCCATTCATTAAAGTGACTAACATATGCTTTATGATTTGTTCCAGCTGAAGTAAAGAATGATGCAACTTCGCCTCTATAATTCTTCATTTGATCAAGTAAAGTTTTGATTGGAGTTGCAGGATAGCCTGACCAAACTGGACTACCAATTAAGATTAAATCATAATTATTATAATCTATATTATCTAATTGGATTTCTGGAAAATCCTTATTTCCTTGAATTTGATCTAATGCGATATCTGAAGTCTTATACATATCAGCATCAAAAGTTCCTTCAGATACTTTTACTTCTTTGAGCTCGCTATCTTTAATTTCACTATTGATCTTTTCCGCCATTTTCTTGGTTTCACCAGACCAAGAATAATATAAAATTAATGTTTTTTTAGCCATAACTTAGTCCTTCCTTCATTTAGACATATTGTAATAAAAAAATATTCTCATGCCAATATAAAGGCGCTTATTTTATGATAACTTTTAATTTTCATATTCACTTATAGCATTTATTACAATATCACCATATCTTTCCATTTTAGCTTTTCCTATACCCGTTACCTGTAAAAGTTCAGTCTTATTCTGTGGTTTTATTTTGGCCATATCATGTAAACTACGATCCGAAAAAATCATGAAAGCAGGTACTTTTTGTTTTTGAGCAATCTCCCACCGCTTTTTTCTCAATAATTCAAACAGATTTGCATCTTCATTATGATCAAAAATACGTATACTTTTTTGCACCTTAGCAATTCTTCTTTTTACAATAGTTTTACCATCAAGTACATCCCAACCTCGATTAGTTACATGAACTAATGGATATTTGGTCCCCTCTACTTCTAAATATTTAGAAGCAATTAAATAATCAATTAAACTAATTGTTGCCTTTTGATTTAATTTCAAACTACCAAAATGTTTATATTGTTTAGCATTAAGTTCTCTCATCTTTTGATTATCTGAACCAGTTAAACATTGCGCTACAATATTTTTACCAAAGCGTCCATCCAGTTCATAAATCATGGCAATTACCTTTTGTGCATCGGAAGTAATATCCACTAAATCATCTTGATTTAAACAATTAGAGCATTTACCACATGGCTCACAATCTTGTCCAAAATAACGGACAATATATCTTTGTAAACATTCACCGGTATTAGCATAATCAGTTATAGACTGTAATTTTTGATACTGTAATTCACGATATTTTTCATCAGCGTTTGATTTATCTATAAAATAGCGATATTGTCTCAAGTCACCTGAGTGATAAATCATAATTGCTTCACTTTCCTCACCATCTCGACCAGCACGACCTGCTTCTTGATAGTAACTCTCAATATTTCTAGCACTTGAAGCATGAATAACAAAGCGAACATTACTTTTATCAATTCCCATTCCAAAAGCATTGGTAGCTACTATCACTTGAAAACGATCAAATTGAAAAGCCTCTTGAACATCTTCTCGTTCTTTATTTTCCATTCCGCCATGGTATGCTCCAACTGAAATATTATTTTTAGCTAAATAATTAGTTAATCCTTCCACTTTTTTGCGTGTATTTGTATAGATAATTCCTGCATGATCAGGATGCAACTTAATATATTTAGCAATATACAGTGGTGTATTTTGAGGGAAAGCGACCACTTTAAAGCTCAAGTTTGGCCTTGTAAAAGAAGTTATTATAGTATTTTTTTTAGGAATATTTAATTGTTCACTGATATCATCTTGAACAGCGGGTGTAGCAGTAGCTGTTAATGCTAAAACATTGGGATTACTTTTTAAAGAAGTAATCCCTTCATATATTCGCCGATAAGCCGGACGAAAATCATGTCCCCATTGCGAAATACAGTGAGCCTCATCCACTGCTACCAAAGCAATATCTAAAAAATTTAGCTGATATCTGAAATAATCCATTGCCAACCGTTCAGGTGTGATGTAGATTAACTTGATCTTTCCTTCATAAGCCTGTCGCAAAATAGGATTAACTTTTTCTTGTGATGTTGCTGAATTTAAAGCTGCCGCATTAATCCCATTTTGCTTTAATGCATCTATTTGATCTTTCATCAACGAAATCAAAGGTGAAATAACTAAAGTAATCCCTGAATTCATCAGTGCTGGAACTTGATAGCAAAGTGATTTCCCTGCACCTGTCGGCATTACTGCTAATACATTTTGTCTATTTAAAACTAAATCGATAACTCTCTTTTGACCTGGACGAAAACTATCATAACCAAAGGTTTGTTTTAATACTTTTTCTGGATTCATAGATTTTCCTAACTTATATGAAACATTTTCCTTATTTTAACAGATTTTTTTGCTTTTTTTCTTTATCACGCAGATAGCCGAATTTTTGCAGTTCAATCAAGTCATGCCTGTATCTAAGGATTATAATTAAAGTATTCCAAGTCAGAAAGAAGGAAAAACATTGATACATCTCTTCCACCGACGTATCACATTCTCACTAGCTTTAACCATTGGCTTTTTAATTTTGATATTTATCGGAAGTATTTTATTATCACTACCTTTTGCAGACAAAGTGGGACGTGCAACTGATTACTCAGATGCACTTTTTACTGCAACATCAGCAGTCTGTGTCACAGGATTAAGTACAGTTACAACGGCAACACACTGGTCATTCTTTGGGCAATTAATTATTATGATTTTAGTCGAAATAGGCGGTTTAGGTTTCATGACTTTTGCTGTTATGCTTAGTAATTTTGCTCATCAAAGAATGAGTCTAGGCGCCAGAATGCTGACTGAGGAAGCACTTAACCTACATCACCTTTCGCAGCTTCGCGTAGTACAATTAATTATTAGACTTTCATTAATCATTCAATTAGTTGGAGCTGCACTACTTTTTATTGCATTAGAGCCATCCTTAGGAGTTAAAAAAGGTATCTGGTATAGTCTTTTTCACTCAGCAGCAGCTTATTGTAACGCGGGTTTTGATTTATTTGGTCCATCAGTTGAACAGCTTAACAATAATCCGTATATTTTAACTGTATTTATGCTTTTAATTGGCGCTGGCTCATTTGGTTTTCTAGTATGGCGAGACTTACTAACATATCATATTCGCCATAAGATTACCTTGCACACTCGCTTTGCTTTAACAGTTGGTTTGATTATTTTAGTATTATCAATCATTGGCTTTTTATTTAGTGAGCAAAATCTTAAGCAGTTTAGTAGCAGCTTAAATGGAGTAGATCGATTTTTTAACACCCTATTTTTAGCAGTTACGCCACGAACGGCTGGATTTTTCTCAGTTCCTTACACTAAACTAAGTACTGCCGGAATCGTTATTACTATTATTTTAATGTTTATTGGTGGTACTCCTGGTTCAACCGCTGGAGGTGTTAAGACTTCAACTATCGGTATTCTTTTCCTGCAAAGTATTGGAACATTTACTGGTAAAGAACCTGCATTTTCTCATCGTCGGTTCACCCGTGATAATATTAATCGCGCATTGACCTTATTCTTTTCTGCAATTTTATTAATCATCTTAGCTACATTATTATTAACGATGACTCAACCATCCTTAGGTCACAATGGTGTCACGAAGGCTGTTTTTGAAGCTGTTTCTGCATTTGGCACAGTTGGATTAACACTAGGACTTACCCCGCACCTTAATTTATTCGGAAAAATTATTATTATGGCTTTGATGTTTATCGGACGTGTTGGTATTTACACATTCATGTATTCTATTTTCAAATCACATCCTTCAAAACAAAGTTATCGTTATCCAGAGGAGGAAATTATCATTGGCTGATCAAAGTTTTGCTGTTTTAGGTTTAGGAAAATTTGGTATGGCACTAACTGTAGCTCTTTTAAAGGCTGAACAAGATGTGCTTGTAATTGATTCAAACGAAGAAGTAATTAACGATGTTGCTCACTTAGTTACTCACGCTGTAATTGCAGATGCAACTGATGAAGACGAACTACGGGATTTAGATATCGGCTCTTTCGATCACGTTTTCGTCACTATGGGAGAAAACGTCGAAGGGAGTATTATTACCACTATGCTCGCCAAAAAGCTTGGTGCTCCTGATGTTACTACTCGTGCAAATAACCATAATCACCGTTTAGTTCTAGAAAAAATTGGTGCTGACCATGTAATTGAGCCTGAGCAAGATATGGCACGTCAACTAATTTTTCGTCAGCTTCATCCAAATGTGGTTAACTACTTTAACCTTTCTAAAAATATTTCTCTAATCGAAGTTAGTGTAGAAAATTCACGATTTTTTAACCAATCACTTGGTGATTTAGATTTTCGTAAAAACTATGATGTTAGCGTCATTGGTATTGTTCATGATGGAAAATTGAATCAGGTTCCACTTGCTACAGATGTCATTGCTCCGCATGATCAAATTACCTTAATCGGCTCAAACAAAGCAGTTCAAAGACTTGACGATATCTTGCGAGAAGAAAAATAATTATTGAATATATAAAAACAACCTTGAGAACATATCATTCTCAAGGTTGTTTTTATTATTTATTATTTTTCTGCCTTATCTTTATCCATTTTAATCTTCCTCACTAGAAATTTTCTTAAGTGTATTTATAAGTACATCTCAAGACCACTTTGATGAGCATAGTCTTCAATCTGCTTCATTCTAGGAGTTAATTCATGATCTGAAGATTGAAGTACTTTTTAGGTGGATTAGGATCAAGTTGGTAAGCTTAAAATTCAAGTGAAACTTTATTCTCTAAAAGCCTAAATCTTTAATAGCTCTCTTCATGTTATTTGAACCAATATTTAATTTACCTTTTTTGCCCCTTCAATTTATCAACTATTAGTAAGCTTTAAATGAAAAAGAGTAATGTAATCTTTTTGCTCAAATGAAAAAGGCATTTAAAATGCCCTTTTCATTACTTATAAAATGTTTCTTCAACTGCATGAGTAATGGCAATCTTATCATGTGCGTAAGATAAACCACCTTGAATATACAGCATATATGGATCACGAAGTGGACCATCAGATGATAATTCAATAGTTGAACCTTCCACAAATGAGCCTGAAGCCATAACTACTTCATCTTCATAACCATCTTGGTGATATGGAATTGGATCAACAAATGAATTCATTGGTGAATAGTGTTGGATTGCAGCACAAAATTTAACCATTGGATCTGGCTTGCCAAAAGTAACAGTTTGAACAATGTCACTACGAGGATCACTCCACTTAGGTGAAACTTCCATACCCATTTCTTCTAAAAGCGCAGCAGTAAAGACCATACCCTTTTGTGCTTCACCAGTAGTATGAGGTGCCATAAAGAAACCTTGGTAAATATCACGTAAGTAGCCCCAAGTTGCACCTTCACCTTTACCAGCACCTGGCACAGTTAAACGTGAGCCGGCACCATCAATCAAGTCTTGGCGACCTACTAAGAATGCACCACCTTTAACTAAACCAGCACCGGCATTTTTGTAAAGTGAACCAGCCATCATATCTGCACCATAGAAAGTTGGTTCTTCACATTCAGAAAATTCACCGTAGCAGTTATCAATAAAGATATTAACGTCAGGACGAACTTCCTTAATGAACTTAAGCATCTTCTTGATCTTGTCCATAGTGAAAGTCTTACGAGTTGCATAACCTAGAGATCTTTGAATAGCTACAACCTTAATAGATTTATCTTGAAGATCTTTCTTGGCCTTTTCATAATCAACTTCACCATCATCTGTTAATTCGGTTGTCTTGAAGTTGATACCCCATTCTTTCATGTTGCCTGGCTTATTACCTGCTAATCCAATAACTTCTTGAATAGTGTCATATGGAGTACCAGTCAAGTAGTAAAGAGTATCACCTGGACGAAGCATACTGAAAAGACCCACGGTAATTGCATGTGTACCTGAACCAAATTGTGGTCTTACTAAAGCATCATCCACCTTGAAGTAGTCTGCATAGATATCTTCAATCTTGTCACGACCGATATCATCGTAACCATAACCTGTTGATGGAACTAAATCTTCTTCACCAACATGGTGTTTTCTAAATAAATCAAGAACACGTTGTTGGTTATACAAAACTTGTTCATCAATTTCTTCAATTCGAGGTTGAATCATCTTCTCAACCTTAGTAACTTTTTCCTTTAATTCTTGTGGTAAATTCTCTTTCCAAGAAAAACTCATTCTTTACTTCCTTTTCTTCTTTATTTCTATTTCTTAATAACTTCAGCTTGTACTCTCAACGTACCATCAGCATTTTGATCCAAATATACTCCTTGAATTTCTGGCACAAAACCTGGAAATTTTTCAATTGCATGTGCCAAAACTTCGAAGTACTTTTGATCAATTGTGCCCCACTTTTCACCAGGAGCTACAATAAAGACTCCCGGTGGATATGGCAAAGCACCTTCAGCTGCGGTTTCACCTACCACATCTTCAAGGTTGACTACTTTATTTTCATTACGCTTAAACATTTGATCAGCTTCTGCAGGAGTCATCTTGTAATCTTGCATCCCCGGCTTTTCAAATAGTTCTTGCTGCAAAACAAAAGTATTATTTTCTTTATAGTATTCGTGCATTTCTTGACAAAGATGCTTAACAGTGTAGCCCTTGTAGCGATCAGGATATTCTTTGTACAAAACTGGAAGGACATCCTTTACCAAACCATCATCGTTATAATACTTTTCAAACTTCAAAAATGCATCAAGCAAGGTATCAAGTTCTTCTTTAGTATCACCTGGTGTTAGCAAGAACAAAAGCGAATTCAAGTCGTTCTTTGCACGAATAATATGATTTTCCATCAAGAATTCTGCTACAACTGCACCTGGAATACCTGTTTCTTCATATTTAGCATTCTGGACATCAATACCAGGAGTTTTTACCGTAATCTTGAGTGGATCGATCATTGCTTCGCCTTTACCCATCTTAGTAAACCCATGCCAATTATCTTCTTTGCTCATATTCCAATACTTAGCATTAGTTGCCAATTCATTAGTCGGAATATCTAAAAAGTTAACTGGAACAAATGGCTTAAATAATTTAGACTTCTTTAGAAGTTCCTTACGCCATTCAATACCCATACGCAAGATTTCATCCCACCACTTTTTGTTACCTTCACCAGCAGTAACATAAGAGTTAACAGTCAAAGATGCATAAAGTGGATAGGCATATGAAGAAGTAACAAACTTCAAGTATTCATGGTTAAAGTGCTTGTGGTCAACATAGCGCTTTTGGCCTTGAATATGGGAGTCCTTCTTCAAAATTTGAGAAGCCTGAGCCATACCAACTTGTTGCTTGTGCAGTGATTGAGTTACCAAAATACCAGGATCATCAGGCCCTAGGTTAAGGAGTAATGGTGATAAGTGTTTCATAATTGGAACAAATTCTTCAAATCCGCCCCATGCACAATCGAATAAGATGTAGTCACAAAGTTTTCCGATTCGATCAAGAATCCACTTAGCATCATAAAATATACCATCATAAGTTTCAGCTTGCACAATGGCTAATCTGAATGGACGCTTTAATTTAGCTTTTTTTGGATCAACTTTGGCAATTTCAGCTCTAATTTTATCTTCTGTTAAAAAGTCAGGGTCCATTTCGCCAATTAATCCCAAAGCATTGCGATCAGTTGGAATATATACAGGCTTAGCACCGCTCATAACTAATGCGCTATTGTATAAGGACTTGTGATTATTACGGTCAAATAATACTAAATCACCTTCAGACAAAAGCGCACTTGCACAGATAGAATTAGCACTAGTTGTACCATTCGTACAGAAATACACTTTATCAGCATGATAAGTTTCTGCCGCCTTTTTCTCTGCGTCAAGTGGTGTACCCGTATGAGTCATCGTATCACCCAATTGAGGAACGGTATCGCTTGTATCTGCAAACATCATATTCTTGCCAAAGAACCTATTGAATACTACACCAGCGGGATGCAAATCAAGGTATTGACCATTATGGTGACCCGGCGTAGTAAAACTAATCGGTTTAGCCTGAGCGAAATTAATCAAATCAGTTAAAAAACCGGGCACCATTTCATGTTGATAGTTCTCCGCTTTTTGAATTATATCTTGTTTTACTTTTGAATCAACTTGCTGCTCTACTTCAATCACAGGAATCGGAAACCCAGATTGTTTTTTTAATTCATCAGCTTTTAATTTAGCTAAGATATCATTTTGCTTAATGACAATAGCTGCAAGCTCCGCACTATTTTCAGCTTGACCAATTGGAACTAATGTCCAATCTTTTAATTTATCGATACTAACATTATTTCCAATAGCTATTTTTAAAAAATCCATCTATTTCCTTTCTAGGTTTCATATAAATCTCGTTATCATATTGCAAAACTTAAATAAATCTTTATAATCTTTTTACAGAACTGTGCATTTGTTTTACTTATTCATAAAATAAAGCACATGTATATAACAAATTATATAAATATTGGGGGTTTTAAACAAGTGCATATGCCATGTTCTCCTCCAAGTATGGAAGTTTAAGTGTTGAAAATTGAATAACTATACTTGGAGGAAAATTTCATGTCAGAAGAAATTGAAACTATTAATTTCGAACCCGGCAAAAAGCATTATATGAGTTGGCCAGTCATTGCTTTGATTGACTTTGTTACTATTATTAGTTTTGAAAATATTTTTTATCCATTTCAAAACCAAGGATTATCCGTTGTTGTTTCTTGGATCTTCCTTTTATTTGCTTATGTTATTCCTTATGCTTTGATGTGTAGTCAAATGGGGTTGACTTTTAAAGATCAAGCAGGTGGACTTGCTTCTTGGGTTCGTCATTCATCAAATGATACTTTAGGTTATTGGACCTCTTGGATGTATTGGGTACAAACCGTCCCTTATCTAGTTGACGTATCCAATTCAGTTATTGTTTCATTCTCTTGGATTATTTTAGGCAATAATACTTTAGACAAGCACATGTCTACTTTCTGGTTCGGAATCTTAACATTTGTAATTATTTTGGCTTTTATCCTGATAGAAAATGCTATTAAGAACTCACTTGAGCTTCTTTCTTTAATCGGTGGGGGTGCCATGTTCATTATGTCTATGCTGTTTGTCTTACTTGCAGCTTGGGCCGTTATGCATGGTCATCATATTGCTACTCAGCCATTTAACTTAAGTGCATTTAAACCATCGTTTAGTTTGAGATATTTCTCAACTACTGGTTTATTGATTTTTGCTATGTCTGGTGCTGAACTTGCTGCGCCTTACATTGTACAAATGCGAGATCCAAAACACGAATTTCCTAAAGCAATGTGGATGCTAGCTATTATGACTGGCTTTTTAACCATCTTTGGTACTTTAGCATTAGCACTCTTCTTTAATGCTCACCATATTCCACACGACTTTAAGATGAACGGACCTTACTATGCTTTCCAACTTTTAGGGGAAAGTTTAGGCTGGGGTAAAGTCTTAATGTACATCTTTGCCGTCGTTCAAGCCATCTTTATGATGGCACAATTAGCCGTGTTACTAGATGCATCTAGTCGTGTATTCGCAGGTGACGTTGCCGATAAGTACATGCCTAAGTGGCTTACCGGCAAAAAGGACAAGACAGGACGTCCGATCCACTCTTACACTTTGACTTGTGGCTTGGCTTTATTCTTGCTTTTACTTACTGGTACTTTACCAAATATCAATTCTATTTATAATTGGTTATTAAACATTAACGGTATTATTTCACCATACAAAACTTGTTGGGTATTCTTTGCTTTTATCATGATGCGTATGCACCAAAAGAAATTTCATTCCGATTATGTTTTTATAAAAAATAGAACGGGTGCCCTAATCATGGGTTGGTGGTGCTTAATCTTCACTTTCATCTGTGCTACCTTAGGTTTTATCCCTCAAGAAGCAGAAGCTACATTTGGTAGTACCGCATTTAATCACCAATTGATCATGAATATCATCACAGTTACCGTACTCTTTGGATTAGGCTTCTTATTGCCTTGGCTACGTAGACGTGAAGAAAAACGTGAAATGAATATATAACTAAGAAAAAGAACCGGTTAAATCGGTTCTTTTTCAGTTCTGACAATTATTTACATTGCTAAAAGTAATGAATTTCTGATAAAATTTTAACTAACGAAAAATAAGAAAAGAGGGAAAATATGAATTTAGATTATAAGGAATTAGCTCAAGCTAAAAAAGAAGATATTCTTCGTGATCTTGGCGAATTAATTGCAATTGACTCGTCAGAAGATTTAGACAATACATCTATTGAATATCCTGTTGGTCCTGGCCCAGTTAAGGCAATGAAGAAGTTTTTATCATTTGCTGAACGTGATGGTTTCCACGTTAAAAACGTTGATAACTATGCTGGTCGCGTTGATTACGGTGAAGGTGAAAAGCGTTTAGGCGTTATTGGGCATATGGATGTAGTTCCTGCCGGTGATGGCTGGGTTACAGATCCATTTAAGATGATTATTAAAGATGGAAAAATCATTGGTCGTGGTTCAGCTGATGACAAAGGACCTGCTTTGGCAGCTTATTACGGTATGCTTTTACTTAAAGAAGCTGGCTTTAAACCTAAAAAGAAAATTGACTTTATTGTCGGTACTAATGAAGAAACTAATTGGGTTGGTATTAATTACTACTTAAAACATGAACCGACTCCTGATCAAGTTTTCTCACCTGATGCGGAATATCCAATTATTAATGGTGAACAAGGCATCTACACATTAGAACTTAATTTCAAAGACGATAAGCCAAAAGGCTCAGTAGTCCTCAAGAAATTTAAAGCCGGTATTGCTACAAATGTTACACCACAAAAGGCTTTTGCCACTATTCAAGCTGACAATCTTGACGAAATTAAAGCTAAATTTGGTGAATTTCTGGCGGAAAATAATCTAGAGGGACATTTTGAAATTGATGATAATATTGCTCAGATTGAATTAACTGGCCAAGGTGCTCATGCATCTGCTCCACAAGTTGGGCGTAATGCTGCTACCTTTTTAGCTTTATTCTTAGATCAATTTGACTTTGCAGGTCGTGATAAAAATTATATTCACTTCTTAGCAGACGTTGAACATGAAGACTTCCAAGGTAAGAAATTAGGTGTATTTCATCATGATGACTTAATGGGTGATTTGTCATCCGCTCCTTCTATCTTTGAATATGAAGAAGACGGTGTTGCCATTCTTAAAGACAATATTCGTTATCCTCAAGGTACAGATCCAAGTACAATGGTAAAACAAGTTACCGAAAAATTTAGCGATATTTTAAGTGCTAGTTTTGACTCATTTGAAAAACCTCACTATGTACCTGGTGATGATCCACTAGTTCAAACTTTACTTAAGGTTTACGAACGTCAAACTGGTAAAAAAGGACATGAAGTTGTTATCGGTGGTGGTACTTATGGCCGATTATTCGAGCACGGTGTTGCATATGGTGCTCAACCTGAAGATGCGCCAATGGTTATGCACCAAGCAAATGAATACATGAAAGTTGATGACTTAATTGATTCTATTGCTATCTATGCTGAAGCAATTTATGAATTGACTAAAGAAGCTTAATTAAAAAAGAGTAAACGCACAAAACACGTTTACTCTTTTTTGACTTAAAATAAAATTGCCAAATAATAGCCTACAAAAACTAAAATTAACCCTCCTAAATAAGAAGACAAAGCATAAAAAATAAATCCCCGATAGTTTTTACTCTTATATAGTTCCACTAATTCAGTATTCATAGTTGAAAAAGTTGTATATCCTCCTAAGACTCCAGTACCAACAATTGCATAAATAAAGACGTTTGTTTTAATTCCAAAAATAAATCCTAAGATGAAAGCCCCAGTTAAGTTAATAAATAGAGTTGGTGTGGGTAAATTAGAGAATTTATTACCAATCCATTCCCAATGCTTTTTTCCATAATTAGTGATTGCATATCGCAGCATTGCTCCTATTGAGGCGCCTATTCCCGCTAATAAAAAATTCAACTTAATCTTCCTTTCTCAATAAATTTCCCACTTGCTTACCGGCATTCATTCCTAAATAAGCAAAACAAAAACCAAAAATGATTGAACTCAAAAAATAAATTAAAGCAGTTATTGGCACATTAGCTTGTATATTCTTTAAAACATCCAAATTAAAAGTTGAAAAAGTAGTAAATGCCCCCACAAAACCTGTTCCTAATCCAACTGTTAACCATTGTCGTACATCTTTAAATTCCATAAATAAATACGTGAAAAATGCTAATAGAAAACAACCAATAATGTTGCCCCAAAATGTGCCATAAAAGCCAAAACTAGAATTTAACCATGCACGTGCTATTCCACCAAAAAAAGCAAAAATTGCAATACTAATGTAATTACCAGTTTTTGTAGACAAAACGAATTCCTCCAAACAAAAAACGTCCACTCCACCCCTTGGGATAAAGTAGACGTCATTAGATTTCTCGATTAACGGTGAACGTCATCACCTTTTTACTTTACAAATAAAAATATACAACTTCTTTTTTTAAATGGCAAGGTTTAAGTTGGAAAATAATTTAGTAACAATATACTTGATGCTATAATAAAAAGAAATAATTAGAAAGGAAAAATACTATGAGCTTTCCTTATGAAAATAAATTTCGAGCTTATTGCAAACAAAAAAAGAAATTAGCTGATTCTACCATCTCTCTTGCTTCAAAATCAATAAGTACTTTTTGGAATTACTATACTGCTAATGTTGGCAAAGATGCTGATATAAATGAAGTCAAGGCTGGCGATATTCGTAACTTTTTAGCATCACTAGAAGAGAACCTCCACATGAAAAGCAATACGGTGAATAAATATCTTAGTCATATTAAGATGTATTTCGTTTTTTTAAGTGAATATGGTTATATTATTACCTATCCTTTATTAACTTTACGTGGTAACAGATTTGATCGCAAACAAAAGTATATTATTAATTGGATGGACCATATACCTGAAATAGCTAAAATTAAAGGAATACATCCTGAAACAATTAAAATGATGGCAGCAGTTGCTGTAGGATTTAAGCCTAAGGAAATCGTGGTCTTAAGGACCAACACATTACTAGATTTACTTAAAAATGATGAAATCAAGCAATACATAATTAAGCACACAGATTATTCAAATAATGATAATCCATACATATTCAGTCGTAAAAATGGTGAACATTATGCTTCAGATTTCAAAATTAACCAAACAATTGCACCTGACCGTTCTAAAATTGGGATGCAATTAACATCGCATAAATTGAGGATGAGCTTCGTCTATTCAATTATTTCCAATCATAAATTATCCGATAATGAAATTCTACAAACGCTGAATATTTCAATAAAGTCACTTAACTATTACCGTAAGAATTTAATGCTTTACGTTGCTACAGAAGATTTTCAACTACCAAAATAAGCTAAGAAATTTTCTTAGCTTATTTTTTATCTTCTATTATTTCTGCCTACTCTATCTGTATCATTTAATACATATTCTTCAATTAATTGCAAAACCTGATTGTTTTGAGGTAATTCCGAATGCTGAGCCAATCGTCCTGTAACTGTGATCTGAGTATAATGTTTTACCACACCTTGATAAATATACTTACCAGCTTCCACACTAGAAACAGGTACAATACCATCAGCTACATAATTTTTAGTTCCTGCCACTGAATACATAGTTAAATATTTAGGCAAATTTTTTCTATTCTTAATAAAGTCTTTTAACATTTGTGTTGGACGGTTTGATGTTTCCGCAAAGTTATACGGTGAGCCAATTGTCATTAAAACTTTCATCCGAATAAGTCGATTACTTGTTGTATTGAAATAATTCTCTAAAAATGCAGTATAGATAAGACCACCATTTGAGTGACCAATTGCCTTAAAATTATTAAAGTTATAGCGTTGCTTTAACTCATTAAAAGCAAGATTAAACCATTTTGCCTGCTTCTTAATATTGCTATAACCATCATGATTATTTTGAAAACCAACTACAATAAAAGGTTCATTATCTTGACGTCTTATTCGTCCTGTGAAAACCAATTGACCATTTTCTTTAACATATACTTTAAGCAAACTATGGTTCTTATGGTCTCTTTCATTAATTTTTTGTACTAATGTGTCAAAACGATTAATAGATGCTGAACTTCCTGGAATCATAATCACAGGTGACATCCTAGAATCCCGTCTCATTTGTAATTTAGTTGCATTCTGATTTGCATAAATTGTAGCTGGAATAGCCAATACAATGGTTATTATTAAAATTACTATAGGACACAAACATTTTTTATATATTTTCATTTTAAACTTTCCTCGTATTTATCAGCGACTTTATTATCTAATTTAACAAAAGGTAGATAGATACAAACATCTACTATTAAAATGAAAATTGTATAAATCAAAGCTAAATTATTTCCGCCAGTTCCCATTAAAGGTCCCAAAATACCTGGTAGACCATCTGGTACTGGATAAACTAATGGTGGAAACATTTTAAGTAAGATTGCAATACTACCTAAAAACATATTCACAATTGGCGTTAAAACAAATGGTATTAAATAAATTGGATTCAAAATTGTTGGTATACCCAATACTAAAGCAAAATTAACGTTAAAAAAAACAGGTACAGAACTAGCTAATGCAACTTTTTGCTTTTGCTTTCTATTACTAAGTAAAATCAAAGCAATGACTAAAGCTAGTGTAGCGCCAACTCCACCAATTTTTCCAAATCCATTAAAAAGTGCTTGTAAGGTAAAAGGATACGGGATATTCCAAGGTGTCTTATGGGATAACGCATATGACAAATTAGCAATAGATTCACTACCAAAAATATTACTACTAAAGTTTAATGTTCCAGCATATCCTAACCACATAGTAAAGGCAGTAATTAAAGATATCAAAATTGATAGGCCATAACTACTATGTTGATTAGCTACAGTTGATACACTTTGAGCAACTATACGATCCATTTGATATTGCCGATATGTTGCAAAAGCTAAATGAATCAATAATGCCACAGCTAACACAATTAACATGGGACGAATATTAATAAAAATTTCTTTAATAATATCTCGATCTTTAATACGCGGAATATCATGCCCTACTTTAGCAAAAACTAATCCTACAAAATACCCCACAATAATACCGCAAATGAACCAAGTCGCACCATAATAACTCATTTCCACTCGTTGAGTATTGCGAATAGTATGAACAAAAATCAATATATATGACGAAACACTTGCTATACCTACAATACTAGAAGCTTTTCCATAATGTCGCATTGTTAGTTCTGCACTGACAAATGCCGCATAAAGTGCAAAAATTCCCGTTGTAGCTAAACTAACATCATTAACTATTGCACTAGCAAAATTATGATCTGGAAACCATTTGGTTATATTGGTTAAACGACCAAAAAAACTATTTGTCGTTAAACAACTATTAACCAATGTCCAACAATATGTTCCAATCAAAGCAACAGGAAAGAGCGAGACCATTGTCTGTTGTAAGATTTTTATAAAAGTTAATTGTTTGTACTTAACAAGCCAACTAACTATTTTATCCTCATTCATAAAAATCCCCTTTTTCATTTTTCTTTAAATATACATTTTTAAAAGAAAAAGGACAAGAAAAAAAGCGTTTCAAAATTTAATTTATTTTTTCTATTGTAATGCAAAATAGTTTACTACCGTGTGTATTTACTTGATATTTTTTAAGAATAGACCTAGACTGATCGTGTATTAAGTAAATATATATATTTAGGAGGTTCATATTATGGCAGATTACAATAAAAGACAATTAAAAGCATTGGACAGAATTGCTAAGAAGATTTCTGATGCTGAAAGTCATTTAACTAAAATTGAAGAAAGTGAACCTGATAAGCGCCACCGTACTGCACAACACGAAACTATTAAAGATATCAAGTCTATCTTAAAACATGCTAAAAAAGTCGGCGAAGACGATATCAAGATCGAAGCTGAAAAAGATGACAGTAAAGACTCTGTGTATACCACTGATGAAGCTGGGGTTATCGATGATCTTAAATCTGAATTTAAAGATCTAGATGACAAGCTTAGTCATTTGAAAGACGAAGACGGTTATGACATTAAACGTTATAGAGCAGAACATCATTCACTAGAAAAAGCAAAAGAAATTCTTAAGAATGCTCATAAATTTTAATTAATTTGTATATCTAAGAAATAAAAATCCTATTGATAAATATCAATGGGATTTTTATTTTTGTTTCATCAAACCAAAAAATCGAGTTATTTTGTTAAATAACTCGATTTAAATACCTTTTTCACCATCAAACTATGAAAATTACTAGGTACATCTTCATTAAAAATTTTTATTTTACCTCATCTGTAGTTGAATGATATGTCATACTAAAACCAGCTTGAAATTCTTTTCCTGGTTTTAAATGATTCATACCATATTTGTGTTCTAAGTCACCATCAGCATCATCACGGTCAGCAATTCCCCACCATGGCTCAATACATACATAGTTATCCGTTTTTGGATATTGTGACCAAATACCCACAAATGGTGCATCCCTTGTCCAAACATTTACGTGAAATTTATTTTTATCTGTTCTAAGCGAAACCTTATTATCATTTCCACGTAATTCATAGATTAAAGCATCATCTTTAAACAAATCATCACTTAATGCAATTAAACTATCAGTAGGCGCAAGTGAACGATTATTCCAATCAAGACTAGCATCTTTAAGAGGAATTCTAACACGGGTTACTGATGGATGCATATCAAAATAAAAGTCTTCTTTATTTTCACCATGATCAGTTGGTAAATTGAAGCCTAGATGTCCACCAACGCCAAAAATCATAGTTTCATCAGATTTATTAACAACACTAAAGTTTTCTTCAAGTAAGTTGTTCATTAAATTATAGTTTACTCTAAACTCAAACTTGAATGGGTAAACTTTACGAGTTTCTTCATTGTCTTTCAATAAAAAAGTAATACTTTCTTTGGTATGATTTTCTACTTCAAAATCAGCATTTCGGGCAAAACCATGTTGACCTAAATGATATGTTTTACCCTTGTAGGTATATTCATCATTTTTAAGACGACCTACAATTGGAAAAAGCACAGGGGCATGCCGTCCCCATATTTCAGGGTTTGCTTGCCACATAAATTCTTCATCAGTATGTGCACTTTTTACACTTTGAATTTCAGCACCATGATCTGAGATCACGACTTTAATCATATTATTTTCAATTGTATAATCCATAACTTACTTATCCTTTACATATCAAACAATAAAAAAACATAATGTAATCGCTTTGATTACCTATATTTTAACATTATTGGCTGAATATAACAGAATATTTTTATGCAAAAAAGCACTTAGAATTTACATTCAAGTGCTTAAAATATACAAATTATTACTAAAGAATAAACTTAGTTAAATCCTTATTCATGATGATATCACCAAGCTTTTCTTCAACATAAGCTTCAGTAATAGTAATTTCACCCATTTCCATATCTGGCCCTTCGTAAAGAACATCTTCAAGCAACTTTTCTAAAATAGTAGAAAGGCGTCTTGCACCGATATTATCAGTTCCTTGGTTAACATCGAAGGCAATTTCTGCAATTTTATCAACTGCTTCTTGAGTAAAAATCAATTTAATTCCGTCAGCTTTAAGCAGTGCAATATATTGCTTTAAAAGTGAGTTTTGTGGGTCCTTCAAGATCTTAACAAAATCATCTTTAGTTAAAGCGTTAAGTTCTACTCTAATTGGAAAACGACCTTGAAGTTCAGGAATTAAATCACTTGGTTTACTTTCAGCAAATGCACCAGCTGCAATGAATAAAATATGATCGGTTGAAACAGGACCATATTTTGTATTAACTGTTGAACCTTCAACGATTGGCAAAATATCTCTTTGTACACCTTCACGAGAAACTTCACCAGAATTACGCTTATTACCAGCAATAATCTTATCAATTTCGTCGATAAATATAATACCATTATTTTGGCTTCGTTCAATTGCACGTTGGTAAATAGTATCATAGTCAACTAATTTACGTGATTCTTCTTGAATTAAAACTTCACGTGCTTCTCTAACTGGTAAAGTACGCTTAACCTTCTTTTTAGGCATAATGTCATTAAGCATTGAGCCCATGTCCATGCCCATTTGTCCCATCATATCGCTCATTGGATTAGCTTTGGGAGCTTGCTCAACTTCAATAGTAACCTCACGGTCTTCAAGAAGATCCTTATTTAATTTTTCAGCTACGTCCATTCTTTGGTTACGAACTTCTTCACTAATTTCCTCTTGGTTATTATTAGTTTGGTTATTCATTCCACCCATTAACATGGACATCATATCTTGCATCTGTTGTACTTGATTCTCACGTTTTTCACGCTTTTCGCCAGGTGCAAGCAAACGAACTAATTCTTTATTAGCCTCTTTAGTAGCTTGAGGTTTTACACGTGCAAATTGGTCTTTTTCTTCCATCCTAACGGCTTCGCCAACTAAGTCACGCACCATTGATTCAACGTCACGACCAACATAACCAACTTCAGTAAATTTAGTTGCTTCAACCTTAACAAATGGAGCTTCAACAATTGTAGCTAAGCGGCGAGCAATTTCAGTTTTACCTACACCGGTAGGACCAGCCATAAGTAAGTTCTTAGGTGTGATTTCACGTTGCATTTGTTTTGGCAATTGCATTCTACGATAGCGATTATACAAAGCAATCGCTACAGATTTTTTTGCTTCATCTTGGCCAATAATATATTCATTTAAGATTTTAACTATTTCTTTTGGGGTCTTTATAGCCATATTTTTTACTCCTAAATTTCATCAGTAACAATATGATCATCAGTAAACACGTCAATACCTGACGCAATCTTAACTGCTTCATGTGCGATCTCATCGGCTTTCATTTCTTTAGCATGACGTGTCATTGCAATGGCTGCAGCTTGAGCGAAATTACCACCTGAACCAATCGCTACAACATTTTCATCAGGTTCAAGAACCTCACCATTTCCTGAAATCAAAAGAAGATCTTTATCATCAAAAGCGATCAGCATTGCGTTTAATTTTTGCAAAGTTGGATCTTTACGCCATGCTTGTGCCATTTCAACAGCAGCACGGCGTAAATCACCACTATAACTTTCAAGCTTTCCTTCAAGCATATCTTGTAAACTTACAGCATCCGCAACACCACCGGCAAAGCCGATAACTACACGATCATGGTAAATACGACGAATTTTTCTTGCAGTTGCCTTAGCAATTACTTTTTCACCTAAAGTAACTTGACCATCTCCAGCAATAGCTGTTTTTCCATTAAATCTTACTGAACAAATTGTTGTCATTATTAAATCTCAACTTTCTTTATTACGAGGAAAATATTTTTCATAATCTGATTTCAAATGAGCCATTGTCACATGCGTATATATTTGTGTAGCAGATAGACTACTATGGCCTAATAATTCCTGCACACTACGTAAATCAGCTCCATTATTAATCATAGCTGTCGCAAAAGTGTGACGTAGCTCATGTGGATGTACTTTACCACTTATTCCTGCCTGATTAAAAGTTTTTTGCATTACATATTGGATTCCACGATTACTTATCGGCTTACCCAAATTACTTAAAAATACATGAGGTTCATCTTCGTTCTTTAATAACTTAGGACGAGCAATTTCAAGATACTTAGTCAAAGATCTTTTCGTCTTATCGTCAAAGGCAACATAGCGATCTTTTTTACCCTTTCCATGTACCAAAATAGTCTGCATCGTTAAATCAATTTGGTTTAAGGTTAAACTACTAACTTCACTAACTCGCATCCCTGTTGCATAAAATAGTTGAAACAAGGCCAAATTGCGCACAGTCAACGGTTTATCTCCGCTTAACGAATCAAAAACTTGTTTAATTTCTGGTTCATAGAAAAATTCCGGAAGCTTTTTTTCTCCTCGCCTTAAAGTAATCTGTTGTGTTGGATCAACCTGTACAATTTTTCTTCTAGTCAAAAAACGATAAAAAGAATGCAAACTAGACATTTGTCGTAATTGACTACTTCTAGCTAACTTTCTATCAGACAAATGCTGCAAATAAAGTTGAATATCTCGTTCTGTTATATTCTTCCAGCCATTATAGCCGCCATTTTCTTTTAAAAATTTTTCCACTTCTAATAAATCTGTTTTATAAGAAGCAATCGTTTTAGAACTATAATGTCGTTCATTTTGCAAATAAGAAATAAAAAGGGTTAGTTCATCATTTTCTTTTATCATTAATCTAAAACTTCTGTTTTAAATGCATCTAAACTAGCTAAACCACGCTCACTAATCTTTTCATGGCGTTCACGCTTTTTACGAATTTTCTTACCTTCCAGAGCTGGTAAAAGAGCAAAACTAGCATTCATTGGTTGAAAATGCTTAGCACTAGTTGTAGTTACATAATTAGCCATTGAACCAAGTGCCGTATTCTTAGGAAACGCAACAGTTTCTTTCCCTAATGCTTCACGTGCTGCATTAATTCCAGCAACTAAACCACTTCCTGCACTTTCAACATAACCTTCAACACCAGTCATTTGTCCAGCAAAAAACAATCCAGGACGATTCTTTGCCTCATAACTAGCTGTTAAAACGTTAGGCGAAGCCATGTAAGTATTTCTATGCATCTTACCGTAACGAACAAAACGAGCATTTTCTAGGCCAGGAATCATTGAAAAGACACGCTTTTGTTCACCAAACTTAAGGTGAGTTTGAAAACCAACGATGTTATACATTGAAGTTGCTGCATTATCTTGACGAAGTTGCACAACGGCATATGGAGTTTCGCCTGTATGAGGATCTTCAAGACCTACTGGCTTCAATGGTCCAAAAAGCATTGTTTTAGCTCCACGAGCTGCCATCACTTCAATCGGCATACATCCTTCAAAGACATCACTATTTTCAAAGCCATGTAGTTGAGCTGTTTCCGCCTTAATCAACTCATTAGCAAACTTTTCATATTGTTCTTTAGACATCGGACAATTCAAGTATGCAGCTTCACCACGATCATAACGTGATTTTTTGTAAACAATATCCATGTCAATTGAATCAGCTGCTATGATAGGTGCCGCTGCATCAAAGAAATGTAAACTATCAGTACCTGAAAATGCTTGGATTTGTTTTGCTAAGGCATCACTTGTAAGCGGACCTGTTGCAATAATAGTAATTCCATCTTCAGGGATTTTAACTATTTCTTCTTCATGCACCGTAACATTATCCATACCTTTTAAAGTATCAGTTACATATTTACTAAAACTATCACGATCAACTGCTAATGCTCCACCAGCAGGTACTTGAGTCATATCAGCAGCTTTCATAATCAATGAATCAAGATGACGCATTTCCTCTTTTAAAAGACCTACGGCATTTGATAATTGATTTGAACGCATCGAATTAGTGCAAACAAGTTCTGCAAATTCACCAGTCTCATGAGCTGGCGTTTCTTTTTTAGGCCGCATCTCATAAAGATCTACATGAATTCCACGTTTAGCCAATTGCCAAGTAGCTTCGCTACCTGCGAGTCCTGCTCCGATTACAGTTACATTTTCTGGCATTAAATCACCTTTTATTTTCTATAAAATTATTTGTCCGTTTCGCCTTCTTGTGGCTCTTCTTTATAATCACCATTTGGACACAAAACAACTGGACCTTTCTTAGAGTGTTTTTCTACTAAAAAGTGTCCGTCATTTGGACAATTTCTCCCAATTGGTTTATCCCATGAAACAAAATCACATTCTGGATAACGTGAACAGCCATAAAACTTTCGATTTCTTCTCGACTTCTTTTCAACGACTTCACCTTTACCACATTTTGGACAAACCACGCCAATTTCCTTAACAATGGGTTTAGTATTGCGACAATCTGGGAAACGTGAACATGCGTAAAATTTACCATACCGCCCCATTTTAATTACCATTGGAGCACCACAGATATCACAATTAAAGCCAGCAGGTTCATCCTTAATTTGAACCTTTTCAATTTCGCTGTCTGCTTTAGTTAATTCTTTCTTAAATGGTTGATAATACTCATCAACCACATGAACCCATTCTTTCTTTCCGTCTTCAACTTCATCCAGCTCATTTTCAAGATGTGCTGTATAGTCAACGTTAGCAATATCTGGGAAGAATTCTTCAATTAATGTATCAACAATTTCTCCCAATTCAGTTGGAACAATTGAACGACCATCAAGTTTAACATAATAACGACGTTGAATAGTATCAATTGTCGGAGCGTATGTTGATGGTCGACCCACACCGTTTTCTTCCAACGCACGAACTAAACTGGCTTCAGTATATCGTGCTGGAGGCAAAGTAAAGTGTTGTTTATTATCTGACTTAGTCATTTTGACTTTATCGCCTTCTTGTAAGTCTGGTAAATCAACACTTTTTTCTTGTTGATTATCATAAACTTTGGTAAAGCCTGGGAATTTCATTTTAGAACCAGTAGTTCTAAACATTACACCATTTTGAACAATATCTGCTCTTACTGTATCGTAAACGGCCGGAGTCATTTCACTAGCCAAAAAGCGTGACCAGATCAATTTATATAAACGATATTGTTCTGTAGTCAATACACTCTTTAAAGATTCCGGTGTTCTATATACGCTAGTTGGTCGAATTGCTTCGTGAGCGTCTTGAGCATCTTCTTGGTTTTTAAAATGTCTTTGACTTTTAGCAGCAAATTCAGCACCATAATTTTCGTGCAAGAATTTAGAAGCTTCTTGTTGAGCAACTGGTGAAGTACGCTTAGAGTCAGTTCTCATATAAGTAATTAAACCTACAGTTCCCTCTTTTCCTAAACTAATTCCTTCATATAGTTGCTGAGCAATACTCATTGTTCTACGAGTTCTATAACCAAGACGTTTATTAGCTTCTTGTTGCATTGTTGAAGTAGTAAATGGAGCAGCGGGTTGACGACGACGTTGTCTTGAAACAACATTTTCTACTTCGAAGTTCTTTCTCTTATCAATTTTAGCTAGAACTTCTTTGACAGCATCATTATTAGGTAATTCCTTTTTCTTACCATCAATCCCATAAAATGATGACTTAAAAGTATCTTTTCCTTTACTAAATTCAGCATCAATTGACCAATATTCTTTTGGTTTAAAGTTTTTTATTTCTTTTTCACGGTCAATAACTAATTTTAAGGCAACTGATTGAACTCGACCAGCACTTAACCCCTTCTTAACTTTAGCCCATAAAATCGGTGAGAGTGAATAACCCACAATTCTATCTAAGACACGTCTAGCTTGTTGCGCATCAACAGTATCCATATCAATGCTACGTGGATGCTTAAAGCTTTCTTTAACAGCATCCTTAGTAACTTCATTAAAGGTTACACGATTCTTAGCATTTTCATCTAAATCAAGAGCATGAGCTACGTGCCAAGCAATTGCTTCTCCTTCACGATCGGGGTCAGATGCTAAATATACTTCTTTAGCTTTTTTAGCTTCACTCTTCAGCTCCTTAATCGTATCACCCTTACCACGAATAGAAATATACTTTGGTTTGTAATTATCTTCAAAGTCTATTCCCATCTGTGACTTAGGTAAGTCACGAATATGCCCTTTTGAGGCAATAACGTGATAATTTCTACCTAAATATTTTTCAATAGTTTTGGCCTTTGCAGGAGATTCCACAATGACCAATATTTTTTTACGTTTTTTAGTTTTTGATTTACTCTTTGCTTTAGTAGGCATTAAATGCCTCCTTATATAAATATTATTTTTACTAATTATACTGTCAGATTAAATAATACTTTAACAATTGTCAAATCTTTCCGTTTTAAATTTAAAATCTACAATTGGCATTGCCCCAGCTTCTATTAACTGATTGGGCCCTGCAGAAAGTGAGCTAGTAATTGGACCAGGGACTGCGTAAATATCACGATTTTCTTGTAAAGCCAGGCTTACTGTTATTAATGAGCCAGACTTTTCCCTTGCTTCCGTAACAATTATACTTTTACTTAATCCGGCTAATATTCTATTACGCTCAGGAAATCTATATGGTCTAGGCGGTGTATCTGGTAAATATTCACTAATTATTAATCCTTTTTGCTTAATTTGATTTTGCAAATCAACATTTTCTTTTGGATATGAATAATTTAATCCATTGCCTACAACTGCAATTGTTTTACCATTATTTTTCAAAGTAGCGATATGTGCTAAGGCATCTACTCCTCTAGCTAATCCACTAGCTACAACAATATTTTGTTCAATCAAATTAGGAACTAATCTTGTAATAACATCTTTACTGTATCCAGTAGGATAACGTGATCCAACAATTGTAGTTATCTCTTTATTAAGTAATGAAATATCTCCTTGTGCAAACAAAATTATCGGTGGACGATAAATCTGCCGTAATTTTTCAGGATATTCTTTATCAAAAAAACCAATTACCTCACATTGGCGGTAAATTTGTGTGACTAATTTATCAAGTTTTGAATCTTGAAATGCTCGATAACATGCCATCATTAATTTTTCTGGTAAATCTAAATTTTCCAGATCATTCAAATTAACTTCTGACTTATTATCTAATTTATTAGCAATTGTCAGCAACTTTACGTAGCCAATTCCCTTTTGCAGTTTAAGTTTTAATAAAAATTTTGTCTTTTTCATAAAAAAGAGCCTCCCCTTTTTATTACGTAAAAAAGGGTGTTTTTTCTTAAAAAGCTAATTTTTACTTAAAAAAATCACTCACTGGTGCAAAAGTTTTTCGATGAATATGTGTTGGACCATATTGTTTTAATGCATCAATATGTTCTTTAGTTCCATAGCCTGCATTTCTAGAAAAACCATAATGTGGATAAATTTTATCATAATCATCCATTAATTTATCACGAAACACTTTGGCTACAATAGAGGCAGCAGCAATTGAATTAGATTTCGCATCTCCTTTAATCAATTCAATCTGTGGCAAATCAACCGGTACATTCATTGCATCAACTAATAATGCATCAGGCTTAATATCTAATGCATTAACAGCTTGTGCCATTGCCTGACGATCTGCTTCATAGATGTTAATTTGATCAATTACCTGTGCATTTTTCACGCCTACTGCAACACTAACTGCTTCTTCAAGAATCTTAGGATAAAGTTTAAGTCGCTTTTCTGGTGACAATTTCTTAGAATCATTAACATCCAGTAAATCAAAATCTTGATCAATAATTACTGCTGCAGTCACAACCGGCCCGGCTAAAGGACCACGTCCTACTTCATCCACTCCAGCTACTAACTGACCTTTTTGCCAAAATTGCTTTTCATATAAAAATCGTTCTAAAAACGCCTGTTTTTTTTCGAATAGCTTTTTCTGCTTTTTACGATAACTAATTAATAATTTTTGTACGCCAGAACGCGAATCTTTTTCTAAATTAGCAATTTCCTCTTCACTTACATCGCCTTTTAGTAATTCTTTAATTTCTTTAATTGTCATATTCATCCGGTCTATCTAAAGTAATCCTGCCAATTGCACCTTTACGAAGTCGTTGCAACATAAACAACGAAAAACGATCATAATCATCTCGCATACCGTATTTTTCAGTCATTGCTAATAAGATATCTGCATCCGATAAATTTTCAATATCTGCACTATTTAACTTAGAAAATTTAATTAAATCTTTTAAATAATATTCGCGTAATCTTTCTAAAACATATAAAGCTACATCGTCAGCATGAAAAATACTATCTTTGATTGCACCAAATGCGGCAAGTTTATAACCAACAGTTTGATCAGAAAACTTAGGCCATAAAATCCCAGGCGTATCTAACACTTGAATATTAGCACTTGTTTTAAGCCATCTTTGACCTTTAGTCACTCCTGGTTTATTTCCCACTTCAGCGACATTACGACCAACTAACCGGTTAATAATAGTTGATTTGCCACAGTTTGGAATTCCTGCCAAAGCAATTCTAATAGTTGGATTAGAAGCTCCTCTTGCTTCTAATTTTTTAGTTTTATCAGATGCAGCTTTCTTTACCAATGAAATTAATTTTTGCATATTGGTATTATGAAGCGAATCTAGTGCCAAAACGTACTTATCTGGTCCACTAAATTTTTCAGCCCATTTTTTAGTTAAAATAGGGTCAGCTAAATCTGCTTTATTTAAAATAATAATATGCGGTTTATTTCCCACCAATTCTTCAATCATTGGATTTCTAGATGATTCAGGAATTCTTGCATCTAATACTTCTACTAAAACATCAATTAAATTTAACTTATCTTCTAATTGATTACGTGCCTTATTCATGTGACCCGGATACCATTGAATTGTTGCCATATTAGTTAATTCCTTTCTTTTGTTTTAACTTTATCAATCAATTTCTTCATCGCCCAAGAAAATAACTTCAGCAATCAAAATTTCACGATATAAAACTAAAAAACCATGTCTGTATTCGCGTTCTTGCTGCACAATTCTTCCTAAATAGTTACGTTCCTGCCTAAACGCATAACGATACACTGTCGCTCTAAAATCTTTTTCATCCTCAGGCAATTCTTTTTGTTTAGCAGTATATTTAAGCTCTTTAATAAAATCTTCTATTGAAGTTTGATTCATCTGTGCCCGCAAATCAAATTCTAATTGCTTTTTTATCTTTTTAGGCAAATAAATTTTATTCATTTGCTCCATTGCATATTGAACCATTTCTACCCGTACACGATCAACTTCTTTTCTTTGATCTAAATCTGGTTTATCTGGTTCAAGAATAAATCTAAATAAAATTGTAGGTACAATCATACTTAACAAAATTAATGTAATTTCACTTATTAAAATCAAGTGTAAATCTGCAATATTGACACTCATTTCACTTAAAGTGTATGCTAAAGCAAAAGTAACAGCACCGTGGATGCCACCTAAACTAAAAATCCAAGCATCTTTTGAACTTATTTTTCCCTTAATTAAAGGAGAAAAACGACAATACAAAAATCTAACTATTAAATTGGCAAGATACAGAATTATACCAATTATAATTGCTTCAATTGTTTGTTTATTAAAGACATCCTCACGCATAGAACGAACAATAATAATACCCAATACAATAAATACTATACCGTTTAAAATATCAGTTAATAATTGTGAAATTTGTTTACTATTATAAAAAATGGCTGCATTAGTCAAACGGCTGCGCTCCGATTCCACATTATGGACTAATCCAGCAGCCACAACAGCAATAATACCAGAAACATGTATCTCTTCTGCTAAAAAATAGATAAAAAATGGCGTTAATAAAAACAAAATTTCTATAGACATTAAAACACTATTAGCTAAATGATATTTTGATCGCGGACTTTTTTGTCGTAAAAAAATTAGTAAAATAGCAATTAATACACCAAAAATTATTCCACCGCCGGCAGAATACAAAAAATTGCCTATGGCAGCTCCAACGCGTAGACGTTGATGAATATACCAATCAACACCCATATTTAACAAAATGATACCTGAAGCATCGTTAAAAAGTGATTCATCTTTTAGATAAAATTCTATTTTTTTAGGTAACTTTAAGCCATGCGTTACAGATTCCGTAGCTGTAGCATCAGTCGGAGTTGATATTGCAGCTAAAATAAATGACAAAGGCAAGGACACACCTAAACTTAGATAAATACCAAAACTAGCTGTAATAGTTGCCAAAACAATCATTATTACTGTTAATCCAAGGATTGCTCGCCAACTTCTTAATATACTGTATAGCCGTGTTCTTTGTCCTTCAAAAAATAAAAGGGGTGCAACAATTAACCCCATAAAAACCTCAGAGCTAAAATTTTCAATTAATAAATTAGTTTGAGGAATTAATGCCAGAATCATTCCCATTGCCATTGCAATGTAATTAACAGATATTATCTTAAAAAAACGTTGCTGGATCATTGTTGAAAATGCTACTGCCAACATAATGATCCCTATAAAAACCATTATTTTCATTCTTACACCTCCAATAAAAAAGCCCAGGCTTTTTAGGCTTGGGCTTAATACATCATTTTTTCTTCATACATTTTATATGCACGATCAAAAACTGACATGCTTGGTAAATAACTAGCATTAAGTTCTAAATAATCTGATAATTCTTCATAATCTTGTTCTTGCTTAGGAAAAGTCAGATCATGTTGTGCATTATTAGCAAATTGAGCTACTTCATCTGACGAATCAGCATCTCTTTGTGTCATCAAATAACGATAAAAACTTTCTCGATAAGCCATAGTTACTCCAAATAATACAATATTGCATAAGCCCCGTTACCAGCATGTGTAGCAATAATTGGACTAGTTTCTGCAACAAGAATATCAATATCAGGATTGATTTCTTTAATTTTATCAGCTAGTTCTTGCATTTGTTCTGGCGTGTCTACATAAGAAATTCCTATTTCTTTAATTCTATCTTTGTTGTCTGCAATTTCTTTTAATACACGTTCATCAAATGCACGAGTAAACTTTTTGCCTCGACCTTTTTTATAAACTTGTAACTCGCCTTTAGGCATTTGAAGTGAAATTCTAATATTTAACATAGTAGCAATTCGACCAGATACAGCACCCAGACGACCACCTTTAATTAAGTTTTGCAAGTTAACAACCATCATTTCTAACTTCTGGTTGTCACGAATTTTTTAACATGGGCGATAATTTCATCCATGCTCTTGCCGGCTTGGCTATCTTTAGCTGCAGCTAATACTTGAAAACCTTCAGCCCTATCAGTGAGTTCTGAATCAATGATTGTTACATTATCTGTTTGACCTGCTATTTCAACAGCTTGTCTTGCAGCATCAACAGTTCCGCTAAGTGCTTTGGCCAAAAAAATGCCTATAACTTGACTACCATCAGCAGTTAATTTTTCAATTGTTTCAACAAAACGTCCAATCGGAGGTTGACTAGTCTTGGGCAAAGACTCAGCTTCATTCATCTTTTTAACAAAATCGCTTCTAGTAATATCAACCCCGTCGATATAAGAATGCCCATCAATAGTAATTGTTAATGGTACTACCGTAATATTATATTTTTTAATTTCTTCTGGTGTTAATTGGACAGAAGAATCCGTCATAACTTTTATCTTTGACAACGTATTCGCCTTCAATTCTAATTTATTTCCCTTGTTTTATGATAAAATGTGAGCAATATATACTAAGTATTGTATCAAAAAAATTACATAAGAAAAAAGGATTGATTAGGTATTACATTATGAAAATTAATCAACTTTGGCAAGAGCCTAAACAAAGATCTAAAAGATATTATCTTTTAGATAACATCTTTAGTGCCATTACCCACGGTATCGGCTTTGGATTAGCAATAGCAGGATTAGTAGTTTTAATCGTTAAGGCAGCTCATACGGGCAGTCCTATGCGAATTGTAACATTTACTATTTATGGAGCGTGTTTAGTTTTACTTTATTTATTTTCCACTTTATATCATAGCTTGGTCTTCACCCGCGCTAAAAATGTTTTTCAAATCTTTGATCACTCATCAATTTTTCTATTAATTGCTGGTTCATATACTCCATATTCACTAGTAGCTATTGGTGGTGTATGGGGATGGACATTATTCGGACTTATTTGGGGATTAACTATTTTTGGAATTATCTATTACGTATTTAATCGAGGAAAACACGTTATTTTCGATACGATATTATACGTAGCCATGGGATGGTTAGTAATATTGTCTGGACCATATTTATATGTCCGCCTAAGTTCAACTGGATTTTGGCTATTAGTTGGTGGCGGTATCGCTTATACTATTGGAGCAATTTTATTTAGTATGCGTAGCGTAGCGTTTATTCATACCATCTGGCATTTATTCGTTATATTGGGATCAATCTTAATGTATTTTTCTGTTTTACTATATGTTTAAAAAATGCGGAGGTTTTATATTAAACCTCCGCATTTTTTATTACTTCAATTCATCTAAATATACCTCTATTGCTTCTTGTGTATTTTCTATTTCACTTGAAACAACCAACTTACGAATATTATTCAAAGTTTCACCTAATTTAGCCCCAGGACGCATTCCCTGTTCAATTAAAAATCGACCGTCAATTGCCAATTCCGAAGACTTTTTAATTGGGAGTGCCATATATCTATCTACTAAAGCTTCTGAAGATATAGGCTGCCCTAAAATATGTGCCACATCAATTGTATTAATTAATGTTTCTTCTCCAGCTTGGAATAACTCATAATCTGTGGGTGCATGTTCAGAAATTAAATCAAACAAATTAATAATGCGCTCAACTTTTTCTGTCATTGCATTGGAATTTTTCCAAGCACGCATAAATTTACCAATACTTTCATTTGGCATCTTTAATAAAATTATGATGATTGACCACAAGCTGGTTTCCATAGTTGGACTAAACTGCAATTTAGGATAAACTGATAATAAATCTTTTTTGCCAGCAAAATTTGGTACATCCTCACTTAACTGAGTATCCAAAAAAACTTGAAAAGCCTGTCTTGAATGGGATCCTAACCCCATCTTTACAAATTCTTCACGAATTCTTTCTATCGAAATTTTCTTTAGTAACTCATGATTGTCTTTAATAGCGCGTTCTGTTTTTTCTTCAAGCTTAAATTCCAGCTGACTCATGAAACGTACAGCTCTCATCATTCTTAGTGCATCTTCATGAAATCTTGTTTCAGGATTCCCTACTGCTCGAATAACACGTTTTTTTAGATCTTCTACACCGTTGAATAAATCAATAATTTGACCACGAATATCCATTGCTAAAGCATTAATAGTGAAATCACGTCTTTTAAGGTCTTCATCAAGATTTTGCACAAAAGTCACATGATCCGGTCTTCTAAAATCTTGATAGCCTGATTCGGTTCTAAAGGTAGTAATTTCATAGCTTTCTCCTTCATAAAGAACGGTCACAGTCCCATGTTTAATACCTGTATCAATTGATTTTTCAAATAATTCTTTAACTTCTTCTGGATATGCACTAGTGGTAATATCAATATCATGAACATGTCTATCAAGTAAGACATCTCTAACTGAACCGCCCACAAAATATGCTTCAAAGCCTGCATCTTCTAATCTTTGCAAAACAGGCATTGCCTTTGTAAATATATTTGGTAAATTGTCTATTTTGATCATTAATAAAATCTCAATTCTTCTTATTCTTTAATTATCACTTTTGTCTGTTAGAATGAAGTAAAAAGCATAAGGAGGTAATCATTATGCAAAAAATCAACAAGCATACACTCATCGAAATTTGTATGATTGCACTTGGATGTGCTATTTACGGCATAAGTCTAGATATGATTTCTGTCCCTAATAAGTTAGCCGATGGAGGAATAAGCGGGATTTCCCTTATTTTGCGCCACTTCTGGGGTATTAATATGGGGTTATCTACCCTAATGCTTAATATCCCTTTAATATTGATCGGCTACCGTTTTATGGGAAAACGTGCCTTGGCTTATACCATTTGGGGTACACTTTGCCTTTCATTCTTTCTTTGGTTTTGGCGCTCAGTACCTATTATAAAACAATTAGATTTAGAACACGACCTCTTCCTTTCTGCAATTTCAGCAGGTTTACTATCTGGTTTAGGATTAGGATTAGTTTTTCGCTATAACGGAACTTCCGGCGGAACAGATATTATTGCTAGAGTTTGTCAAATAAAACTAGGAATATCTTCAGGCAAAGTACTTTTATTTTGTGATGCTGTAGTTTTATTTGCATCCTTGTCTTATTTAGATATTAAACATATGCTTTATACCTTATTAGCCTCCTTTGTTTTATCTCGTGTAATGGATACCGTCCAACAAGGTGCATACACAGCTCGGGGCCTTTTAATTATTTCTGATAAATACAAACAAATAGGACAAATGATCGATTTAAAACTAGAACGTGGTTTTACTTATCTAAATGCTCTAGGTGGCTACAAACAAGATAAAAAACGTGTAATTTATGTTGTCGTTTCTCCTAGAGAAATTGCTACCATAAAGCAATTAATTAGACAGGAAGATCCTAATGCTTTTGTTTCAATCATTGAAGTTCATGAAGCATTAGGTGAAGGTTTCACTTATAATCAGAAAAAACATCACTTTTTCATACGCAAATAAAAATAAACCGGCAAAATTGTCGGTTTATTTTTTTACAAATTATTATATAAATCTTGCATTTCAACATCTTCAGGTACAAGTTTAAGATATTTTTCAAGCAATTGTTTTGTAATATCGGTATTACTTTGTGCATTGAAAAATAAAATCATTTGTCGTAAAAAGTCTGGATTTTCTTTAAAGTCCGGATAGGCCAATAAAAATTCACTTTGGGCTTTTTCGCTATTATCTAGTCTTTCATAAGATAAAGCCATATTCCAATGAGCTTGAGGCTCTAGATTATTACTATCTAAATCTTTGAATAAAGCAATATTTTCCTTATCCTGATGATTATGTAAGTATAAATTAGATAACTGTAATCGTAAGTCACTATTATCAGGAGCGACTTTTAATCCTTTTTCTAATAACTCACGTGCAGTTGATAATTCATCCAAATTGGCAGCTGCTCTTGCACCCATTGAATACAAAGTTTCATCTAATTCATTATATGCAAGTCCTGCCTGAGCAGTTCTTAATACTTTAGTATAATCATGCTTATGCTCATAGGCCTGCGCTAATAACGGATAGGCATTTACGTAATCTGGACTTTGCTGAATGACTTCATCTAAAAATTTAATTGCACGATCATCATCGCCAACAGATAGCATTACTAAACCGGCTTCGTATTTACTATCAATATCTAAAATACTATCACCACGTTTTTTAATAATATCAGCAGCTTTTTCATAATTACCCAATTTAGCATTTGTAGCAAATAATCTTTGGTTAAGATCAATTTCACCAAATACATTTTGCCTTTGAATTAAATCTTCATACAATGCTAAGGCTTGTTCATAATCACCACTTAAATAATCTAATTCAGCTAAGCCAAATTTCACCGCATCTTCTTCGGGTGCTATTTTAAGTGCTTGTAATAGCTTGTCCTTAGCTGTCTCTATCAAGCCGCTAGTTTGATAATAATCAGCTTGTACCAGTAGACTATCTAAATAAGCAGAAGAGCCCTCAGGGACGCTATAAAGCAGTGATAAGCCATCATCTTCTTCACCATCATTTAACAGTATCTCAGCTAAATATACTTTAAATAAATCTTCATGCGGAAATTGAGAAATCAATGCACGATATACTTCTTTAGCTAGATCAGTAAAACCTAATCCTGTTAAGTTTTCTGCTAAAGATGCAAGAATTTCGGGATCATCATTATCTAAAGCATTTTTTAATAAGTGCTTACTTTGTGAAAAGTCATGATTTTGAATTGAATCGAGTAGTTGTTCTGAATAGCTCATTTTTGCCTCCAATCAGGTTTTTATTGTACTAAAAAAGACGCTAGAATCAAATTCCAACGCCTTTTTATTTATTAAGTAAATTTTATATTACTTAACAGCTTCCTTAAGAGCCTTACCTGGCTTAAATGCAGGTACTTCACTTGCTGGGATTTCGATTTCATCACCAGTTTGTGGGTTGCGGCCTTTACGTGCAGCACGGTGACGTACTTCAAAAGTACCAAAACCGATTAATTGTACCTTTTCACCCTTAGCAAGATTGTCTTGAATTGAGCCAAAGATAGCATCTACTGCAGCAGCAACTTCTTTCTTGGTCAACTTAGTCTTTGAAGCAACTTCAGAAACTAATTCAGCTTTATTTGCCATAAATAATTTCACCTCCTGAATTGAACCCGAAGTTCAAGTTTTTTTCTTTGTTTTGAAAAAACAAGGAAAAAATGATCACGACTAATCATTGTTCCCTAAAAACCAAAATATCACAAAACCCTTATTACAACAAGGTTTTTTATCAAAATTGATAATTTTTTCATTACTTTCTCTTCCGAGGAAGAATTTTAATAGGTGTTCCTGTAAAATCAAAGTTTTGGCGTAATTGATTTATCAAAAAACGCTCATATGAAAAGTGCATTAATTCTGGATCATTAACAAAGACAACAAATGTTGGTGGATTAGTGCTTACCTGCGTCATGTAGTAAACACGTAATCTCTTTCCCTTAATCATTGGTGTAGGTACCAACTTACTTGCTTCCAGAAGTAAATCATTCAAAACACTTGATTGAATACGTTGATTTTGATTGTCATAAACTTCCTTAACCATTGATGGAATCTGATCAATACGTTGACCCGTTTTAGCCGATACAAATAAGATAGGAGCATAATCCAAATATTGGAATTCACTTCTTATTTCTCGTTCAAATTCTTTAGCACTAGTGCTGTTTTTTTCAGGTAAATCCCATTTGTTAACAACGATAATAATACCGCGCCCCGCTTCATGGGCATATCCGGCTACGTGCTTGTCTTGTTCTCTAATGCCTGTACTTGCATCAAGAACTAATAAAACCACGTCTGAGCGCTCAATAGCACTCATAGCGCGCAAAACGGAATACTTCTCTGTTTTTTCGTAAACCTTACCTCGTCTTCTGATTCCAGCAGTATCCACTACTTTAAATTTAATACCATCCTTAGTAAAAGGAGTATCCACTGCATCACGAGTAGTACCTTCTTCATTGGCAACGATTACTCTATCTTCACCTAATAACTTGTTTACTAAAGAAGATTTACCTACATTCGGTCGACCAATCATACTAAATGAAATAACATCATCAGCTTCACTATCTTTTTCAGCTGGGAAATCATTAACAATTTCATCAAGTAAATCACCAATCCCCGTACCATGACTGCTTGAAACTGGAATCGGATCGCCTAATCCTAAGCTATAAAAATCATAAATATCATTTCGCTGTTCAGGATTGTCAGCTTTATTTACTGCTAAAATGACTGGCTTTTTTGTTCGATAAAGAAGACGGGCAATTCTTTCATCCAGATCAGTAACGTGATTTACCACATTGGTTAGCATGACAATAACATCAGCTTCTTCAATGGCTATTTCAGCTTGAGCACGGATTTCATCTTCGATTTTACCGCCTTCCCAGGTAATTCCCCCAGTATCGATTAAATCAAACTTATGTCCCATCCATTCAGCTTGTGCATAATTACGATCACGTGTTACACCAGGTTTATCTTCTACAATTGCTAGACGTTGATTAATTATTCTGTTAAAAAGTGTGGATTTCCCAACATTAGGTTGTCCCACGATTGCAACAACTGGTAAAACCATATTTCGCCCTCCTTCGCAAAAATATTTTTATAGTATGTATAAAAATAAAAAAAGCCGACATAGGTCGACTTTTTTATAGAAATGACTACTTACGGTCCTTTAATTGGTCACCAATGATGTCACCTAAAGCAAAGCCGTTGTCGTTGTCACTCATGTACTTCTTGTTAACTGTATTTTCGTTACGTGAACGACGTGGACGAGAATTGTGGTTATCTGATGAAGAAGAGTTTGAGTCAGCAGCCTTGATTGAAAGTGAGATTCTTCTGTCGTTAGGGTCGATATTCAAAACCTTAACTTTAACAGTTTGACCAACCTTCAAAACGTCACTTGGCTTATCAACATGCTTGTTTGAAATTTCTGAAACGTGTACCAAACCTTGGATACCATCAGCAACTTCAACAAATGCACCAAAGTTAGTCAATGACTTAACTTCACCTTCAAAAATGTCACCTTCGTTTAAGTCAGCTGTAGCTTGTTCAAATGGAGAAGGTTCAGTTTGCTTAATAGAAAGGGAAATACGATGTCTATCATTGTCAATACCAATGACTTTAACCTTGACATCCTGACCAACCTTCAAAACATCACTTGGCTTGTCAACATGCTTGTAAGAAATTTCTGAAATGTGAACTAAACCGTCAACACCACCAACATCGATGAATGAACCAAAGTTAGTTAAACGTGATACTTTACCTTCAACAACGTCACCAACAACTAATTGTGATGCAACCTTATCAAATGCTTCTTCACGTTCTTCTTCAACTAAGTCCTTGTGTGAAAGAATCAAACGGTTCTTGTTTGGATCGATTTCAGTAATCTTAAGCTTCATAGTCTTACCAATGTATGGCTTAAGATCTGAAACGTAACGGTTAGAAATTAATGAAGCTGGTAAGAAACCACGTGTACCAACATCAACGAGCAAACCGCCACGAACTGATGAAGTTACAGTACCTTCGATAGCATTGCCTTCTTCGAAGTCTTTTTGTAACTTGTCGAAAGCTTCTCTTTCCTTTAAGCGGGTAACTGAGAAGAAGAATTCACCATTTTCCTTATCGCCACCAGCTCTTCTTAATACTAAGGCCTTGAACTTGTCACCAGGCTTAACTAAATCACGTAAGTCTGCGTTACGATCTGAAGTGTATTCACGACGAGTAATAACACCTTCAACACCGGCATTTTCAACACCAACATCGATTTGGCCGTCTTCAACGTCTAATACTTCGACATCGACAATATCTCCGACCTCAACTCCTTGCATTTGCTTTAATGCGTCTAAAAATTGATTACTGTTTTCTGACATATGTACCTCCCAATATCATGTCCCATTTTAAAGGAAACTGTGATATTTTTCTACTATTTTGTGCTGTTTTTTTAAAAAAATTTTTTAATTTTCTTTGATTTTAGCTAAAATTGCATCTACAACCTGGTCAATTGACATATTTGTAGTATCAATTTCAATAGCATCATCTGCCTTTTTTAGTGGTGAAACCTTGCGATGAGAGTCTTTATAGTCTCTTTGTGCAATGTCTTGTTCAATTTCATCAACTGTTTGATTAGTTTTAATACCACGCTGTTTAAAATCTAAAAGTCGACGCTCAGCGCGAGATCTAGCTGAAGCCACTAAAAATATTTTCACTTCAGCATTAGGTAGAACGGTCGTTCCAATATCACGGCCATCCATAATTACATTAGTTTTTCCTGCCATTTGACGTTGCAAACTAACCATTTTTTCTCGTATCTTAGGCAAAGCAGAAACCTGTGATACGTTAGCTGATATTTCGGGAGTTCTAATTTCTTTAGAAACATCCTTTCCAGCTACATATACCTTTTGTTCACCATCTTCAGATTTAAGTTCAATTCCATCTTTATCAATGGCATTTAAAATTCCAGCTTCATCCCCATAATCTAAATCATGATCACGGGCAATAACTGTACATGCACGGTACATTGCACCCGTATCGATATAAACAAATGATAACTTATTTGCAATAATCTTAGCTACAGTACTTTTACCTGCTGATGCAGGACCATCTATTGCTACTTGCATCCCCACCAAAAAGAGATCTTATCATCAATCTCTTTTTCCTTTCTGAAAAATTATTTCAACTTAAGTGTTTGGCCAATATTGACGTTTGAAGAGTCTTCAAGATTATTTAATCTGGCTAATTGATCAACTGTCATACCATATTGCTCTGCAATACTAGTTAAAGTATCACCTGTTTGAACAGTATAAGTCTTAGGTGTTGTCTCTTTAGACGAGCTTGAGCTTGAACTAGATTGTGACGAACTCTTTTTAGCTGAAGAAGACGAAGTTTTCTTTTCTTTTGATGATTTAGCAGAACTAGAAGAAACCTTTTTAAGAGTTTGAACTTCCTCAGCTTTTTGAGAGTGCTTTGAAGCCAAGCGATGAACAGCTGGAATAAGAGTAATCAAAATAACTGCTAAAATTACAATAACTGCAATCCAGCGGGCTGAGCCTCTCGGTTGCTTATCTTGTGAGCTCCTCTTCTTAGTAGGCCGTTCATAATGCTGGTATGGTCCAGTTGATTTTTTATCCATCTAAAATTCCTCCATTCACTTAACGGATTAATTCTAGCATATTTTAGGTCTCTTTGAATATGAAAAATCCCATCGACTTTTTAAGTCAACGGGATTTTAATTAATTTAATTTAAATCTTTTACGTACAAACGGTTTAATAGTTTTAATTGTAGCCTCAAAAATCAAGTATATTGCTACCGCATTAATGATTCCCTTTAACAAATTAAAAGGAACAATAATACTGAAGATATATGTACTCATTGATGGTAAATGTAATAATTGACCCAAATATACTTTTTCTGTGAAATGATATAACGCACCATAACTATTAATAGTTGGTAAATTAGGTACAGCCGTCACGGCATATGCCGGCGTTAAAATAAAGGCATTAGCTAAAGCTAAAATACACGTCATTGCCAAAATACCAATAATTAAGCCTAAAATCGGTTTTAATCTGCCAACTTTTGTTTTTCTATTTTCCTGTGTTATATTTCTGCTTAAATAATAAAATGGCAACGAAAATGACATAGTGGCTAAAAAAGCAGCAATTTCACCAATTACACTTGGCAAAGCAAATCCTTCAAAGATAAGACTTAAAATCATTCTAATTAATGCCATTATTACACCTGGTATAGCACCAAATATAAACATCCCAATTGTAATGATTACATCTGAAAAATCAAACTTTAAAAACCTACTCCTGGAATAATTGGAAATGAAAATTTCATTACTACAAATGCAATACAGCCAATTAACGCATAAGCAATAGTATTAGTTAAACTGTTGACACCAGTTTTTAACTTATCCATAACTTACTTTCCTCTCTAAACAAAAAGGTCCATTGCTTCAGCAACAGACCACAAAAGTAAAGTAAGATTTATTTTTATTAGTCTGTCTTCTTCCATCTAGACTATAACTATCGGTATCTAACGATTCAACCACTTACGTGGGTCGCGGACTCTAACCGCCGGTCGGGATTTTCACCCTGCCCTGAAGACAACAACCTGTAATATTAATATTTACACTTATAAGCTAATTCAATTTCATGAGTTTGTCAACTTCATTTTTAGACAATTCACGATATTGACCTGAAGTTAACGAATCTAATGTCAAAAATGCATACTTTTCACGAGATAATTTTTCAACCAAGTGACCCACGGCTTTAAACATCCGTTTAACTTGATGATAATGTCCTTCATGAATAGTTATTTGCACGATTTGAGTATTCTTACGTTTATCAGTCTTCAATACCTTTACCTTAGCAGGAGCAGACTTAAAACGACCTAATTTTACACCTTTAGTCAAGCTTTTAATTTCTTCTGGTGTTAAAATTCCTTTTATTTTAGCAACATATACCTTTGAAACTTCATTTCTAGGGTGCATTAATAAATTGGCTAATTCGCCATCATTTGTCATTAAAAGAAGTCCTGAAGTATCATAATCTAAACGTCCTATAGGATAGACACGATAAGGTATATCTTCGAAATAATCCACTACGGTTTTTCTACCTTTATCGTCATCAGCAGTAGAAACTACACCACGAGGTTTATAAAAAATATAAGTATGTAAGCTTTCTCTTTCAATTGGCTCATCATCTACAGTAATGTTACTAAAAGTATCAACTTTTGTACCTAGCTTAGTAACTACTTGACCATCAACTTTAACCCTACCGGCTGTAATCATCTTTTCTGCTTTTCTTCTAGAAGCAATACCCGCTTCAGCAATAACTTTCTGTAATCTTTCTGCCATTATTCTCCTTCTTTCTCTATTTGTCTGTCTACCATACCTTTTGAATCAAATAAATCCATTTCCATGTCATTTTCATTATCTGCAAATTCTTCAATCAACGGAAGATCTGCCAAACTTTGATAATTAAAGTATTGCAAAAAATAATCTGACGTTACATATAGTTTAGGATGTCCTGGTGCATCTTTAGTGCCATTAGTTTCAATTAGTCCTCGCCAAATTAAAGTTTGTAACGCACCAGAAGAATTAACGCCTCTAATATCATCTATTTCTACTCTAGTTATTGGTTGACGATATGCAATAATAGCTAAAATTTCTAAAGCAGATTGACTTAAATTTTTAGTCAGATCTTTTTGAAAATATTTTTCAATTACTTTTGCTGTTTGAGGACTAGTCGTTAATTTATAAGTATGCGCAATATGAATTATTTGGATACCTGAATTTGTATCAGTTGATAATTTTTTCTCCAATTCGTCAGCTATTTCACTTAATTCTTCTTTATTAACTTCAAGTAAATCGATTAAATGCGTTTCTTCAATGCCATTATCACCAGCTGCATACAGAAGTGCCTCTAAATTTGCCTCTTTACTTGCCATTTACATCAATTCTTTCTAAATTTAAATCACCAAATTCTCTTGCTTGCGAAACATGAATTTCGTGTTTTTTGCATAATTCTAACATTGCCAAAAATAGTCCTATTACATCGGAAACATTTTGCATCTGATCAGCGCAACTGAAAAAACTTACACATTTTTTTCTAGTTAATCTTTGTTGTAAGAAAGTAATCATCTCAGTAATAGGTGTTTCTGCCACCTTAATTGAAGCAGTATCTGGTCTACGTAATTTTAATCTACGTAAAACCATACTAAACGTAGTTGCAAGCTCATCTGAAGTGATTTGCCCTTCAGGAAGTGGCTGTACTTTAACAGACTTTGAAACACTCGCTTCCTTAGAAACAGTAATTGGTACTTTTTCATTTCTTTCTTTAAAATATGCAGATATCTTTTTAAACACTGAATACTGCACTAACTGTTGTACTAATTCATCTCTTGGATCTTCTTCAGGTCCAATTTCATCTACAAAATCATTTTGTGGCAATAAATATTGCGACTTAATTCTAAGTAATGTTGACGACATTACAAAGTATTCACCTGCAAGCTGCAAATTTAAACTTTGCATCCGCTTTAAATATTCAAGATATTGACTAGTAATTTGCGCAATTGGAATATCATAAATGTCTATTTTTTGTGATTGGATTAAATGTAGCAATAAATCTAATGGACCTTCAAAGTTGGGTAATTCTAATGTTAAATTACTTTTGTTCATTTTTTTGCTCAACCGTCTTTATCAAATTAGTGTATTCAGGTACTGCAGTTACTCGCTTTTTAGGATATTCATTTTTTAACTCATTTAAAATATCTTTTTCGTATTTTATCTCACGAAAACCGGGTGCTAACGATAGATACCTAATTACAACAAATTGATCCGAAATCTGTGTACCTAAAACTCCTACAATATTATTTTGTTCATTGCGGTAAAGATACAACATAAAGTCATTATCTTCTTGATTCAAAGATATTTCTTCATTCAAATTTTTTATATTTTTAAAATCCGGCAAATAAGATAAAAGACCCATTGCCGTTTTTTCATAATCTTTTTTATATTGTATTAGCATTTTTCTCACCTAAAGACGAGGATGTGTCTTCTGATATACTTGCAAGATATGTTTTTGCGATAAATTAGTGTAAATTTGCGTTGTACTAATATCTGAGTGTCCTAATATTTCTTGTACAACTCGTAAATCTGCACCATTTTCAAGTAAATGAGTAGCAAAAGTATGACGTAAAGTATGAGGCGTAACATCTTTAGCAATCCCTGCTAATTGACAATACTTTTTAATCATCTGCCAAATAGCTTGTCGAGTGAGCTGTTTTCCTCTATTATTCAAAAAAATATGTTCATCATCTTTACCCACATTTAATATAAGTGGGTCACGTACTTGCTTTTCATATTTTTTTAGCCAATCAAGTGCTACAGAACTAATAGGTATTAACCGCTCTTTGGCCCCCTTACCTAGTACTCGCACTAAACCAAGATCTTCATGAAGATCTTGTAATTTCAAATTTATTAATTCACTAACTCGCATACCTGTAGCATATAAAGTCTCCAAAATAGCTTTATCGCGCAAGCCTAATTTCTGCTTAGTATTTGGTTGATCCAATAAATTTACCACTTCGTCCTGAGTTAACGCAATTGGTAATTTATGCTCTTTTTTAGGTAAATCAATCTCTAACATTGGATTCAATTTTTGAATATTCTGACGAGCTAGCCATTGATAAAACTTCCGTAAACTCGAAATAAGACGGCTAATTGAACTAGTCGCTTTATTAAGATCATGCTGACGAGCCAAAAAGGCATCTACATCAGTAGCTTCAGTAGGCCACGAAGTCATATTTTCTTTTTTAACAAAGGTTAAATATTCTTCTAAATCTTGACGATATGCATTGATAGTATTAACACTTAGTCCACGTTCAATTTGACTATAACGTAGATAATCATCAATTTGATCTTCTAAATTACTATTCGTCATCAGTATTCTCTTCTGGATCCTTAATCAAAGTAATAGTACCAGCATCCTTATCTTCTTCAATCAAACCAGCTTTAAGTAAATGACCTAATGCTCTCTTAAATGCTGATTTAGAAATTCCAAAGTAAGCTTTAATCTCTTGAGCATCAGATTTGTCATAAAATGGCAATGTTTTAGTTTCTCTTCTACGTAAACTCATTAAAATCATTTGCGCATCATCATCAATTTCTTCAAATGCACGTGGTAATGCACTTAAATTCAAACGTCCATATTGGCTAACACCAATTACTCGACCTTTAAATTGTTCTCCAAGTCTCATCGGTCTTGGCATTTGTGATTCATGGATAAAACCAAGATAATAATCATTAGTTAATACAAAAGCACCGATATCACGACTAGCATAAACTGTACCAAAAACATTTTGATTATTCATACCACGTGGGAAATTAGCTGCTAATTGATCAAAAATATCTTCATCAGCCAATTTTGCCCAAATACGATCTTTATAATCAGTTTCCAATCGTACTAAAAGCTGATCATCACGACGTGGCCATCTTTCTTTTTCTCGTGGTAAATCATCCATTGAAACAACTACATCCTTATCTGGAAGACCTACATCAACAAATACACCTAATCCCGGACGAACTTCGGTCACTTTCCCCCACCCATATTGATCTGGTTGAGCAAAAGGTAAAAATTGTGTCATTTCACGATCATGATCTTTATTATCATAAATAAATCCTTCAACCACATCACCAATTTTGGGAATATCGTCTTGAGTAATTTCATGCTTCTTAAGCTCATAAGTAATGCCATCTATTTGAACATAGTAAGCTTTATCATTTTTATCAATTATTTTTCCTTTTGCAATAGTTCCAAGCATTAAAAAATCTCCTACTTTACATATTCTTTATATATAAGTATAAGAGATATTCGAACAAAATAAAATAGCCAGCTCAAAAGCTGACTATTTTTTGATTAGCTAATCTGTTTTATTTATATATTATTAAAGGTTTGAGATTTCACCTTGGTAAATAGCACCACGACGAGCATCAACAGTAATAGTTGAACCGTCAGAAATCTTTTCAGTAGCGTCAGTAGCACCAACAACAACTGGGATACCTAATGATAAACCAATAACTGCTGCGTGTGAAGTTAAACCTGAAGCTTCAACAACCAAACCTGAAGCCTTCTTGATAGCTGGGTTGTAGTCTGGATCAGTAGTCTTAGCAACTAAGATGTCGCCTTCCTTAACCTTGCTGTTAGCTTCTTCTGCTGAGTTTGCAACAACAGCCTTGCCGATAACTGAACCGTTACCAACACCTAAACCTTGAACAAGCTTGTTACCGATAATTTGTAACTTCATCAAGTTAGTAGTACCTGAATCACCAACTGGAACACCAGCAACGATAATTACAAGGTCACCATCCTTAACGTAGCCCTTTTCCTTAGCAACTTCTGCTGCCTTTTCAAATATGTCATCAGTTGACTTAGGCTTGTCAGTTAATACTGGTTGTACACCCCAAACAACTGCCAATGAGTGTTGGATCTTTTCATCGAAGGTCATTGCAACGATGTCAGCATTTGGACGGTACTTAGAAATCATACGAGCAGTGTAACCTGAGTTAGTTGCAGCGATGATAGTCTTAACACCTAATTCTTGTGCAGTACGTACAACTGATTCACCGATAGCTTCAGTTACGTTTGAGCCCTTGTATGCTTCAAATCTTTGAAGTGCTAAAGTGTTACGCTTAAGCATTTGCTTTTCAGTACGTTCATCGATTTCAGCCATAGCTTTAACAGCGTTAACTGGGTACAAACCGTTTGCTGATTCACCTGAAAGCATAGTTGCATCAGTACCGTCAAGAACAGCGTTAGCAACGTCAGAAACTTCAGCACGAGTTGGACGTGGGTTTTCTTGCATTGAGTCAAGCATTTGAGTAGCAGTAATAACTGGCTTACCAAGTGCGTTAGCTTTTCTGATTAAGTTCTTTTGTACAAATGGAACTTCCATAAATGGAATTTCAACACCCATGTCACCACGAGCAACCATCAAACCATCAGAAACTTGTAAAATTTCGTCAGCGTTGTCGATACCTTCTTGTGATTCGATCTTAGGGAAAATCTTTACGTAGTCAGCACCTGCTGCTTCACAAAGCTTACGGATGTCTAAGATATCTTGAGCCTTACGTGCGAATGAAGCAAAGATAAAGTTGATACCTTCCTTCAAACCAAAGTTAATGTCATCAGTATCTTTTTGAGTGATACCTGGGAGGCGAATTTCAACACCTGGAGCGTTAACACCCTTCTTTGAACCGATTAAACCAGTGTTTTGAGCTTCACAAACTAATTCTCTCTTAGCGTCGTCCTTTTCCTTGATCAAAAGGTCAACCAAACCATCATCGATTAATACGTGACCACCAACGTGAGTATCATCGTACAAGCCGTCGTAGGTAACGTGGATCATGTCCTTGTTACCCTTCTTAGTATCGTCCATTGAGATACGGATTGTGTCACCAGTATTGATAGTAAACTTGCCACCTTCTTGTTCAGTGGTTCTGATTTCAGCACCCTTAGTATCAAGAGCAATACCAAGAAGCTTACCAGTATTCTTTTCCACTTCACGAACCATGTTCATACGTGAACGGTGTTCTTCATGGTCACCGTGTGAGAAGTTGAAACGGAATACGTTTGCGCCTGCGTTAGCTAAAGCAGTAATAGTTTCAATATCGTTTGAAGCTGGTCCTAAAGTACTAACAATCTTAGTTTTCTTCATTATTTAATAAATCCTCTCCAAAAACTGACTAATCTTTAGTCATTTCTTCATTAACATCTAGCAGTGAAAAGTCGCCTTGGTGCTTACTGTCAAATAGATCTAAAATGTCGTGGGTATTCAACTTACCATTCTCCATGCCGACAGCTAAACCGCCCTTCCCATCAAGAAGTAAGTTAACAGCATAGTTACCCATCTTAGTAGCATTTACTCTATCTTCAACAGTTGGTGAGCCACCACGTTGCATATGTGCAAGAACATTAGCACGAGCATCAAAATCACCGTATTTAAGTAATTCATCCTTAAATTCTTCGGCATCCATAACGCCTTCTGCCAAGACAATGATACCATGATCTTTGCCATCTGCAAAACCACGTTTAATAGTTTCTGCAATTTCCTTTACGTCATAAGGACGTTCAGGAATAACAATTGCATCTGCTCCACTAGCTACACCTACACGCATAGCAATATCACCACATTCACGACCCATTACATTAACAACGAATACGCGGTGGTGACTACTTGCTGTGTCGCGAATCTTGTCAATCGCATCCATAGCAGTACGACAAGCAGAATCAAAGCCGATCGTGTAGTCAGTATAAGGAATATCATTATCGATAGTTCCTGGTAAACCAACTGAGTTTACGCCGTGGCGAGTTAAGGCTAAAGCACCATGATATGATCCATCACCGCCAATAACGATAACAGCATCAATACCATGTTTCTTTAGTTGCTCAACACCCTTTTGTTGCACTTCTTCTTGTGCAAATTCAGGGAAGCGAGCACTGTACAAGAAAGTACCGCCTTCACTAATCTTGTGGTCAACATTTTCCGTAGTAAGCGGAATAAAGTCACCTGCAACCAAACCAGCGAAACCATAACGAATCCCAAAGACTTCAAGTCCATGATGGATAGCAGTCTTTGTCACAGCTCTAATTGCTGCATTCATACCAGGGGCGTCTCCACCACTAGTTAAAATACCAATCCGTTTCATGAATTCACCTCATCATGATTATTTTGTGTAATTTCTCACATCAAGTAAATATTAACATTTTTTAGACCAAAAATCTCACAAAAATTGGGCTAATTTATTGTTTCTCACTTCAGAGTTTATGTTAGCACTTACATATATTGATAATTCAATTCTTTAAAGTAGACAATTATTCTTTAAAGTTTACTTTACGTAAATTGGTTAACATATATTGCTTTTTATTTTGATCAAATCGATCGCCTTGTGTACGCAATCCTAACAAATAAATTTCTCCTATTTTCAAAGCTGGACTAAATTTGTCATATACCTGTGGAAAAATAATAACTTCTTGTTCACTAGAGGAATCTGCAAAACTAGCAAAAGCCATATTTTTACCATTTTTTGTACGGATTGGCTTAAATTTCATCAACTTACCAACGCTAATTCCAGACTCATTTATTTGAAATTGACTTAATGGTCTAGCATTAAATTTTCGAGCAAATTTTTGAACAGCAACTAAAGGAGTAGTAGTTGTCGTAAAGCCCAAAACTTTTTCTTCCATTTCAGCCTTTTCAGCATTTGTTGGCTTATCTGCATGTTTTAGTGGTGCATCCCCTAAAATTTCTGATAAAGACATATTTTGTCCTGTTAACTGCACATTTGCAATAATTTCTTTACAGTTAATTAGTAATTCATTTCGATTATCTTCAATCTGATCAAAAGCACCAGCCATAATAAGTGCCTCTATAGCATCAACCTGTAGAAATTTAGGATCGATTCGTCTTAAAAAATCATTTAGCGATTTATATGGTTTAGTATTGTTAGCAATTTCTTGAGCAAAGTCCATTCTCAACCCTTTTATTGCTTTTAACCCAACTAAAATATTTTTATTATCAAGTGAATAATCCAACTTGCTTTGATTAATATCAGGTGACACAACTTTAATATTTGCTTCCTGGGCCTGCATAATATATGACTGTGCCTTTACGGAAGTTGAAGAATTTAACATTGCAGTATAAAAGGCCGCTGGATAATGCACTTTTAAATATGCTAACCAAAAAGCCACCTTGGTATATGCAACTGCATGAGAACGATTAAATCCATAATTAGCAAATTGCTCAATATAGCGATATACACGCTCACCTACTTCTTTGGCGTGACCTTTTTTTATTGTTCCAGAAATAAATTTACTTTTTTCTTGTTCAATTACATCTTGTTTCTTCTTTGACATTGCTCGCCGTAAAATATCGGCTTCGCCTAGTGAAAAACCGGCTAAGATTTGTGCAGTTTGCATTACCTGCTCCTGGTAGACCAAAATGCCATAGGTTGGCTGTAAAATTCGTTTCAAACTAGGATCAGGATATTTAACACCCGCTTGTCCATTTTTTCGTGCAATAAAAATATCGATATTTTGCATCGGACCTGGTCGATATAGTGCATTTACAGCCACCAAATCTTCAAAATTATTAGGATGCAATTTGCGTAAAACTTGCCTAATTCCACCAGATTCAAATTGGAAAATAGCATCAGTTTTCCCCTCTTGAAAAAGTTGCAAAGTTTCCGAATCATCTAATGGAATTTCGTTAGGATCAATCTTTATTCCCTGTTCACATATTAAATTTAAAATATTTCCTAAAACAGTTAAATTCCTCAATCCTAAAAAATCAATCTTCAATAAACCTAGTGATTCCACGTATTTTTTAGTCTGCTGAGTCACAGGAATTCCTAATGGACCTGCCTGTAACCCAGAAATACCTGCAATTGAATCATCACTGATCACTAAACCGGCAGCATGAATAGAATAATGACGTGGTAATCCTTCCAAATTCATAGCAGTTTGAAAAAGCAACTTATTTTCTTGCGTTGCATCAACCAACAAACGTAACTCACGTGATTCTTCATAAGCCTGCTTCAAAGATATTTTTCCTTTAGAATAAGGAATTGCCCTAGCCCATTTATTGATTTCCACCATGGTTAAACCAAATACGCGCCCCACATCTCGTAATGCTTGTTTAGCTGCTAATGTACCAAACGTTAAAATCTGAGCCGCATGGTCCATTCCATATTTTTGATACATATATTTAATTACGGTATCTCTTTGTACGTCGGGAATATCCAAATCAATATCGGGCATTTCATGTCTGGCTGGGTTTAAAAAACGCTCAAAAAGCAAATTATATTCTAATGGATCTACTTCTGTAATTTTTAAGGCATATGATACTAAAGAACCACATGCTGATCCTCTTCCTGGACCTGTAGTAATCTTTACGCGATGACAATAATTAACTACATCCCACACAATTAAGAAGTAGTCATCAAAGCCCATTTGATTAATTATTCGTAGTTCGTAATTAAGCCTTTTTTGATATTCAGCAGGGATTGTTTTTTGCTTAAATCTATCTTTTAATCCTGTTCGTGCTAAATAACGTAAATATTCTTCAGAAGTTGTAAATTTATTCTGTCGATATTTAGGCAAAACTGGTTTTTGAAAAACAACGTTTGCATTACATTCTTGAGCAATCTTCCAAGTATTATTTACAGCTTCATCTAAGTCTAATTGATGATATCGTTCTAGTACATCTTCAGCACTAGCTAAATAATGCGAACCGGATTGTTTGGCCAGAGGCAATATATCCTGCAATTTTTGTCCACTGTTAATCGATCTAAGTGTCTTTTGCAAAAATTGATCTCGCGGTTTTAAATATTCCGTATCTTCAACTGCAACTAAGGGCAAATTGAATTGCTTATTTAAAGTCCGCAAATAATTAATATAATTTTCGCCATTTTTAGAAGCATAAACACCTAAATATACATCACTAGATAATTTTCTTAATTCTCTTAAAAAGTCACTACCTAATTGTTGGTTAGTTTCAAATAAGGCCACTAATTCACTTTTAGTATTAGCAGGAACAATAACCAACAAATCACTAAGATACTTAGTCAATTCTTTCAATGTTAAAATTTTATCGTTTTGACCATTTTCAGTTAGCAAATTAATGGCACTAGATAAACGTAAGAGATTATGATAGCCAGCATCAGATTTAGCAAAAACAATTAAGTCATATTTCTGAGTACTATCTATTAAACCATTTAGCCGCACCTGCATCCCTAAAAGTGGCTTGATTCCAGCTTTTTTAGCTAATTCATAAAAATTAACCAAACCATAAGTCACATTTATATCAGTCAATCCAACAGATTGATAGCCTTTTTCCTTAGCAGTATTAATCAAATCTGAAACTTTAGTAGGACTATCAAGTAATGTAAATGAACTTAAGTTTTGAAGTGCTGCTACTTGCATAAATTTACCACCTTTCAATACTTAAATATGTTAAATTAAGTATAACAAATTGAACTAAACAGGTTTGAAATTAAACTTTATTTTTGATAAAATTCTATGCGAAAGAAGGAATCAAGATGGGTCGTTATATTGTCACAATCGTATGGAGCGTAATCTACATGTTTGTTGTAGGCTTTATTGCTGGTCCTTTAACTCAAAGTGCCTCATTTAATGCAAATGACATGAAAAATTGCTTGATTATTGGTGTTATCTTTGGCATTCTTTTTGCAGCAATTATTGCAACTATTACCGCTCACTCACATAAAGATAATAGTAAATACAGTAATTTAAAATAATTATTTTTAGATAAAAAGGCTGATAACCTCAAAGAGAGAGTTATCAGCCTTTTTACTTTAGTTAATAAAACTTGTAATTTTTCTTAGTATCTACTTCAACATCGCCATGTGTCAAATATTCACTAAACATTTGTACATAGTCCTTATCAAGTGTCATTTCGATCTTATCCATGCTATATTCTGGATAAAAACCACCACCCATTGCTCGATAATTGTTAACAGCTAAGTGATAAATCTTATCGTCTTCAATAGGCTTTCCATGCAAAGTCAACTTAGTTATCCGTTCACCTTCTGGCTTTGATAAGTCAGCTTCATATTCCACTGGATAAAATACATCAAAATGGTAAAGCATTGGCTTAGGTTTGATCCAACGATCAATGAATCCAATCTTACCATCCCGATCTTTTTTCAAGAAACCGGCACTATGCTCAACAATATGGCGTAATTGCTTACCAGTTAACTTAACTTTACATAATTGGTTTGCATATGGATAATTTAATAAAACATCACGCATTGTAACCGTCTTATCAAATCCCTTAGCATTTTCACTCATTACAGCAGTTGCTGAAACATCAGCACCAGTAAACCACATTTGCATTTGTTGAATTAAATTAATAAATGGTGCTCCCTCAATTCTGCCCTCCATAGCATTTTCAATACGGGCAGGCTTATTTAAATGAGCAATTGGTTTATCCAGCCATGCTTGAGTTCTTTTATCTAAATCGACAACTTTATCCCAAACTTCTGGATCCGGATCATAATCTTTAGTATCGATTAACTTAGTTGACATATTAGTAATCTTTTTAGTGTCATCGTCTACATCAACAATAACTTCTGCAACAGCTTCTCCACGGTACCCTGGCTGGACAATAGCTGTATTTTTAGTAACTAAATTCAAACGCCGATGTTGATGACCAGTTAAAAAGACATCAACTTCTGGAATCTCATCTAAAATCTTATAGCCTTCATTTTCACCACGATGAGGTTCAGTCGCCTTACCTGTTTCTGGATCGCTTTCAAAGCCCCCATGATACATTACAGCCAAAACATCAACTTGTGGACGTAAAATCTTTGCATAATGCTTAATTTTATCATATGCAGAGGCAAACTTTAATCCTGCGACATTTTCCTTAGGTTCCCAGTGAGGAATATATTGAGTAGTTATACCCAAAATACCGATTTTGAGTCCATTTCTTTTAACGATAATATATTCTCGACCAAAGAAAGGTACATCAGTTTCTGCATCTAGAACATTATCATTAATAATTGGTGCAGTATTATTATCAACGTAGTAGCTTAAATAATCTAAACCAAAATTAAAATCGTGGTTACCTAAACAACGTGCATCATATCCTACTGCATTATATGCTTCAGTGAACTTACGTAAATCACTATAATCACCTGTAGAATGTGCATAAGAAGCAAGTGGTGAACCTTGCAGACAATCTCCTGCATCAGTTACAACAACGTTGTTATCGCCATATTTTTTCTTTTCTGCCTTAATTACTGAGCTAACTCTACTCAAACTGAAAGGCGCATTGTAATCCGTCTTATTTTGATAATCAGTAGGCAATAAAAAGCCATGAGTATCACTAGAATGTAAAAATACTAATTTCATTTATTAATTCCTTATCTAGGCATAAAAAAAGACACCATGGTCACAGGTGTCTTTTAATTAGTTATTGCCGTTATCGTTGTTATTTACAACTTGACGACCCTTGTAATAACCCTTTGGTGAAACACGGTGGCTTAAGCGGTATTCACCAGTAGTTGCATCATAGTGCATAGCTGGAACACTCAACTTAATATGACCACGACGTGAACGTTTCTTTTGTTTAGAAGTATGTCTTGCAGGAACTGCCATTTAATTGATCTCCTTTATTGTAATCTTAAGCTTCAAAGTCAAATGACTCTGAATTACTCACGTGATTCAATGATACTATTCTAAAAGCAATAAATCAAGATTTATTAGTTTTTCTTCTTGTTTTTATCTAAAATTGCCAGCTTATTATGCTGTTTTTCATTTTTGTTTCGACCGAAAAACCACGCAATAACCATCCCAATAATTACCATTACCACTAAAACGACAATCAAAGGTAATTTCACTTTGAAAAAGCCAAAATTAATTGCTACTGGTGAAGTATTTAAAACAACAAAAATTACTGCAATTAAAGCTACGATTGAACCAATAATCAAATTTTTTTGATTTTCCATTTTTATTACTTTCTAGAAGCAAACTCCAAAGAAATTTTATCTCCAATTGTTGGGAATAAATTATATAACTTAGCTAAAACTGCTAAACTAAGTGGCAAATTAAGTTCACGCTTATCACTACCAAAGAAATGAACTACTTGCCATGCGACATCATCTGGATCAAGCATAAACTCTTGAACATTTTTGACATAATTACCAGTCTTGTCTGCAACATTAAAGAAATTAGTATATACAGGACCTGGATTTACGGTCATCACTTTAACACCAAATGGCTTAAGTTCAAGACGTAATACATTAGAAAATTGAATAACTGCTGCCTTGGATGCACTATATGCAGCAGATTTAGTTGTTGGAACCTTGCCCGCAATTGAACCAAAGTTAATGATTTGACCAGTCTTTTGATCCATCATGACACGACCAATCAATCTAGTAAAGTACATTAGCCCCAAAACATTAACTTGGAACATATTAGTAACATCTTGCATCTTTTGTTCCATGAATTCTTCAAATTTACCAAAGCCAGCACAGTTAACTAAAAAGTCAATATGTTTAACTTGTTTAGTAATTTCATCAAAAGTTTTTTCAATACTCTCTGGCTTACCCATATCAGTTGGAAAAACATATGCCTCTGCACCCGATAATTCTTTTGCTTCAGCAGTAATTTCTTCTAAACGATCTTTTCTTCTAGCGATTAAAATCACCGTTGCACCGCGGCCTGCACTTTCAAGCGCAATTGAGCGGCCAATACCACTCGAAGCACCAGTAATAACAACAACTTTGTTTCTTAATGAATCTTTCATTTTTTTGAACCTTTCATTGGAATATTAACCCGATCAAAATCATTTACCAAAATGGTATTTGGAAATACCTTTTTAGCTTGATTTTCTAACTTCTTAGCTTTAGCACCCATATAACGAGCTGAGATATGATTTAAGCATAATTGTTTAACATTTTCCTGTCGAGCTATTTTAGCTGCTTGTACAGATGTAGAATGATAATAATTATGAGCCATTTTACTTTCATCACCAGCAAAAGTAGATTCATGGACTAATACATCTGCATCTTTAGCTAAATGTGCAATGCTTGATGTTGAACGTGTGTCATAAATTATGGTGATAATTCGTCCAGGCTTTTCAGGACCTAAGAAATCTTTTCCATCCAAAATAGTTCCATCAGCCAAAGCAACCTGCTCACCATTCTTTAGTTTACCAAGAATTGGGCCATTAGGAATATTATATTCTGCTAACTTGTCAATTAATAGTTCACCTGGATGAGAATCCTCAACAACTCTAAAGCCAAAACTAGGAATGCGATGGTCTAAACGATCCGTATACACTTTAAAGCCTCTGTCTTCACAAATTAACCCCGGTTCAGATAATTCCACATAGTGGATTGGATATGAAATTTTAGTTCTAGATACTTTCAAAGATATTTTAACAAAATCTTCAATTCCTGCAGGTCCATAAATAGTTAATGGGCCTACATCACCTTGAAAAGAGCGAGTTGAAAGTAATCCAGGTAATCCAAAAATATGATCACCATGATTATGTGAAATAAATATTTTAGTAACTTTTCGTAATCTAATATTTGTTCTTAAAATCTGATGCTGAGTAGCCTCTCCAACGTCAAACAGCCAAATTTCATTTAACTCATCTAACAGCTTCAACGCAACACTTGAAACATTACGCTGCTTAGAAGGCTGCCCTGCACCGGTTCCCAAAAATTGTAATTCCATGAAAATCCTATTCTATATGTTTAAAATTTTGAATGCTTAACAATTGTTTTGGTAATCAACGCACTGTAATACTTTGATCCTTCTATATTTGGATGTGTATGGTCATCGTAGAACCATTTTGGATGATTCTTTGAATATGAATACCAATCAATTATTATAAGATTATGATACCGTTTTGCACCTTGTCTTAGCAAATCATTCACCGGATTCTGCCAATCTCTAGTTGGAACATGGACATTAATCCAAAATACTTTACGCTTAGGTCCAACTTGATGCATAATTCGATCTAAATCATCCATTGAAAATGGTCCATTAGTTCCTAGGCCTATTAATACATTATCTGCAAGTACACCTTGATTTTGATAATTGTCTAAAAGACCAAAAGCCACATTTAATTGTCTAGATACTGCTGCATCAATTAGTGCTTTAGGCATCAATTGCTTCAAATTGTTACTTGCTCCAGCCATCACAGAATCACCGATTGCGGTGACTTGAATTTTTTGTGCTAATTGCAAATCAAGCTGCGAAATTCCATACTTTACATAAGATTTGTTAACTGGATGTTTTTTAGCCTCTTGAGCCGCCTCTTTAACAATCTTAGATTTATTTTCTTGTTTATTCCTCTGCTTTTTCAGGTTTTCAATTAATTTAGCATTATCTTTTTTTGCTTTTTGGTATTTTGATTAATTCTTTGAGCTAATTGACTCTTATTAAAATCTTCAGCTTTTACATTTGGTGAAACAGCAATTGCAATACTACCTACAATCAAAACAAGCATAGCAAATACAGCTTGAAATTTTTTAACGTAATCTTTAGTTTCTATATTAAAGATACGTATGAAGTATTTCTTGGTCTTATCCCAACTAATTTTTCCCATTGGCTTTTCAATTAATCGGTAAGTTATCTCACTAATCAACAAAATCAAAATCACTTCGATAGTATGATACATAAATGGATGCTCACCAATATTACCAATTTTATCTTCAAAAAAAATCATTACAGGGAACTGATAAAGATAAATTCCATAACTTCTTGAACCTATCCAATCAAAAACTTTGTTGGACATAATCTGATTCCAATGACTGCCCGGATGAGCAATAACTGCAGCAAAAATACATACATCAAGTGTGAAGAGTAACATTCCACCGCAGTAAGTAAATGCTTGTTGTGGATCCATTAATTTTGAAAAATACATCAATATTAACAATGCAAAAGAAACAAATCCGGTAACATCAAGAATTATTGTATATTTCTTACGAATATTTGTATTTAACTTCTCAACTGGCCAAATTACTGCCAGTGCAGCCCCTAAACCTAATGAGAAAAAGCGTGTATCTGTACCATAATATATACGATTTATATCTGCTTTCAACAAATACAAACTGGTCATCATAATCGCAGATGCAATTGACAAACCCATTAATATCCAAAAAATATTTTTCTTTTTCTTAGCAAATTTAACCAACAAAAAAATCACAATTGGCCAAACAATATAAAATTGTCCTTCAATTGACATCGTCCACAAGTTGGTGAACGGTGATTCATTTGCTGCAAAACGTTCAAAATAACTTTGACCATTATGAATTTGCCAAAAGTTATAAACATTTAATATATTTGCAAATACTATCTGATTCAGCTTAGCAAGTAAATTACGTTGAAACAGAAAAATATATGCTGCACTTAGCCATAATACTGAAATTAGCTGAGGATATATCTTTTTTATTCGGTTTAAATAAAAACGTCGATTATTATATGTACCTGTTTGATCATATGAATTGAACATATGATCAGTTACCAAATATCCTGAAAGCACGAAAAAAATCGGTACTCCCAGATACCCTCCCATAAAGGAATTAGGATCAAGGTGATAAAGAATTACCCCGATTACTGCTAACGCTCTAAGACCAGAATACCCTGTAATAAACCGATTTTTTCTCATAATTTTTCTCTACTTTTTTATTATTGTACGAACTCAAACACAAATTTACCAATAGCAACATCGTCGCCATTAACAGCACCCTTTTCACGTAAAGCATCATCGACACCTAAACGTTTAAGTCGTCTTGCTAAACGCATAATACCATCTTGGTGATCCAAATTAGTCATTTGAACTAATCTCTCCAATTGTTCACCCTTAACGACAAATTCGTGTTCTCCAACTTTTTCTACCATAAATTCATTTCTTTGTGGTGCTTTATACTTGTATTCTTTGGTCTTTTGAACAACTTTAGGTTCTTCAACACGTTCTTTTTCAACTTCTTCAACCAAAGTAGCAGTATCATTCATTAATTTACTTACACCAGCATGAGTAACACTTGAAATTGCATAAACGGGTTCATCATTGCTTTCTTTTTCCAAGTCTTTTCTGAATTGTGCAAGCTTTTTATCAGCACCTGGTATATCCATTTGTGAAGCAACAATTAATTCACGCTTATCAGATAAATCTGTTGCATAACTCTTAAGTTCTTGTCTAATAGTATGATAATCTTCAATGGCTTCACGACCATTATTTGGATCCATCGAAACTAAATGTAATATTACCTTAGTTCTTTCAACATGACGTAAAAATTGAATACCTAATCCTACCCCTTGACTAGCCCCTTCAATTAAACCAGGGAGGTCAGCCATTGAAAAATCACGACCATCAGGTAAAATTACCATTCCCAAATTTGGAGTTAGAGTAGTAAATTGATATGCTGCGATTTTAGGTTTAGCTTTAGTTGTAACTGACAACAATGTTGATTTACCAACTGAAGGAAATCCTACTAATCCAACATCAGCTAACAACTTAAGTTCTAACCGAAGGACACGATCTTCACCTGGTTCACCATTTTCAGCAATTTCTGGTGCAGTATTAACACTTGTTGCGAAGTGAATGTTACCTCTTCCACCACGGCCGCCTTTTGCAACAACTAATTCTTGTCCCTTTTCGACCAAGTCACCGATTAATTCACCTGTATTAAAATCGTAAACTGTTGTTCCAACAGGAACTTTTAAATATAAGTCTTTTGCTCCACGGCCATATTGTGATTTAATTCGACCATTTTCACCGTTATCCGCCTTAAACTTACGACGATAACGAAAATCCATTAATGTACGCAATCCGCTGTCAGCAACAAAAATAATGCTACCGCCACGGCCACCGTCACCACCAGCTGGACCGCCGTTAGGAACGTATTTTTCATGGCGGAAAGCCACCATGCCATCGCCGCCTTTTCCGGCCTGTACTTCAATTTTAGTTTGATCAACAAATGTAGGCATGTTTATCTCTTCCTTCCGTCTTAATCTAACTTTTATACTATACCACAGAAAATGTGCTAATTAATGCGTTTTCTGGGTTTACAACATTAATTTTACTGTTTGTGCTTGAGGCAAAGTTAATCCCGCTGCACGCAAATCTTCAATAGAAGCTTCTTTAATCTTCTTCAATGAGCCAAAATTCCTAAGTAATTTATTACGACTTTTTGGTCCAATTCCTTTAATAGAATCCAATCTACTTGATAAAGCATTCTTTGCATGACGCCTACGATGAAAAGTAATTGCAAACCGGTGTACCTCATCTTGAATACGTGTCATTAAGTAAAACCCCTCAGATTTAGGATCTAATGGGATTAACTTTAATGGAATACCATTAATTGGATCACCAAAAAGTAAATGATTAGTCCGGTGTTTATCATCTTTTACCATTCCGGCTACCGGAATATTTAAATTGAGCTCATTACGTAATACATCCTCACAAGCATCAACTTGAATTTGCCCCCCATCCATCAAAATTAAATCAGGCATCTTTTTATGTTCGCGAAGAAGACGGCCGTACCTTCTTCTAACAACTTCACGAGTATTTCTGACTTCATCACCACCATTTTGATGTTCTACTTCACCTTTTAGTTTATATTTACGATAAGAGGTTTTATCTGGTTCACCATCTTTAAAGACAACTAAAGCAGAAACTGGATCAGCTCCTTGAATATGAGAGTGGTCAAAACTTTCAATTACATGGCCATAAGGCAAGCCTAAGGCATCAAATATTTCTTTTTGTGCCCCCTTAGTTTTTCGATTGCCTAATTCTAATAATCTAAACTTATCATCTAATTTTAGTTTGGCATTATCTTTAGCCATATCAAGTAATGATTTTTTTTGACCTCTTTGAGGTGTTCTAACTGCTACATTTAAAACTTCAGCTAGAGTATCATCATCAAATCCTGAAGGAATCAATATTTCTTTAGGTAAAATTCGATTTTTTTGCCCATAAAATTGAACAATAAATGAAGTAAACGCATCTTCTGGATCAGCGGCGTCAGTTAAAGGAAACATTCTAGTTTCTCTTCTAAGTAATTTCGCCTGCCTTAAGAAGAAAATCTGAATGGAAATCCAAGATTTATCTACGTAATAGTTAAAAATATCACGTTGAGTATTATCATTAGAAATAATTTTCTGTTTTTCAACAGTTTCTTCAATATACTTCAATTGATCACGAATTTCAGCAGCTCGTTCAAATTCAAGATTTTCAGAAGCTTTTTCCATTTTGGTAGTTAAATCTTGTTTTACAGAGGTTATATCACCATTCAAAAAACTCTTAATTTTTTTAATTTGCTCATCATATTCTTTTTGAGGCACCTTTTTAAAGCATGCTCCCAAACATTGTCCCATATGATAATACAAACATGGACGTCCCTGATAGCCATGACAGCGTCTTAATGGATAAACCTTTCGAATAAACTTCAAAGTTGCCTGTGCAGCATAAACATTAGGATACGGGCCAAAATAATACCCCCCATCTTTATGTACTACACTTGTAAGACGAGTTTGCGGATCATGTTCTCTAGTGATTTCAATATATGGATACCCAGTTCCTTGTTTTAACTGAACATTATAATATGGTTGATATTTTTTTATTAAAGTTATTTCAAGTAAAAACGCTTCCTTATCAGTAGAAACAGTGATGATATCATAATCTCTAATCTCACGAACTAATTCAGCACGTCTACCTACTTGTTTACTTTTAAAATATGAACGTACTCTATTTTTTAAGTTCTTAGATTTGCCCACATAAATAACTGTACCATTGATATCTTTCATCAAATAACAGCCTGGTTTTTCTGGCAAAAGTTTCAATTTATTTTCTATTAATTCTGTCGCCATTTTATCGCATCCTACTAAAAATTTGTATTTAATAGTTTACCATAGCTTTTTTAAGAAGATATTAATTTTGCTTATTCAAATAGCTATCCACATTAAAACTTGATATATTAAAATAAAAACTCAGGAGAAATTTATATGACTAATATAGTTTTTGACTTAATTAACCAATCTGGCTATTTAGCCATTAGTCTTTTAATTGCAATTGAAAATATCTTCCCCCCTATTCCTTCTGAAGTTATTCTTTCTTTTGCAGGTTTTGCTACCCACCATTCTCAAATGACCGTACCATTAGTAATTATTGCTTCAACAATTGGTGCAGTTTTAGGAGCTTTAATTTTATATTGGATTGGCTATCTTTTAAACGAAGAACGTTTAGAAAAGATATTTAATCATAAACTGTTTAAAATACTTGGCTTTAAAAAAGGTGATGTAAAAAAAGCAATCCGCTGGTTTGATAAATACGGAACAGGTGCTATTTTTTATGGACGTTGCATCCCTGTAATTCGTAGTTTAATTTCAATTCCTGCAGGTACAGCAAAAGTAAAATTATCTAAATTCCTTATTTACACTACATTAGGAAGTTTGATTTGGAATACTATTCTTGTATGTCTTGGATCATATATGGGAGAAAATTGGCAAGTTATTGTCACGATTTTTGAAGAATACTCATTAATCATTGCAGCTTTAATTTTAATTGCTTTAGTATATGGTTCTGTAAAGTGGTACAGAAAAAAGATTAAAACTAATTAATTACTAAAAACCTATTTTTAATAGGTTTTTTTCTTCTTCAAAAAATTAAAAATATAATGTAAAATTAATCTAGTTTATATAAAAGGGAAGATGTTAATGAAACTTAATATTTTTAGAAAACAAAGCATTCAAAATTATTTAGGAAAAGATATTAAATTTTCTAAGACAATGAATGCCCTAGATTTAATCTCACTAGGTGTAGGAGCAGTTATTGGTACAGGTATCTTTATTTTGCCTGGGACCGTTGCTTCATCACTTTCTGGGCCAGGAGTAAGTTTATCTTTCATGCTTGCTGCTATAGTTTGTGCCCTTGCAGGAATGTGTTATGCCGAATTTGCTTCAGCTATTCCCGTTGCAGGTAGTGCATATTCATATGGAAATATCGTTTATGGTGAATTTACTGGCTGGATAATTGGTTGGGCACTAATTCTAGAATATATGTTATCAGTTGCTACTGTTGCTGCTGGTTGGTCATCATATTTTAGTTCATTTATTAGTCCATTTGGCTTAAAAATTCCTAATGCAGTCTCAGGACCGATGAACCTTTCAAAAGGGGTATACTTCGATTTAGTGTCGGTTTTAGTTATTTTAATTATTAGTATTTTACTTTCACGTGGTATGAAAAATTCCATTAAGATTAACATTATAGCGGTTTTCATAAAAATTGCTATTATCTTAATTTTTATTTTCGTGGGTGTACAATTTATCAAGCCAGCTAATTATCATCCATTTTTACCATATCATTTCTCTGGCGTTATCAAGGGTGCTACTACTGTTTTCTTTGCCTTTTTAGGATTTGACGTTGTCTCATCTTCAGCAGCTGAAGTTAAAAATCCTAAGAAAAATATGCCACTCGGTATTATTGGAACTTTAGCGATTGCAGCATTACTATATTTTGGTGTATCGATTGTTTTAACTGGAATGGTAAATTATAAACAACTTAATGTTTCTAATCCAGTAGCATTTGCTTTACAATACGTTCATCAAGACTGGGTTGCCGAACTCCTTTCATTCGGTGCTATGTTGGGAATGGCAACTATGATGCTAACAATGATTTATTCTAGTTCAAGACTAATTTATGCAATGGCTCGTGATGGATTATTGCCATCTACTTTTAGTAAACTAGATAAAAAACACAATTCTCCACAAAATGCCTTGATCGCAGTAACCATTATCATCTCATTAGGCGCAGCATTTTTCTCAGTAGATCAATTGGCTAATCTAGTTAACTTCGGTACTTTATTTGCATTTACTTTAGTTTCATTTGGAATTCTTAAATTAAGAAAAAGAACAGATATTACTAATGATGGCTTTAAAGTTCCTGGATATCCTTTCTTACCAATCATATCTGGTTTAATCTGTATTTTTATGATTTGCCATTTAAGTTCTGAAGTTTATTTAATGGCTTTCATCTGGTTAGTTTTAGGTGCAATAATTTATTTTGCATATGGATATCATCACAGTCAATTAGATCATGAATAGAACTAAAGAAGACGCGATTCTATCGCGTCTTTTTTTAGTTAACACTATTAATTACTTTTCCTTCCTTGAAGAAAGTTAAAATGTTATTAGCAGCTTCTTTAGTTAAATTATATCTAGCCTTATGGGTTGCTGAACCAACATGAGGTGTCATAATTACATTGTCCATATTTACTAAATCTTGCTTAGGATATGGTTCATTTTCAAAAACATCAAGTGCTGCTCCTGCAATTTTTCCTTCTTTTAATGCAGCTACTAAGTCATCACTATCAACCAGTGATCCACGAGCTACATTAATTAAAAATGATGTATCCTTCATATTATTAAAAACATCTTTATCAATAATATGGTATGTCTCATCAGTTGCAGGAGCATGTAAACTCAAAAAATCTGAATTCTTAACCAATGAAGCAAAATCAACATATCTAGCATTTAACTCAGCTTCAAGTTCAGGCTTCAATTGATGACGATTATGATATATTATTTTCATTCCCAAAGCTTTAGCAAAACGTGCAACTTGTTGTCCAATTCTGCCCATACCTAAGATACCTAAAGTTTTGCCCTCAATTGTATAACCTTGACTATCATATTCATCAACATTTAAAAATACTCCTTCGCGTAAAGCATGATCATAATAACGAATACGACGTGCTGATGCCATAATCATAGTTAACGCAAGTTCAGCAGTAGGACGCAAAACACTATTAGGGCAATTTGTGACTACAATTCCCTTTTCTCTAGCATAATCAATATCTATATGATCAAAGCCTACACCATATGTTGAGATTACTTTTAAATTTTTAGCAGCATCGATTATTTCTTTATCAAAAATCATCTTAGCTACAATTACCCCATCATATTTAGCGATATTTTTTAAAACCCATTGTCGATCATCATTAGGTCTATGACCAACTGGTCCAACAGTTACCTCACAGGTTGAGCGTAAATCATCTAATGCATCATCTATTAACCCACCTAAAACCAAAACTTTTGCTTTATTCATGTTTCTATAACCTCTATTCGACTTCATTATTACTTAACAATAGCACTAATACAAAAATAAACTAGCCTATTCTAAAATTTTATTAATAGCTACTGCTACACCATCATGATCACAATCTTCAGTAATTTCATTAGCATACTTTTTAGTATAGTCTACAGCATTCCCCATCGCTACACCTAATCCTGCATATTCTAACATTGGCATATCATTAGCCTGGTCACCTAAAGCCATCACATTTTCTGGTTTAATATTTAAATACTCACACAATCGTTTTAAACCACTACCTTTATCGACACCGGCAGCGGTTGCCTCATAATAGAATGGTTCTGTCTTTGAAAAAACCACTCTATCTCTCATAGTATTAAATAAAGGATTCGAAATTTTATTATCTAAATAATCTGGATCATCTATATACATACATTTTATAATTGGAATTCTTCGCATCTCTTCCTGTGTTCTATAGGAAACACCTAATTTTACTATCTGCGAATTATATATTGTATAGTAGCCCAAATCACGATTGGCAGTATAAATCCTATCCAAACTCACACTATGAAAGTGCAAATTTAACTTGCTAGCAATTGATTCTAGATCAATATAATCATTATAAGTAAGTCCTTGTTCAAAAATTACTTGACCACTGGTAGATTCAACTACAGCTCCATTAAAGCTAACTACATATTCATTATCTTGATTGTTTAATCCAAGTTCATCTAGATACTGCTGAGCACCGGATAATGGTCGTCCTGTACAAATAACGATTTGTTTTCCTAACTTTTTTGCTTTTAAAATAGTCTCTTTTACTAACGGCGTAATTTCTTTTTTAGAATTAACTAAGGTACCATCAATATCTATTGCAATTAATTTAATATCTCTCATAATTTCCACTTCAAAAATAAAAGCGTCACTCTACAGTAACACTCTAAATTATTATTCTTTAATTTTAATTAATTTAGCTATATCTTCATCACTGATCTTAAAGTTAATATTCAAATTTTCTTTCATCTCAGTAACATTATCACTTTTAGGAATTACAATACAACCCAATTGCATATCGAAAGCTAACATTAATTGAGCTGGAGTAACATTATATTTCTTAGCATATGCAATTATTTGATCATCATTTAATAATTTTCCATGTGACAATGGTGAATATGCCTCAATCTTAATACCTAACTTTTTACAATAATCCATCAATTCCACTGGCACTTTACCAATATGTACCTCAATCTGGTTAACAGCTGGCGTTATTGTACCATTATTAACAATATTCTCGATATCTTCTTGCAAAAAATTTGATACACCTATTGATCGTACTTTTCCAGCCTTTACAGCTTCTTCCATTGCTCGCCAATTTTCAAGATTCCCTTTAAAATGACGATCATTAGTTCTATTCACTTCAATCCAAGGTTGAGGGGAATGAATTAAAAGCAAATCAATATATTCCAAACCAAACTTATCTAAAGCAGCATCAATTGCTTTCTTAGTTCCTTCATAATCTTTAACTGCTGTAGGTAATTTAGTTGTTAAAAATATATCACTTCGTTCAATATCCGAATTCCAGATTCCTTTACCAACTCCACTTTCATTGCCATAATCTTTAGCTGTATCAAAGCCGCGATATCCTATATTAACTGCTTGTCGAACAACTTTATTCACTTCATCATTATTGATTAGCCAAGTTCCCAATTGAATTTGTGGAATTTTTTCTCCATTGTTAAGTATCACACTTTTATTAAAACACATATCTATACACCTTATCTCTAACTGCACTATCCAAAGTATATTGGAGTATTTAAAAAATATTTTAATCTATAATAAACTATCTATAATTTTCGTGAGGTAATTATAATTTATATTCTTGTATACCTTTTATATTAGTATAAAAAAAGAAAGGGCTGATTAATAATCATCAACTCTTTCTCCTCAGTCTCTTAATTCCCAACACCTATGATACTAGTTTTTAAGCGTAAAACAAGTATTAATTTAGATTTTAAATAAACAAATATATGAGTAAAACCACCATATCAATATCTATACGTTATTTTACAAAAATATTACATAATATTTTTGTTATTACTTCAATTCCCTTGCAATTTTCTCTATTAGCCCATAAGCAATTTCTTGCTTAGACATTCTAGGCCATTTGTCGATATGACCATCTTGAGTCAAAAGAGTGACTTGATCATAATCATTTCCAAAAACATTGTGAGATACATCATTTGCTACGATCATATCTGCACCCTTTTTCTTTAACTTCTTTTCGGCATTTTCAAGCAAGTCATTTGTCTCCGCAGCAAATCCTATTACAAGTTGATTATGTTTTTTGTGATGCGCTACTTCTTGAAGAATATCCTTAGTTTTAATAAGGGTTAAGTTTAAAGTTTCTTGACCTATTTGCTTTTTTAGTTTATGATCCGCTACTTTAGGCATACGCCAATCCGCCACTGCAGCAGCCATAATTAATACATCACTTTTTTTAAATTCACTTTTTACTTGTTCAAACATATCTTCACTACTGGTTGCATGATACATTTTAATATTTTTATTTTGTGGTGGATTTGCAGTAACATTGCCATATATTAACTTTACTGTTGCACCTAATCTTGCTGCATTTTCCGCTAAAGCAAAGCCCATTTTACCACTAGAGCGATTACCAATAAAACGAACAGGATCAATGGATTCCTCTGTCCCACCTGCTGTAATTACAAATATTTTACCTTGCAAACTATTTTTTTGGTTCAAATATTTCTCTACCCAATCAACAACATCTGCCGGTTCAGGCATTCTTCCTTTAGCAGCATAACTTTCTGCAAGCATTCCTACCGCAGGATCCATAATTTTTACACCATTTTCTTTTAAAAATAGCACATTATGACGCGTTGCTGGATTATTCCACATTTGATCATTCATTGCTGGCACTATCATTTTAGGAGCAGCAGTAGCCAAAATTGTTGTACTAGCCGCATCATCAGCAAGGCCATTTGCCATTTTAGCGATAAAATTAGCAGTAGCTGGTACAACTAAAGCTAGCTCACTCCAACGAGCTAAATGAACGTGTGGAATACTAGCTTCATTTTCCTTACTCCAGAGATCATCTAGAACTGGGTATTTAGTTAATGCAGCCAAAGTGTTTGAAGTAACAAAATGCTCTGCATTTTTTGTCATTACTACTCGTACTTCATGACCATTTTTTTCTAAGTCACGAACAACTTGCACAGCTTTATAAACTGCTATTCCTCCTGTCATATACACTGCTATTCGCGTCATGTCGTTATATCCTTTCTCAAAATAAATTTAGTTTTATTTTATCATTAATTTTAAAATTAATATTTTTTAAATTACTATCCTAACTTATATTAAAAAGGTTGTCATATGTGAATTCGTACATTAAAATTTAAGTAATTAAAGAAAGGAACTTTACATATGCCAAACTTATCTAATGATTTACAATCAATTATTAATAATAGACTTAATAATTTGTCTGCTTCTAAAATTCGGGCATTTGATCAAAAAGTATCAAGTATTCCTGGCATCATCAAGCTTACCATTGGCGAACCTGATCTTGCTACACCAGATCACGTCAAAGATGCCGCAATTAATGATATTCAAGCTAATGATTCTCATTATGCCCCACAAGCCGGTAAACCTGAACTTCTGGATGCTATAAGTAATTATCTTGATCGCTCTATTGGAGTTCACTACGATCCAGAAAGTGAAATTTGTGTAACTGTAGGTGCCACTGGTGCATTAAATGATGTTTTCATGACTTTACTCAATCCTGGAGATAAAATCCTAGTACCTACTCCAGTTTGGGCATTATATTTTCAATTAATTAAAATGACTGGTGCAATTCCTATTCAAATTGACACTAAAAAAGATGGTTTTGTTTTAACACCTGAGCATTTACGCCATGTTCTAAATGGACGTGGTAAAGGTGCTAAAGCCATAATTTTAACAGATCCATCTAATCCAACAGGTCGTGTTTATCCTGAAGAAATTTTAAAGGAATTGGCAAAGATAATTAAGGAATATAAAATTTATTCAATTACTGATGAAATTTATGCTGAATTAGTTTATGGGGATGCAAAACATCATTCTTTATCTGAATATATCCCTGAACACAATATTTTAATTTCTGGTTTATCAAAAGCATATGCAATGACCGGTTGGCGATTAGGTTATATTGCTGGACCAAAACAAATTATGAAAGCCATTCGCAAAGTAAATTCTTTCTTAATTACTTCCGTTACAGATAATGTCCAAATGGCTGCAGTTGAAGCTTTAAACAATGGTCAAAATGATCCAAAAGAAGCTAGAAAAATTTACGAAAGTCGTTTACGCTTTATGCAAACCGGGCTTGAAAAGTTAGGTTTTGAAATGGCAACACCCCAGGGTGCTTTCTATATTTTCGCTAAAATTCCTGAAAAATATGGTACCGACGATGAAAACTTTGCTTTTGAACTGGCTCAAAAAGCAAAAGTTGGTGTAACACCCGGTCGTTACTTTGGTAAAGGCGGCGAAGGATACGTAAGACTTTCATATGCTTCATCAACTGAACAACTTCGTGAAAGTTTACAAAGAATTACTAATTTCGTTGATAATCTATAAAATATAAGACAGCAAAAAAGCGAGATCTCTTCTTATGAGATCTCGCTTTTTGATTAGAATATATATTATTTATCCCAAGTTGAATTTTCTTCTGCATCTTCTGCAGCCATCTTTTCAAGACGTTCTTCAGTAGCCTTTACACTATCTTCGTATTGCTTTTCAACTTCAATACCTAGATCAGCTAATTGTTGATCTGCTACTGGAGCTGGAGCGTGCATCATTGGTTCTGAAGCACTTGCATTTTTAGGGAATGCCAATACGTCACGAATATTGTCCTTACCAGCAAGCATCATTGCAAATCTATCAAGACCAATTGCAAGACCTGCGTGAGGTGGGAATCCCATATCAAAGGCATCCATTAAGTAACCAAATTGTTCATAAGCACGTTTCTTAGTAAAGCCTAATGCCTTGAACATATCTTCTTGAATTGAGCGTTTGTGAATACGAATTGATCCACCACCCATTTCATCACCGTTCATAACAATATCGTAACTACGTGCATGTGCCTTATGTGGATCAGTAGTCAAAAGCTTTACCCCTTCATCGTCAGGCATAGTGAATGGGTGGTGAGCTGCTACCCAGCGGCCAAGACCTTCATCATATTCGAATAATGGCCAGTCAACAACCCATACAAAGTCATAAACACCTTTAGGAATAATACCAGTTTCTTTAGCAAATTCACGACGAAGGTGATCTAATGAATCACAAACAACCTTCCACTTGTCAGCAACAAATACTACTAATTCGCCGCCTTCAAGATCAAATTCCTTCTTTAATGCTTCTTTATTTTCATCAGTTAAGAAACGAGCAACTGGACCGGAGAATTCACCATCTTCAAATTTAACCCAAGCTAAACCTTTAGCATGGAAGCGTTTAATAAAGTCAGCCTTCTTATCAATCTTTTTGCGTGAATATTCCTTAGCACCATTCTTAACAGCAATTCCCTTAACAAATCCGCCGTCAGCAATTGCCCCTGAGAACACCTTGAAGTCACTATCTTTAAAGATAGAGCTTAAGTCATGAATAAGCATCCCATAACGAGTATCAGGCTTATCACAACCATACTTGTTCATTGAGTCAGTCCATGACATACGCTTAATTGGAGTCTTAAGGTCAATTCCCATAACGTCCTTCATGATTTTCTTCAAAAGACCTTCAGTGTAGTCTTGGATAGTTTGCTCATCGGCAAATGACATTTCCATATCGATTTGAGTAAATTCTGGTTGACGGTCACCACGAAGGTCCTCATCACGGAAACAACGTGCCAATTGGTAATATTTGTCAAAGCCAGCACCCATTAAAAGTTGCTTGAACAATTGTGGTGATTGTGGAAGTGCGTAGAAACTACCTGGGTAAATTCTTGATGGTACTAAGTAATCACGTGCACCTTCTGGGGATGATTTACCTAAAATTGGGGTTTCAATATCAATAAAACCATTTTCATCGAAGAATTCATGAGTAGCACGCAAAATCTTTGAACGTAAAATAATTGCTTTTTGAACCTCTGGGCGACGAAGGTCAAGGTAACGATACTTTAATCTAGTTTGTTCAGAGATTTCAACGCCATCTTTAATTTCAAATGGAGGGTTCTTTGCCTCATTTAAAATAATAATTTCAGTTGCATCAACTTCAACTTGACCAGTCTTCATATCTGGGTTTGCTTCTGAACGCTTAACAACTTTACCTCTTACTTGAATAACATATTCATTACCAAGAGAGTTAGCGATTTCCATTAAATCCTTACCAGAATCCTTGTTAACGACGATTTGTACAAGACCTTCACGGTCACGTAAATCGATAAACACTAAGTTACCGAGGTTACGCACACGTTGCACCCAACCGTAAAGATTTACATCTTGGCCAATATATTTTTCAGTGATATTACCACAATAATCTGTTCTTTTTTCCATAATTAAACTAGTCCTTTAATTCTCCCATTACTTTACTCATATCATTGATATCTTCAAGACTTAAATCGATTGTTTTACCATCAGACAAACGCTTAATATTTAAGACACCATTTTCAAGTTCCTTTTCACCTAAAGTAATTACATACTTAGCATGATCGCGGTCTGCTTTTTTAAATTGAGCCTTAAGCTTCTTTTGGTTGACGTCAAAGTCTGCTTCAAAGCCTTGCTTACGTAAACTTCTAGTAATTTCGATTGCCTTTTGAGCAGTACCTTCACCAATATTAGCAATGAAAAAGTCGATACTATTTGATTCAAACAAAGCAGGATTTTGCTTTTCTAAAACAAGCATTAATCTTTCTTCACCAATACCAAAACCAACTGCTGGAGTTGCCGGGCCGTTGAATTCTTCAACTAAGTGATCATAACGACCACCACCTAAAATAGTAGTGGCTGATTCCCACAGGCTCTTATCTTCCACCATAAATTCAAAAATTACACCAGTATAATAGTCAAGACCACGAACTAAATCATCATCAATTACATAGTCAATACCTAATTGATCAAGCATCTTCAAAATTGATTCAAAATTATTCTTTGTATCATCATCTAAGAATTCACGGATCTTTGGTGCATCTGGCAAGAACTTCTTATCACGTTCATCTTTAGAATCCAAAATACGAAGCGGATTATCACGTAATCTTCTTTGGGAATCTTCTGATAATTCATCCTTCACTGGAGTAAAGTAGTTCACTAACGCATCATGATAGTCTTTACGTACTTGCTCATTACCTAAAGTATTAATGTGAAGCTGGTAGTTTTTAACACCTAATTCAGCAAGTAAATCGTGACCCATCATAATAGTTTGAACATCAGCTAGTGGATTACTTGAGCCAAAACTTTCTACACCAATTTGATGAAATTCACGTTGACGGCCTGCTTGCGGTCTTTCATATCTAAAAGTTGATTCCATATAGAATACATTGAATGGTTTTACAACTTCAGGTGCATACATCTTATCCTCAACATAGGCACGTACAACACCAGCTGTACCTTCTGGACGAAGGGCAATGTGACGACCGCCCTTATCATTGAAATCATACATTTGTTTTTCAACGATTTCTGAACTGTCACCACTTGAACGTGAGAAAATCTCATAGTTTTCAAAACTTGGTGTGCGAATTTCACGATAGTTGGCACGATTGAAGAAATTTCTTGCAGTTTCTTCGACCTTTTGCCATGAACTAGATTGATCAGGCAAAATATCAACTGTACCCTTAGGTTTTTGAACTCTCATTTAATCATCCTTTTTTATATTTTGATAACTTTACTAAAATAAAAAGCACCCTTGAAATAAATTCAAGGGCGCTTACATTAGCACGGTACCACCTTTTTGGTTGCTGCGATTAACGCTCGCCAAACGAACCATTATCTGCTAAAGGTGTCACAGACCGCGATCTATCTGCCATCTCACCAACCTGACAGTCTCTTCAAATAGATCTTGCTAATCTTCATTCTTCGTCATCGATAATTCTTTTTTAGCTTATATTTTTCTTGCATCAAAGTCAAGACTTGAAAGCAATTTTATCTAAAGATCTAATACAATGGTAAATGGACCATCATTTTCCAGACTCACTTTCATATCGGCACCAAATTCACCGGTCTCGACATGAAAGCCATCATTTTCTAATTCTTTATTAAAATCTTCCCATAATTCTTTAGACATTGGTGGACGCATTGCTTCAACAAAACTAGGTCGATTTCCTTTTTTAGTATTAGCCATCAATGTAAATTGACTAACGCTTAAAATCTCACCATTAACATCTTTCAAAGATAAATTAGTTTTTCCTTCTTCATCCTCAAAAATACGCATTTTAGCAATTTTATCTGCTGCTTTTTTTATTACTGATAAATCATCCCCATTTTTAATACCTACTAGTAATAAAAAACCCTTACCAATATTACCAACCGTTTTCCCATCAATATCTACTTGGGCATGATTAACTCTTTGGATTACAACTCGCATTAATTGTCTGACCTCTTTGTTTCATATACATCAGGAATATCACGCAATTTGCTTAAAATTTCATCAAGTTGCTTTGCATTTCTAACAGCAACAGTCACATAAATATGCGCAATGTTATCATCATTAACTTTACCAGAAATATTATTAATATTTTTAGTTAATGAGTTCAATTTATTGATTACATCGCTAAGCAAATTAGAACGATTATAGCCAAAGACCTCAATATTTGCATTAAATGATTGAACATTGTTTTCTTCAACGTTCTCCCATTCAACATCAATCAATCGACCTTGTTCTTCCGCTTCCTTAGTTATATTTCTACAATCTGTTCGGTGAATAGTCACTCCACGTCCTTTAGTGACGTAACCAATAATTTCATCTCCAGGAACCGGATTACAACATTTAGCTAAATGGAGCATTAAATCACTAACGCCTTGAATCATTACTCCATTCTTATGCTTAACTTTCATGACAGAATTTGAATTTTTCTTAGGTTGTTCTTCTTTAATTGCCTGCTGACCAGAATTCAAAATCTTTTCTTCTAGTTCTTTTTGCTTTTGTTTTTCATCTTCACGACGCAAATCAATTGTTAATCTATTAACAACCGCTTGTGCTGACAGATCACCAAAACCTACTGCTGCGTATAACTCTTCAGAAGTATTGTAATTAAAATGTTCAAGTAATTTTTCAATATGCTCTTTATCCATGAAGTCTTTCGGCACGAGTCCTTCATCACGAATGGTATTAGCCACCATTTGCTCACCATGCTCGATACTTTCTTCACGGTCTTGACCTCTAAAGTAACGACGAATCTTGTTACGAGCTCTTGACGTCTTAACCATATCCGCCCAATCACGTGATGGAGCCGCATTGGTCTGCGTCATAATCTCAATTACATCGCCATTTCTTAATTTATAATCAAGTGGTACTAATTTATTATTTACTCTAGCACCAACGGCATGACTACCTACTTGAGTATGAATTGCATAAGCAAAATCTAATGTAACTGATCCCTTAGGCAATTCATATACCTCACCTTTTGGAGTAAAGACATACACACGATCAGAAAAGATATCACTTTTAACTGACTTCATGAACTCGCCGGCGTCCTTAGTCTCATCCTTTAATTCTAGAATTTCACGAACCATATCCAGCTTTTCACCTGACGACGTTGCTTCAACCCCATTGAAATTACCACGCTTATATGCCCAGTGAGCAGCAACACCGTATTCAGCAACTTCATGCATTTGCTCGGTCCTAATCTGAATTTCAAGTGGACGACCACCTGGTCCAATAATCGTAGTATGAAGTGATTGATATCCGTTGACCTTAGGCATCGCAATATAATCTTTAAATCTACCTGGCATTGGTTTCCATTCAGTATGAACAGCACCCAAAACAGCATAACAATCACGAACGTTTTTAACAATTACACGAACTGCAAGCAAATCATAAATTTCATCAAAGTCCTTATGCTTATTTACCATCTTTTTATAGATAGAATAAATATGCTTTGGTCGACCATAAATATCGTATTTAATTCCCAACTCATCAAGTGTTTTCTTCAAAGTCTTAATAGTATCAGAAATATATTTCTCACGTTGACTTCTTTTGACATCCATTAAGTTAACAATACGGTAATATGCTTCAGGATTTAAGTAGTGGAAACTCATATCTTCTAATTCCCACTTAATTGTTCCGATACCTAAACGATCAGCTAATGGTGCATAAATATCCATCGTTTCTGAAGCAATTCGTCTTTGCTTATCAGGACGCAAATGTTGTAAAGTATGCATATTATGCAAACGGTCAGCTAATTTAACCATAATAACTCGTAAATCTTTAGCCATTGCAATCAACATTTTACGGTGATTTTCAGCTAAAAATTCTTGGTGAGAATTATATTCATACTTATTTAGCTTAGTTACACCATCGACGATGAAAGCAACATCCTCACCAAATTTTTCTTTTAATTCATCATTAGTTACTGGCGTATCTTCTACGGTATCATGTAAAAAACCAGCGGCAATCGTATCTGGATCAAGTCCTAAATTGGCTAATGTACCAGCAACTTGAGTTGGGTGAATAATATAAGGTTGTCCGGATGCCCGCTTTTGTCCAGCATGAGCTTTATTAGCAAATTCATATGCTCTTTCAACAAAGGCAACTTGATCTTCATTCATATACTTTTTACAAGTATCAATTACTTGATCATGCGTCATTTCAACATATTTAGACATTTTGGTCATCCTTTCTAACGGTAAATATCTTTATTCATTAATCCGAATATTTCAAATATTAAATAAATTAAGCCAAATATTAAATTATACAAAGCAAATTTAGGTAATATTGCTAAGCAAAAGATTACTGGCATAAACAAAACCCACCACTTAGATAATCGCAATTTAATAATTAATTTACCTAAATGATACGAAATTGAACAATTAATTATAAAAAATAATATTCCCACTCGCCACAAAATTGGTATGTGACACATACTAAACGCATACGGTAATATTGCAACTAAAATGCTCCACCAGATAAGCGGCATCCATACATAGGTATTTAGCTTGTTAATTATCGAAATATTTTTGATTTTTTCTCCTATCTTTTTCATCAAAGAATTATGCCTCTCATCAAAGTCTAATTTAATTGATAATATTTTACCACGTTTATTTTTCTTTTCTAGTAATTGCTAGACCTATCCACCGTCCTTGTTTCATAGTCAAATCTATCTTAAAGTTGTTTTCATCCGATGATTTTTTAATTTTAGGTAATTGCAAATAATCGATACCCGAAAAGATTACTTGTCCATCCTTATTCAAATGGGCATCCATTTGAGGAATTAAATCTAATAAAATTTCAGCTAAAATATTGGCAACAATAATATCAAATTTACCTTCTACGCCTGCAAGTAGGCTAGTTTTTTGAACCTTAATATTAGTTAGGTTATTCAATGCTGAATTTTGCTTAGCAGCAGTCATAGATTCATCAGAAATATCAGTTGCTAAAACATTTGTTGCACCTAATTTAGAAGCGGCAATAGCTAAAATACCAGAGCCAGTACCAACATCAACTACACTCATTGGTTTTACCATAGCACGCTCAATTCCCATCATTGCCAATTGAGTTGTTTTATGATTTCCTGTACCGAATGCTAAACCTGGATCAAGCTTAATGAGTTGTTGATCGCTAAAAGCTGGTTGATAATCTTCCCATTCAGGAACAATAGCTAAGTGCCGCGAAAAGTCTATTACATGATAATACTTTTGCCAAGCTGTATTCCAATCTTGATCTTCAATATAAGAAGTTGTAATTTTACCTTCACCAGTATTTAAACCATAACTCTTAAGCTCTTCAAGTTTTGCTTGAAATTTCTCTACAAGCTCATCTTTATCAGCTTCTTCATCAAAGTAAGCATAAAAATAAGTATCTTTAGGCAAGTCTTTAATGTCATCCATTTCTACAACAGTTGAATCATGTAACCAACCAGCTTGTTCAAAATCACTACGTTTTCTGGACTCAATGCCTAACGCTTTTAAATTATCAGTTGCAAAAACGCCTAATGCATCCTCTACTTCATAACTAGTATCAATTTTAATAATCAATAATTTCATAAATATAAACTCCTTTGGGATTTTCTTTGCGCAATGCTATCATGTATAAAGGTGATAAATATGTCAAAGAAGAAAAACAAAAAAATAAACTTGAAAAAACATTAGTTGAAAAAATATTAGATCAACATAAAATCAAGTATCGTCAAGCCGAATTTGCTGTCTCCGAAGATAAAGGTGGAGTTGCAGAAATGGACACTTCTATTCTAAGGGACAAAGAACGATTCGTCTATAAAACCTTAGTCTGTGAAGGAAATAAAACAGGTCCTTTAGTAGGCGTTGTACCGATTACAGAGCACTTAAGCATGAAAAAACTAGCCAAAGTATCTGGTAATAAAAAATGCGAAATGCTCCCTTTAAAGAAGTTAGCTAAAACAACAGGCTATGTACATGGGGCCAATACTCCTATTGGAATTTACCATACACATCATTTTCCTATTTATCTGGACAATTCTATGAAAGAACAAGAAGAAATTGGTGTATCAAGTGGTAAACTCGGGCGCAGTGTATTTTTAAACCCTGAGGATCTAGCTAAAGTAACAAGTGCCAAATTTGCCGATCTGCTAGAATAAAAACGCTTTCAAATAATTGTGTCATCACTCTTTTTTTATGGTAAACTATCCGTATGCCACACATATATAGATGTATTTAAAAACTAAAGAGGATGACAAAAATGAATATACTATTCGGAATTATTGGCTTTGTAGTTGCAATGACTGCAGCAGTCATTGTAACCGCAATATCTATTGCAAAATAAAATATTAACAATCAAAAAGAAGCAGTTTAAACTGCTTCTTTTTGATTAATTAATCAGCATGACGCCATTTCTTATCAGTCAATATACGTGCCGCTAAAAGTCCCAATGGCAAAGCAATAACAATCATCAATGCTTCAGTAATCCAAAAAGCACCAATATTAATATTAGTGACTCCGAAATTAAAGACAGCTCTATACATATAAAGCCCTGGTACCATAATTACAATTGATGGAACTGTAATGGCAATTCTAGGAAATCCCACTTTTTGGCGAACAACACTTGCTAACAGCCCCGCGGTTAAAGCACCAATAAATGCTGCAAGAGCAGGTGCCATATGTGCATAATCAACTAAACTTAAGCGCAAAGTATTAGCCATCGCCCCCATAATAGCTGCAGTTGCTGCCATTGGAGGACGACTATTAAACATAATAGAAAATCCAAATACTCCACAAAAGCTTGCAATTAACCTCAAAAAGGTTAACATACCGGGATCAATTTTCAATCTTAGCATTGAACCTGGATGTAAATTCAAAATTGTTGCTACAGCCCAGCCAGCCATAGTAGCAATAATAATGACTAAAATTGCATACGTTAAACGCTCAAGTCCCGATCTCATATCTAATTTAGACATATCTAGACCAGATGTAATAAATGGAAAACCTGGAATAACAAACAGCATAGCACCGATATAGCCATATGCATGATGATAATCCAAGTGAAATAATATCATGCCAATATGAAAACAAATAAAATAAACAGCACATGCTATTGCTACTGCTACTGCAATCTTGGCAACTAATGTAATTTTTCGTTTTCCCATAATTGAGCGAACATAGTTACCGACACCCGCTCCAAAAAATGCACAGATAACCTCGGGTAGGCCTCCACCCAATAAAAAGATAAATCCAGCACATGCCAGTCCTGCGCTTAATCCTGCTATTATAGACGGATATGCAGACTTCTGATTTTCAATCTCACGCAATTTTTTATGGATTTGACCTATTGTCCAATTTCCACGTTCTTTTTCAAATTGACGAATTAATTTTTCTAATTCATTTAATTTAGTCATATTTACACCGGTAGATGGTAAAGACAAAGTTTGTGAATAGGATTCATTATCAACGTCAAAGCAAGTATATTCAATCGAAACCAGACCAATGTCTGTTGAACAAGTTATACCAAGCGTTCTAGCAACTGTATCCATTGAGTCACGGACTCTCCATGCACCAGTACCGCAACTAAGCAACATAATTCCTATTCGTCCAACAATAGATGTCTTTTCAACCAAAGTAGCATCTTGAGCTATCGTATCATCGTCACTTTTAAAAAAATCCTCCCAAAGGATCTTCATATGATGTTTTTGTGATAATCGACGTGCCTGTTCATTTTCCATTGGTAAAATCAAATTCCCTCATTCTTAAATTTTAATAAAATTACAGCTCTTTTATTCTACCACAGGTATCGTATTAGCCAACAAAGCTAAAATGCTTTCATTTTTTAAATTTGAAGCTCCCTTTTTATTATTTTAAACTTATAATAGATATATAAAGTTAACAGAAATATAAACAAAGGACGATAACAAAGTGACACAATTATCTGATGAAGAACTTGCAAGCATCGCACATGACTTTTATTTAAGCAAGTTAAATATTGCTGAAATCTCCGAGAAGTACGATCTATCACGCTATATTATCACTAAGGCACTGGAAGATGCTGAACAACGCGGAATTGTTAAAATCCAAATTACTCAGGGGATTAAACGTAATCAAGTATTAGAACGTGAATTTCAAAAAAGATTTGGTTTAAAAGAAGCTTTCATTTTGCAAAGCTACGAAGATAAAGATGAAAATAATGAAATTGTAGTTAAATTTGCAGCAAAAGAAATTGAAATGTACTTGCAAAAGACTCATGTAGCCGGAATTAGTTGGGGTGCTACAATGCGTGGGGTTATCAATGATTTCAATGAAAAAAATTTTGACAATTTATACCTTATTCAACTGCTAGGGCATCCAATTAATTCTAATCGTCGTAAAAATCCTTTAACTCAAGAAGCCGCTGAAAAATTACATGCTCATAGTCTGACACTGCCTGGTCCACTTTATGTAGTAAATCCTAAAATTATACCAGCCCTAAAGCATGAGCCTTACTTCAAGGTAATCGAGAATTGTTATCATAATCTAGATTTATTATTCACAGGTCTGGGAACCATTCAATCATTCGATGTTAATCAATTTTTGGATGAAAATTATGGTCCTCGTTTATTCCAGAATATTCCTAAAGATGATATAGCCGGAATGATATTGGGACGTCCTTATGACATAAACGGTAAATTCTTTGAAGGTTTTGAACAACATATTTGTGGTATCTCCATGGAAGATATTATGGCTACCCCTATTCGATTTTGTATTGTTCGCAATCGCTTTAAATCAGATGCCTTATTGGGTGCATTGCGCAGTGGCGTCATTACTCATTTAGTAACCAATGATGATATAGCAAACCGTGTTTTACAAAATAGTTATTAATTTTTACATTGCTTTTCTTTTTCATTAAAGTATAGTACTTATGGGAGGATAAGCTATGAAAAAATCCAAATTTGACTTGTGGATCGGTGGCATTAATTTATTTAACTGTATCCTATTTATTATTTCGTGGTTTGCAATTTTTGGTGCAGATTTCACTACCAGAATGGCAATGTTCTTTTATTTGTTTGCTTGGACAGGTGCCATTATAAATACCATTGCCGTGGTACAATCACACAATTTTCAAATTTCTATGGTTGGCCCTATTTTAGGCGTGATTGGTAATGCTTTGTATGGCTTTACCGCTGCATTAGCTTTACCAGCTGTTATTGTTAATATTGTATCTGCATTCTTTATTTTTATGCAGCATGATAACAAAAGAAAAGAATAAAACTATCCCTGCTAGCAGGGATAGTTTTTAGTTTAAATATGAAATTGCAACTTGCAATTGTGCCAGCTTCATTGCAGCTTGTGCCACATTTTTCTTATCAATATCAACATAAATCTCACAATGTTCTTCATCGAATTCGTAACCAGAGCCTAATGCAATATCTTCTGCAGTATCATATAGTTCTTTATCTTCTTGACCTGGATCGAGCTTAAATAAAATTCTGCCATCATCACTTACTCGGTAATGATCTTCTCCTTCCTCAACCCAGACATAAACTGTATCACCATAAGAATCAATCATCATTGTAGCTATTTGTAAAGTACGTTTATCAACACGAACTATATTAGTTTGAGAAGCAACATAGTTGCCAATATCTGTTCTTAATTGTTCTTTATCCATTGTTTTCCTCTAATCAAACCACTTATATATCAATATATATTATACTATACCAAATCTAACCTGGATTTTAATGAAAGAATACCACTATTACCTTGACGGCAATCGCTTACAAATTATACCTTTAATTATAATCACATTTTGGAGAGAACAATGAATAATACAGGTTTATCAGTTAAAAAAGTCGTTGCCATAGGAATAGGTTCAGCAATTTATGTTATTTTAGCACGTTTTACTTCAATTCCTACCCCTATTCCAAATACGAATATTGAACTAGTTTTTCCATTTTTAGCATTTTTTGCATCAATTTATGGAGCAACTGTAGGTTTCAGTGTTGGATTTATTGGACACGCATTATCAGATTTTATTATGTATGGACAAACTTGGTGGAGCTGGGTACTTGCAACAGGTATTCTAGGTTGGATTATTGGCTTAGCTTATAAACGATTAGACTTAAAAAATGGAATTTTTGGTCTTAAGCAAATCATTTTATTTAATATAGTACAAATTATTGCCAATATATTAGCTTGGATTGTAGTTGCCCCAATTGGGGACATCATTATTTATAGTGAACCAGCAAATAAAGTTTTTGTTCAAGGTATTAGCGCTACTATTTCTAATGGAATTTCAATCTTAATTATCGGTACAATTTTATTAAAAGCATACGCCAGTACTAAAATTAAAAAAGGTAGTTTACGTAAGGAAGATTAGAAAGGTTTGCTATGACTGAAGCAATAATTACATTTAAAGATTTCTCATTTAAGTATGATAGCCAAGCAGAACCCACGTTAAAAAACATCAACTTAGATATTAATAAGGGTGAAAAAATATTAATTGCAGGGCCATCAGGCAGTGGTAAATCAACTATTGGACGCTGTATAAACGGACTCATTCCTAATATTGACTCTGGCGATATTACTGGTAAATGTATTATTAATGGCAAAAATATCACAGAAACCAGCTTATTTGATTTATCATTTACTACTTCAACCATTTTGCAAGATGCAGATAGCCAATTTATTGGTTTAACTGTTGGCGAAGATATCGCTTTTGCGTTAGAAAACGATTGCCAACCACAAAACAAAATTCGTCAAACTGTCCATCGCTGGGCAGATGAACTTGAAATTGGTAAACTCTTAAAGCAGTCACCTCAAAACTTATCAGGCGGTCAAAAACAAATCGTAGCTTTAGCAGGAGTATTAGTTGATGAATCTCCTGTCCTTTTGTTTGACGAACCACTAGCCAATTTAGATCCAGCTTCAGGAATGAAGACAATGAGTTTAATCGATCAAATTCAAAAAAGACTTAACGCCACAGTAATTATTATCGAACACCGTCTAGAAGAAGTTCTGAGTCAACCAATTGATAGAATCATTTTAATTGATGATGGACAAATTGTAGCAAATAAAACACCTAATGAATTATTGCATGAAAACAAATTAGAAAATATTGGAATAAGAAGTCCTCTATATCTAAAAGCATTAGAGAAAGCCAATATAGATATTGAGCAAATTCCAGATATATCATCAGTTGATAAATTACCCGATAACAGCATAATATCTGAGAAATTAAAAGAATGGGAACAAAAAAATACATTAAAAATTAATTCTATTGAACCAAAACCTTTATTAGAATTAAAAGATGTAGGTCATCGTTATAATAAAATGCAGGTAAATCCTTTACATGATGTTAATACTACAATCAATCAAGGTGATTTTATTTCAATCGTTGGACAAAACGGTGCAGGTAAAACCACACTTTGTAGAATTATTTGTGGTTTTATTTCAAACGAAGGTCGTATTCTTTTAAACGGTGAAGATATTAGTAATCTTTCCATAAAAGAACGTTCTGAAAAAATAGGTTATGTCATGCAAGATCCTAATCAAATGATTTCTCAGAAGATGATCTTTGATGAAGTGGCATTAGGATTACGATTAAGAGGCTACAGTAAAAAAGATATTAAAGATAAAGCCTATCAAGCATTAAAAATTTGTGGTCTTTATCCCTACCGGAATTGGCCTATTTCTGCTCTTAGTTTCGGTCAAAAGAAGCGAGTTACCATTGCTTCTATTTTAGTTCTTGAACCTGAATTAATTATTTTAGATGAACCGACAGCAGGGCAAGATTGGAAGACTTATACAGAAATTATGTCATTTCTAAAAAAGTTAAATGAACAAGGAAAAACAATCATGATTATTACTCATGATATGTATTTAATGATGGAATATACTAATCGTTCATTAGCCTTTGCCAATGGTGAACTAATTGCTGATACTAACCCAATTAAATTATTAACCGTGAAGAATTTAGTTAAAAAAGCAGCACTAAAACGTACTAGTTTATACTATTTAGCTAAGAAGTATAATTTAAACAATCCAGACAATTTTGTCCGTGCCTACATTGATTCGGAAAGGGATAAGTAGATGTATAATGAAAACCAAATTTTAGGTTATCAACCAGGAACTAGTTTTATTTATCAATTAAATGCCACAACCAAACTAGTATTTATGCTACTGGTTTCTGCTGCTTGTATGATAACTTATGACACCAGATTTTTATTAGCTATCTGTGTATTTTCAGTCTTTTTATTCAAAGAAGCACAAATAAAGTGGAGTCAAATCTCTTTTATCGTAAAATTTATTGCTGCTTTTATGCTTTTAAATCTATTATTTGTTTATCTTTTTCAGCCAACATATGGACAAGATATCTATCATTCACGCAGTATTTTAATTCATGCAGGTTATTTCACTTTAACTTTACAAGAAGTATTTTACCTATTTAATTTATTGCTAAAATATGTTTGTTCCATTCCAATTGTATTACTATTTTTACTTACAACTAATCCCAGTCAATTTGCTGCTAGTTTAAACAAAATTGGTATTAGCTATAAAATTTCTTATGCTGTAGCCTTAGCTCTACGCTACATTCCGGATATTCAAAATTCCTATTGGGAAATATCAGCAGCTCAGCAAGCACGCGGTATTGAATTATCTAAAAAAGCCAAATTATCTCAGCGTATTAAAGGAACACTAAATATTGTAATGCCATTAATTTTTTCTAGTCTTGATAGAATAGATACAATTAGTACGGCAATGCAACTTAGACGTTTCGGATCCAAAAAGAAACGTACTTGGTATGTTTCTCAATCTTTTAAAAAATGATTATTGGGTAATGGGATTAGCGATTGTACTTGTTTTAATAGTTGCCTTACTTTGGCATATTGATCACGGTCGTTTCTATAATCCATTTATCTAAAAAAGAGACCAGAAAGTATTAACTTTTTGATCTCTTTTTGTCATCTTTTGGTATAGTAACAATTTTAGGCTTTCTGGGGATAGGTGGTGTAATAACTTCATAATTGCGCAACCGTCGCTCTAAATAATCATCTAGTCGCTCAGTTATATTTTCATGTACAATTATTGCCATGTCATCACCTCATTTCACCCCAATTATATCATTCTAAAAATGCAGGTTAAACAAAGTAACTACTAAATATGTCATTCCACTCGCAATTACAGGCCCAGCAGCTACGCCTTTAAATGCTACAACCCCAATAATCGTTCCAAGTACTAAAGCAACGGTTACTTGAGGAACTGCAGCAAGTTGATTAACACCATATCTTGATAAAACAGCAACTGCTATACCAGCCAAAATAGCTATCCACCCAGCTGGTGTTTTGAATGTTCTAATTAAATCTTTAAAACCTATTTGACCAGTAGCAATCGGAATTAAAATAGCCACAGAAATAATAGTTACTCCCCAATTTATTCCTTTAGCCTGAATAGTAGGTAGCCACTTTCCAGTAAATGGTAATAATTTAAAAAGCATAACTACTGCTGTAGCAATAATCAAAGACATGTTCTTGCCTAATAATGCTACAACCAAAATCAATGCAAGAAATAACCAACTTTCCATTTCATACTCCCCTTTTATGATGTTTATTTTTCTACTGTATCAAAAAATAGTTATTAAGACAAAATAGATGAAATAAATTTCACCTTATGCAATAATATAGTTACTCAGAAATAAATATTGTATACGTGCACTCCATTCAGATGAATGGAGTGTTTTTGTATAAAAAAGATTGAATTTGATCAATTGCAAAATTTTTTGCCAAAATAAAAGAATGTGCTTTAAAACACATTCTCATCTCCAAGCTAATCTTTAACCTCTTTAATTGCATCAATTACCGTACCATCGCGATACTCAACTAATGCAACTGTACGGTCTGTATATTCAAGTGGTTTAGGAATGCCTACTTGTTTTTCAGCCATTTTTTGTAATTCCTTAATATCTAATATCTTCAAACCTGGAACTTGACTAAATGCAGCAATTAAGTCCTTACGAGCTGGATTAATAGCAATTCCACGTTCAGTTACCAAAACGTCAATAGATGAACCAGGTGTAACAATAGTTTCTACACTAGGTACTACTGTAGCATTTCTACCACGTACAAGAGGTGCTGTAATAATAGTCATTTTAGCCCCTGCTGCTGAATCTTGGTGTCCACCTACAGCACCACGAATAACACCATCCGAACCTGTCATAACATTTACATTAAAGTTAGTATCGATTTGTAACGCTGACAAAATTGATACATCCAGATTATTAACAACAGCTCCCTTATTGTGCGGATCAGCATACCAAGATGCATCAATTTCCTGTTGATTCTTATTATTAGCCATTGATTGTGCAGCACCTTTATCAAAGTCCTGAACATCCATGACCTTTTTAACTAATCCTTCTTCGAGTAAATCAGTAGTAGGTTTAGTAATACCACCAACTGCAAAAGAAGCAGTGATACCATCCTCAAGCATACTTTCGCGTAAGTAACGAGTTACTGCTAATGCAGCACCACCGGAACCAGTTTGAAAGCTAAAACCAGGTTTGTAATAAGGAGAGTTTACAATTACTTGGTTAACCATTTGTGCAATTTTAAGTTCCTTAGGATCCTTAGTAAAACGAGTTGCACCTGAGCCAATTTTGTCTGGATCACCAACTTTATCAACTTTAACCACATAATCAACCTGATCCTGCTTGATTGAAGCCGGTGTATTTGGGTAGTCAACAATATTATCAGTTAGTAATATAACTGTATCTGCATATTGTGCATCCATTAATGCATATCCTAACGAACCAAAGACAGCATCCCCATCTTGTCCATTAGCATTACCAGCTGGATCAGATACTGGTACACCTAAAAAGGCTACATCGATCTTAATTTCTCCTTCTTCAATTGAACGAGCACGATTTCCATGAGAACGAAAGATTACAGGATTCTTTAACCCACCATGTGAAACGAAATCACCAAGTGACCCACGCATCCCTGAAGAAGTGATATTGGTTATTACACCCTTTTTAATTGCTTCAATAACCTTATCGTTCATTACACCGGTTAATGAACTTGGTGCCAAAGTTAAATTTTGGTAGCCCATACTAATAATCTTATCCATGATCATATTAAAAATATAATCACCATTTCTAAAGTGATGATGGAATGAAATAGTCATTCCATCTTTAAGATTATCTTTAATTACACTATCAAGTGAATCAGCAATTTTATTTTGACCAGTTGTGACTCTTACCTTTGGTGCTACACGTTGCACTACTGGGTGACCAATTTCAGTAGTCTCAAATGGCTTCAAATCCATCTTTTCCATTAAGTTATCTGGTAATTCACGTTTAACTTTATTCTCCAATGTAGTTACCTTCTTCATCAATCAAGTTAGAAGCTTTAGCAGTTTCAAGAACGCGGGTTGCCTTTTCTACAACTGGTTTATCAACCATCTTACCATTAAGTGAAATTACACCTGAACCCTTAGCCTTAGCTTCCCGAATAGCATTTTCAACATTTTTAGCTTGTTCAATTTCTTCTTTAGTTGGATTAAAGACTTCATTAACCATTTCAATTTGACGCGGGTTAACCAAACTTTTACCGTCATACCCCAATTCATGAATATAATTAGTTTCACGATAAAAGCCTTCTGTATCCTTCATATTAGAAAATACCGTATCAAAGGCATAAACATTAGCTGCACGTGCTGCTTGTAACACCATATTACGTGCAAATTCAAGTTCACGGCCATCTGGATAACGATGCGTATGCATATCCGCAGTGTAATCTTCACCTGAAACAGCAAGACCCATCATTAATGGTGTTGCAGTAGCAATTTCTGGAGCATTCAATACGCCTTTAGCACTTTCAATAGCAGCCATCACACCAATAGAGCCCTTTTCGATGCCGTATTCATCTTCCCAGTGTTCAATGTCCTTAACCAATTTTTGAATCATCGCTGCTGATTCAGTTTTTGGCAAACGAATTACATCAACACCAGCCTTAACCATCGCACGAACATCTTCATCATAAAATGGTGTATCTTGTCCATTAACTCTAACTACGATTTCACTATCGCCAAAGTCAATAGTTTTAATCGCTTCATAAACCAGCATTCTAGCAGCATCTTTTTCAGTTAAAGACACTGAATCTTCTAAATCCAACATGATTGAATCAGCACCATAAATACCAGCATCTTTAATCATCGCAGGGTTGTTTCCTGGGACAAACATCATCGTTCTACGCAAACGATTTTTAATATAAGTCATTAGAGCACCTCCAAATCCGGCTTATCCTGTGTTTCAGTTGCACGTTGAGCTGCAGCTAATGTACGAGCTTTAATTACACAATCCAATGCACCTTTATCAGTAGCTTTTATATTAACATTATCTAAGCCATACTTTTTCAAAGTTTCAGTAATCACTTTTTCAATTTGATCACCATATGCTTTTTTTACTTCTGATTCCAAATCAATTTTTATCCCATCGGAACCTTTCGAAATCATGATTTGAATGTCAGAGCTTTCAAGTGTTCCAGCAACTGCAGTAGTTTTAATTTCCATTGATGCTCATACCTTTCTTAATTCTGGATTGTAATTTATCCATATTTTGTTTAATAAATAAGTAAGTAGATTCTGGTACGAATTTATCTATTTCTTTCAAATTGCCATCTTTGATTAATTGTCTAACTTTTGTAGCAGTGACAATTTCTCCATCTTTTTCCAAACGTTTAACAACGATTACTTCGATATCTGGCCCTAGTTCATGAGCTAAACTTACATTATAAAAATGTGTAGTTCTTGAAATAGGTTCTTTACCAATATATCGACGCGTAATATTTAAAGCAGGAGCTATCTTATTTTTGAAGACCGATGCATCTATTGCAGTTTGGACGTCAATTAAATCATCCGATGACTTTAAGAAGTAAGCTGGGAAAGTCGCTGGTGAAACCATATAATCACCACCAGAAACAATTTTTACATTATCAAATTCTTTTGTGCCTTCTTTAACAAGCTTCATTCGTTCATCAAAATTGAATAACGAAACGTCATTAGCTACAACAAAAACATAAACTAAATCATTTTCTTCACTAGCCATTTTAACTAAATGTTTATGCCCTAATGTGAAAGGATTGGCATTCATCACAATTGCAGCAATCTTTTTGTTCTCTTGATCAGTTATTTGAGGTAATGCTTTTACAAAATCATTAATATCCGGAGTACCGTTTTCCAGAAAAGCTGCTTCAGAAGTTTTAGCCAATAAATTAAAATGTAAATGTTCAAAACTTTCAGCATATTTAGCTTTAGTAAAAACATATGAATGAAAAATTTTTTCATTCACCAAATACTGCATCAAACTAGAGACCACTTTATTAAAACGTGTACCTTGCTCTGCATCATCGTTTTTCACACCAATGTATTTCAATACATTTCCAGCTACGCTGCCAGTACCAACTAAGTTTCCTTCTTCATCTTCAAGTCCAATAGTATGGTCAATTCCATCAATTTCCCGTTCACTAAAATCATGTAAACCAAGAGAAATCAGTAGATCTTCCCACTTTTTACGAGTTGAAGTGTCGCTTAAAAATAAATCAACGACTTTATCCATAAATGTGCCACCTTACTAAGCATTAATAAAAAGTAATCTTTTTCACAAGAACAGTGTACTCCTGCAGTTTAATTATTTCAATTTTAGAACTAGTTTTTTAAATTTTTCAAAAAATCACTAATAATTTTATATACTTCATCTGGTCGCTCCGCCTGAGGTAGATGACCGCATTCAGGAATAATTGCAGTTTGTATATTTTCATTTAAATACTTAACTGCTTTAGTAAATTCTGGATTAAAATATGGTGATTTTTCACCTGCAATTACCAACATAGGCACTGGAGTATCCATGATCATATCACGCCAATCTTGTTCTGCATGCTCTACCAAACAATTGTAGTTTTCTACTGGATCATACGGAAATTCTTTATATTCTTTTTTAGCAGCTTCAAACATCTTTTCATCGATATGATGATAAAAAGCTTTACCAAAATCTAATTTAAGCATCTCAGGATAATTGTCCCAATTTAGGTCTTTAAAACCGTATTTCCAGCCCTTATCTGCAATCATCTTGGGAGATTGATCCAGGTCAATCATTGCCTTTATTCTACCTTTACCATATAAAGATAAATATGCCCAAATATTAGCGGCTCCCATTGAATTACCAATAGCCACAACATTTTGTAAATTTAATCTGTCCATTAATTCTTTTAAATCAACTGCATGTCTACTAATTCTTTGACCGCGATAAGTTCGCTCTGATTGTCCTTGATTTCTTGGATCAAGCATTACAAAGCGATATTTATCATTAAAAAGTTGGATTAGATCTTGCCACATCTCAATAGATCCACCTATACCAGGAATTCCCAACATAACCGGTTTATCATCTTCACCCGTGTCAGTATAATGCAAAATTACATTATCATTTGTTTTAAATTTCATCTTTTTCTTCTTTCTATTCCTACCCCTCAATTATCACGCAAAAAAGGCAATCTATGAAATCAGATTGCCTTTATTTTTACCAAATACCAATAATTTTCATCCAAATAGTTCCTACTATACCAAATATCACCATGTAAATAAGCCCTAAAATAAAGTTCATCTTCCACCATTCACTTTGTTTTACATAGCCTGTTGTCGCCAAGATAGATGCTGGTCCATTTGCATAATGAGTAGTTGAAGCATTAATTACACCCGTAAAAGCCAAAAGCATTGCCGAAAGACCAAGGGGTGCACCCATTGCAGTAGCTACAGTTAAAAATGGTAAATAAAGTGCAGTCATATGTGCTGTACCTGATGCAAAGAAATAGTGGGTATAAAACATAAGCAAAATTAATACTACAAGAACTAATCCCCAATTAATTCCATGTACTTCACTTTGAATAAATTTAGCAAACCAAGCAATAAAACCGTAAGAAATAAGCTTACCAGCCATAAAAATTAAAATTGAAAGCCAAATCAAAATGTTCCAAGCTCCGGTTTCGTGCAAAGCATCTTCCATACTTAAAACACCAGTGATTAATAATAATGTTACAGCTAAAAAGGCAACAAATGCAGAATCTAATTGTGGAATCTTAAAGAAACCAGACAGTACCCAAAGCAAGATAGCTAAGCAAAAAACTGTAGCCATAATTTTTTCTGGCTTTGATATTGGTCCCATTTCTTTTAATTTGTCATCGGCCCAATTCTTAGCATTAGGTGTTTCTTTAACTTCAGGTGGATACATTTTATATATCACAAGTGGAATAATAACTGTAGCTACAAGAACTGGCACAAGAGCTGCCCAGAACCAACTAACCCAACTCATTTGGTAACCTTTTTGTGCTGCCATTTGTTGAGCAACTAAGTTAGGTGCTGCACCTGTAATAAATAATGCAGTTGACAAAATATTGGCATGAAAAGCCATAAAGTCTAAATATGCACCAATCTTTTTTCTTGAAGGATCATTAGGTTTAGAATCATAACTTTTAGAAATTGATTCTACTACTGGCCAGGTAACACCACCAGTTCTTGCGCTATTAGATGGAATCAAAGCCCCCATCATTAATTCAAGTCCAGTAATAGCATAGCCTATTCCAATTGAACGCTTACCAAACTTTTCAATCATTACATAAGCTACGCGATTACCTAAACCTGTTTTACTAATACCATGGGCCATGATAAATGCCATGGCAATTAACCATGCTGCTGAATTACCAAATGAACTTAAAATTCCAGTTTGTATTACAACGCCCTTAGAATTAACTACATCCTTTACGGGAGCAAGACCAACTAATACCGTAACTACCATTCCTAGTAAAGTGGTACCACCAATCGGTAAAGGCTTTGTGATACATCCAACAATCGTAGCAACGAAAATAGCAAACATTTCCCATGCCTGAACCGATAATCCGCCAGGGCGCCAAGGAGTGATTAACCATAGAACTATTCCGACTGCCAAAGGCCAAATGAAGCCTTTATAATTTACTTTTTCTAGTGTTTTCATTTTCCTTCCCCTGCTTAGTTTTATCAAAGCAATCAATATAAAATGAATTTTTTCACATACTCATTATATACTTTTTATTTTGTTTTTAAATAATTTCAAAATAAATAATGTTTTTTCATCATTTTAAAAGTAAAATATCTTACGAAATATGTTCAAATCTATACTTGTTATTATTTATTAACTAAAAAAGCTCACAATAATTTGCGAGCTTTTTTAGTTATTTTCATATACTATTACTATTTATGATACTTTTAGCCAATGTTATCCCATGGTTTAAGATCAATTGCAGGACCTTCTGCCAATTTTAATTGTTCGTCAGTTAAAAATTCTTTTCTGACTACTACGTCATAGACATAATCTTCAAACCATTGTTGACTCATTTCATAGAATCCATTATGACCAAATTTATCACCCCAAGAATTTTCTACTTTCCACTTGCGAATATGACCATTATCTTCATCAACACCAACTAAAGTCATATCATGTGTAGCAAATCCTTCTCCCGTTGCCAAGCGATCTGCTTTACTCATTTTAGTATCTACACCAAATAATTTATCTGTTTCATAAAGATTTGTATCTAAATATCCAGTTTTTCGCTCCATTTGTTTGGAAACATCATTGCCAAAAATTACGGCATCCCCTGATTTAAGCTGAGCTACAGCGGCTTGAGAAAGATATTCAATTGGTACATTTAAAAACTTAATCTGATCACCACCATCCACATTGTCATAAAGCGGCATATGATACAATTTGTTAAACTCATGATTTGGACAATTAGATAACACTACATAATCGTCAAATTTAAAGTCTTTAAAATACTTTTGAACAAAAGCACGTGGAGTTAAGTCTTTTTCCAAATGATATTTTTTATCATCATCACGATATTCTAAATCAAACTTTTTAGGTGGTTCTCCTAATGCTACAGAAACCATTCGATAAACTTCATTTAAAGCCTTTTTCTTAGTTTCTGCAATCTCATTTTGCCTATTTTCATTCACTAATTTACGTAAAAGAATTGCATCTTTTCTTTCTTTACGAGCAAGTGAATCAATCAATCCAGCTGTATGATTAGAATTAAAACTTTCTGGCATTGCATATGATGGTACTACCCCATATTTTTTAACCAAATTAATTGCCATACTCCATAATCCGCCATCTTCACCTGCAAAAGATAACCATGATTGAACTTCACGATCATTAATCGGTTTATCGGCTAAGCGAATCATTGCATCATAAAATGCATTTGCCCGTTCAATTTTATCCCAAAAGAAATTATATGCTTGAGAAAAAGTGAAATCTTTCACATTATTTTTCTTACCAAAATAATGTCGTAAAACATTTAATGTGGCAAACTCCCAACAACGCCCAGATTGTTTTTGATTAGTTACACCACCAATATCAAGTTCAGTTGAAAAAACATGATTTAATTTTTCTGAAACTCGATCATTGAAAGAAGCTTCTAATAATCCATTACGCCGAGCTGCACAAGATGCAACTAAGTTTTCACTATTAGAATTAAAATCTGCGGAAAAATCCGCAATTTCTTGATCTGAAATAATTGCCATAAAGTTCTCCTTTTTAATTTTTTGTTAATTTATCAATCATAATACATTCTTTTATTTTTTATAGCAAGTATTATTCAGAACACAAAAACACTTGGATTGCTCCGAGCGCTTTTAGAAAAATATATTTATTACATTTCAACACCTGATAAAACTTCTTGCATCTTATCTGCAGAATTGATCATCTTAGCTTTTTCTACATCTGAAAGTTTAGTTTCAATAACTTTTTCAATACCATTACCGTTAATTATAGTTGGAGTACCTAAGTAAAGATCATGCTTAATGCCATATTCACCATTAATTGGGGCTGATAATGGCAAACAAATTGAACGATTATCTAAAATAGCACTAACAATTTGAGTAAGCATCATAGCAACACCATAGAATGTAGCTCCTTTGTTAGTGATGATCTTTCCACCCTTTTTACGGACGTCTGACTCAATTTCACTTAAAACATTATCATTGATTTCTGAGTAATCGCGAAGTGGCTTATTGTCAACAGTTGATTCGTCAAAGTTTTCAAAACTAGTATCACCGTGTTCACCAAGAACCATTGAGTTAACCTTAGCTACTGGAACATTAAGTTTCTTTGCCAATTCAACGCGAAGACGCATTGAATCAAGTGAAGTACCAGTACCAATTACACGATCTTTTGGAAAACCGGATATTTTTTGAGTCAATGTGGTTAAAATATCAACCGGGTTAGCTGAAACAACAAATACACCCTTAAAACCGGATTCAACAACCGGATCAACAATAGTCTTTAAAATCTTTACATTCTTATTAACTAAGTCAAGTCTAGTTTCACCAGGTTTACGAGGAACACCAGCAGTAATTACACACACATCTGCATCTTTAGCATCACTATATTCTGCTGGATGAATATTAGTTTGACCTGTAAATGGAGTAATATCTTCCAAATCCATTGAATCACCAACTGGACGATCTTTAGCAACATCAAAAATCGCTAATTCATCAACAGTTGTATTTTGCAATAAGTCATTTGCAAAAGTTGAACCAACAGCACCATCACCTACAAGAAACACTTTTCTACTCATAACTTAATTAGTCCTTTCAAAAGAATTTTATCTTTTTTAATTTACATATCAATTATACACTAAGCGCTTTCATTAGGCACAATTTATTATTTAATTATGGTCGCTTCTGACTTATCTCTAACAATTTTAAGATTAGATTCTATTTGAGCCACTTTTTTTAAGCCAATTGTAAATACTTGTGGCTGTAAATCATTATTATCAAAACGTTGAACCATACCTGGAATATCGAAATTATTAAAGACAACTTCATACCCTTCATTCTTCAAAGTTTTTAAAGGTTCTTTAGTACTATAAGAATCATTAATACTTTCTCCAGGTTGTCCAGTTATTGCACCAGATGTCATAATTTGTGTACCATTTTTGTCAATATCAATAAAAGTTATGATTGCCATTTCTAACTTTTTTTGTTCCTGCAATCTTTTTTCTGCTTTTTTAAGCTTGGCCACCATCGCATCAATATAATTGACAGTAACTATAATATCACTTGGCACGATTTCTGGTGCCTTTATTTTTAGTTTATCAGCTACGAAACCTTCAACAACTGGAACTTTAACATCATGAAAAGAGTCAATATCACTAAACCATCTTGTTTTAGATAATACTCTTCCAGTTTCAGGAATTACCTTTAAACTTCTATTTAAAATTGCTGTTTGCGTAATTTCATCCGGAGTCAAAATACCTGCCCCTTGAAAAACTACTCTAAAATTAACTGCTTTAAGATACTGTTTAGGAAGTATCTTATCAAAAGGATGCTTAATATCAACATTGATAAAGGTATGCTTCATTGTAATGATGAAAACAAATTCTTCATTGCTATCACCAAAAAATTGAACGTTTCCATTTGCATTAAACGCATTATCAACTAATTCATATCCATTTTTTCGTAACTCAGTGATTCTATTCTGAGGATCATATTCAATCCAATCATTTGCTTTTCCTACCACTTCATCACTTAAGATTACCCGATTATTGTTTAATATATCAACGTATTGAATCTTAGCAGTTTGCCTTTCAGACACTGGCTCATTATTTAAAGCATACTCTACCACATAGTTTTGAACCGGATTGTGTGGATCAATTTTGCCACCACCTGCAATTAAATGATCTGCTTTGAATCCAGGGACCACAGGAGTAGCAATCAATTTAAAATATCCTTGATTATTCCAGCCACTATCATTAATTATCTTTCCATTTACTTTATCAATTATTAATTTTCGCCTAAGAACTCTTGAGATCTTATTGTCAATTGGCGTCTTACTTGATGCTCCCTGATAATGAACTATTTGAGTAATTGTTTTCTCTAATTGACCCTTTGTATATCCATAGCCAGGATGCATAGCATCAATAATAGCTTGACCATGATGAAAGCCAATTATATATTCATCATTATCACTAGAAAATTCTTTTCTCTGACCATCTTGTTCAAGTTCATTACTAGCAAGTTCATATCCTTGTTTTTTTGCCTCTTCAAGTTGATTATTTATACTACAATCAATTGTTTTTCCTTCTTTACCTTTAACTTCAATAGGCTTAAGGATCGGACTCCAATTATCCATATCAACAAACTTAATTTTTATATGTATTGTTTTAGAAAAAAATGTTATTTTGCTCATAAAAAGTCCTTCATACTTTCAATAGCTTATACACTGATAATAACATCAAGACGCAATTTTATACAACGTTAAAAATATCCTTTTTCGCACTTTAAGTTTGTTATTTTAATCTAAAGAAAAAAGAGACTAGTATACTAGCCTCCTTTTTCTTCAGATTATTTTTTTCCATGCTCTCTAGCATATTTGGCCATCTGAATACCTGCTTGTCGACCAAAAATCACAGTTTCAGCAATAGAATTACCACCAATTCGATTATTACCATGAAGTCCACCAGAAACTTCACCAGCAGCATATAAGCCCTTAATTACATTACCGTTAGTATCTAATACTTCCGTATCAGTATTAATATGAATACCACCCATAGTATAGTGAATAGCCGGATGAATATGAATAGCAAAGTATGGTCCACGATCAAGTTGACGATCCATACCTGTAGTACGACCGAATTCTTTATCCTTATGATTCTCAACGGCCTTATCCCAACGTTCAACTGTTTCGTTTAAGTTATAACCATCAACACCGATTTTTTTAGCTAATTCTTCTAAAGTATCACCATGTTGAACTAAACCAATTTGATCATAGAATTCAACTGCACCAAAGTGAGCACGAACACCCGAATCAAAAATTAAATATGCACCATCTTCATGTAAATTAGTAATAGCATCTGAAACAATTTTACGAGTACTTAATTCGTTAACAAAACGATCACCATTTTTATTAACTAAAATTGCACCTTCACCACGCAACCCTTCACCAATTAAGTAAACATGCGGATTGTCAGTATCTGCAGTTGGGTGAACTTGAATAAAGTTCATTTGCATTAATTGTGCACCGATTTCTTTTGCAAGCTTCATTCCATCTCCAGTTGCTCCAGGTTGGTTAGTTGTTTTATAATCCACTAAATCTGGACGATACTTCTTAATAATATCCTTAGATGCACCAAATCCACCAGTTGCAAGAAGCACCGCTTTAGCTTTAATAGTTTTTACACCATCTTCTGTAGTAACTTCAACACCATTAACTTTGTTACTTTTATCTTGTAATAATTTAGTTACCTTCGCACCGGTAAAAATATCAACACCTGATTTTTTTACCTGATTAGTTAAACGAGAAGTTAAATAAAAGCCTACTGGTTCCATTGAGCCGGGACGATGGGCTCTTTTTTTGCTCATCCCTCCCGTAATGGTTAAATCTGTCAGACGCACACCATATTTCATTAGCCAACTAATTGCGATAGCTGAATGATCGACAAAATATTTAAGCATAGCACGATCATTTAATAATCCGCCACCTTTTAGGGTTTCATTATAAAAATCTTGGTTATTATCAATGATCCCTTCATCAAGTTGAACCAAAGATTCGGAGGCGTTCATTCCACTAGAAGCACGGCTAGTATTTCCACCAGTTTTTTCATTTTTTTCTAGAACAACTACATTTAAACCTAATTCATGTGCTTGAAGTGCTGCAGTCAATCCAGTACCACCCGAACCAATTATAATTGCATCATATTTATTCTTTAATTCTTTAACGTTAGGCATATTTTCTCCCTATTTATTCTTCCGGATTTGACTTATCAATATTAGTCATTTTCATATAATCCATCCATTCATCATATTGTTTTTCAGTAACTTTACCACTCTTCAATGCTGCTTCTTTTAAAGTAGTACCTTCTTTATCAGCAGTTTGTGCAATTTCGGCAGCAGCATGATAACCAATATGTGGTGATAAAGCAGTAACAGTCATGAGTGAATTTTCAAGTAATTCATCCATTCTTTCTTCATTAACTGTTAAGCCATGAATCATTTTATCAGCAAATCCAATAATAGCCCCAGTCAAAATATCACATGAATCAAGAAATGATGCTATAAGGACAGTCTTAAATACATTCATTTCAAAGTTACCTTGACTTGAAGCAAAAGTAATTGTCGTATCATTTCCAAAAACTTTAGCAGTCGCCATAGTTACAGCCTCTGCTTGAGTTGGATTTACCTTGCCTGGCATAATACTTGAACCAGGTTCATTTGCTGGAATATTTAATTCATGATAACCAGCTCGTGGGCCTGATGCCAAGAATCTAATATCCTGAGCAATTTTAAACATATCAGCTGCCAGAGTCTTAAGAGCACCGTGAACTACATCAAGACCTGAATGATGAGCTAGCCCCCAAAACTTATTTGTCTTAACTTTAAATTCATGGCCATAGACTGCTGATAATTTATCAGCGATTTTTTCGGTCATACCTGGTGCGGCATTCAAACCGGTACCTACTGCAGTACCACCAATAGCTAATTCATAAAGAGTTGGCTTTAATTCTTTGATGTAAGATAAATCATGCTTTAATGCCGAAATATAGCCTGAAAGTTCTTGTCCAAAAGTTAATGGAGTAGCATCTTGCAAGTGTGTGCGTCCAACCTTGACTGTCTTCCAATACTTCTTTTCTTTGATTACTAATTCATCAATTAAATGTTGAACAGCTGGTTCCAACTTATCTAGAGCTTCAACAGCCACAATATTCATCGCTGTTGGAAAAGTATCGTTCGAAGATTGCCCACGATTTACATCATCATTAGGTAAAATATTCAAACCTGAGTGCAATTTATTAGCTAAGTTAGCAACTACTTCGTTAACATTCATATTGCTTTGTGTACCTGAACCCGTCTGTAACACGTGAAGTGGAAAATCTTTTCTTAAGTCTTCATCACTTAACGCCAAAAGATGATCAATTGCGTCTTCGATTGCTTCACCTTTTTCCTTTGGTTCATCCCCTACTTCAACATTTGATTCGGCAGCTGCTTTTTTCAAATGTAAGAAAGCACGAATAATTTGCAATGGCATCAATTCACCACTTGGGAAGTTATTACGACTTCTTTCTGTTTGGGGTCCCCATAATGCGCCTTTAGGGATTTTTACTGGTCCAATAGTATCACTTTCAATACGATATTCTTCTTCACTCATAATTTTTCCTCCTTATATCTGAACATAAGGTTATCGTTAATAATTAATCACTTTTATCATACCTGTAAAGGTTTTCTTTTTCAATTAGAGATATACACCGATGTCCACAATTCATATCTTTAAATTCTATCAAAATTATGATCAATACAAAGTAAAAAATGCTAAGTCTATAAAAAATATAAGACTTAGCATTTTTAATTTATCTTGATTGATGATTTAATTTTTTAGCAAAGAAATCACCAATAATTTGAACAATAAAGATCAAAATAATTACTAATATAGTAGCTACTAATGTAACATCATTGTTGAATCTATTGTAGCCGTATGATATAGCCGTATTACCTAAACCACCAGCGCCAACTGCCCCAGCCATTGCAGTTAAACCAATTAAACTAATAATTGTTACAGTAGAAACACGAATTAATTCAGAACGTGATTCCCTTAAATATACATCAAAAATAATGTCACGAGTCGTTGCACCTAGACTTTCAGCCGCTTCTACTTTACCAGGATCAACACTTTCAAGAGCAACTTGAACCTGACGAGCATAAAATGGAAAAACACCTAAAGTCAATGGGACAAGTGCGGCTTTCATTCCAATCTGAGTACCAACAATTTTTTGCGTAACCGGTGCTACAAAAGCAAGTAAGATAATAAAAGGAATGGCTCTAAAAATTGAAACTAATTTATCTGAAAGATTGTACCAAAATTTATTTGGACGAATTCCATCATCTTTAGTTAAAACAAGAATAATACCAAAAATAATTCCTAAAATTCCACCAAAGATTGCGGACCAAAAAGTCATAAATAAAGTTTGAAAAATACTAGTCCCCCAGCCAGCATCTCCCCCCCAGCCTAATTGAACAACATTTGGTAAGTATTTATCTAAAAAGCTAATCATAAATATTCCCCTTTTCATCTAAGCGAGTCAATGTAACATCCTGTTTTTGTAAAAATTCTTTAGCTTGTTTTTGTTTTTCTTGATCCCCTTTAATAAGTACTACCAAAGTACCAATTGGTTCATCATTTAATAGTTCAACGTTGCCATAAAGCATGCTGACTTCAACACCAATTTCTTTGTATAGCTCAATAATAATAGACTTAGCTACATTATTTACGCTATATACTAACTGGTAAATAGATTCATTTTTACTTAATTTATCTAGATGTAGTGAATTCAAAGTTGAAATAGCTTCAAGTGATCCTCCAACAAATTTCTTGGTTAATTCTTGCTTTGGGTGTAAGAATACTTGACGAAGCGAGCCCTTTTCAATTACTTGTCCATGTTCCATTACGGCTACTTTAGTAGCAATCTTTTTTACTGCATCCATTTCGTGAGTAATCAAAATAACTGTTAAATTAAACTGCTTATTCAATCTCTTCAACAAGTCCAAAATTTGTTGAGTATTTTGAGGATCCAAAGCACTAGTTGCTTCATCGGAAATTAAAATATCTGGATTATTGGCAAGCGCACGAGCAATTGCCACTCTTTGTTTTTGACCACCTGATAGTTCTGAAGGATAAAAGTTGGCCTTTTCTTTTAAATCAACCAATTCAAGTAATTCAAGTGATTTCTTTTCTAATTCATCATCGCTTAGCTTTTCATGTTTTAAGGCAAAAGCAACGTTTTCTAAAACCGTAGTTTCATTTAACAAGTTAAAACCTTGAAAAATCATTCCAATATTTCTTCTTTTTAATTGTAATTCTTTATTGGAAATAACTTGTTTTCCATCCTTAACAAACTGTGTACCATCAACTTCAATGTCACCTGCACTAGGTTTTTGCAATAAATTAATAGTTCTAACTAATGTTGACTTACCTGCTCCTGAAAAGCCAACTATGCCATAGATATCACCTTTTTCAATTGATAGTGAAACACTATTTACTGCCTTAACAAGTTTTCCTTTTTTTGCGGAAAATCCACATCAACATTTTTCAACTCAATAATACTCATTTATTGCTCCCCCTTTACTTAAGCTTAACATCCCAAGCAGAAATTTGAGATGTACCATAAAATTTTTGGTATAACTTCTTAGTTGCAGCAGTCTGGTAGGCCTTAACTACATCCTGATAGATTTTCTTATCTTGATTGCCCTTTTTAACTGCTAAAATATTAATCCATTGTTCAGAATCCTTATTAACTGGTTCCACATAAACAGTTTGCTTATCGATTAAACCAGCGGGTCCTGCATAGTTATTATTAACAACAGACGCATCGACTGAGTTTAAAACACGTCCAGTTTGTTCAGCACCAATTTCCTTAATCTTTAAATCATTTGGATTAGAAGCAATATCAGCTACCGTAACAAGTGTTTTACCCTTCTTTAATTTAATTAAACCTGCATTCTTTAAAACAAATAAAGCTCTGGATTCATTAGTTGCATCATTTGGTACAGCAACGGTTGCCCCATTTGGCAAATCACTTAATTTATGATATTTCTTTGAATAAATTCTAATTGGTGCAATATATGTTTTACCAATCGCTACAACACCACCATTATTGGCTTTATTCCAATCATTTAAAAATGCATAATGTTGAAAAGCATTCATATCAATGTCGCCGGATTTTAAAGCCTTATTAGGTTGATTATAATCAGTAAAATTTTTAGTTTTAATAATTACACCATATTTCTTTTTGGCTGTTTTAGCAACGCTCTTCCAAATAGCTTCTTCTTGTTTACTTTCGCCAACAATTCCAACAGTTACAGTCTTGTTTGGTACTTGACTAGGTATTCCCGGACCAAAACTAAACCAGCCGGCAATAATAATTAAAATTCCAATAATTGTCCAGATGATCGTATTTCTCCGTCTACGCTTTCTCATAAGAACTCCACTCCTAATCTTTTTAATGAAAATAAAAAGAGCATTCATCCAAAAGGACGAATGCTCGCGTTACCACCTTTAATTCATTTATCACTTACGTAATAAACCTCATTAGCTATCAAATAATAGCCTGCATTGTTAACGGATACAACTCCGCTGATAGCTAAATGTCACCATCAGTCATCGTTCCAAGCCCATATTCACCAGGTTTTATTTGCTAACTTTCACCACAACGTTAGCTCTCTTTAAAAATAAAATTCTCGCTACTCAGCTCTTCAAGATGTTTAGTTATAATTTGTTATAAATAAGTTATCATCATTTTTTAATCTAGTCAACACATTTTTTAATTTTTACTACTATTATCTTATTTCTTAATTACTTGGACTTTTACGTCCTCGTTGATAAGCCTCACGCAGATCACCAAAAGTCATATTCTTTCCTTTTTGATCAAAAATAATTAATACCTCACGCACACCATCCAAAATTCTAGATAGCCAACGAAAAATAGTAGTTGCGGCACAGAATAATACAATCAAAATAAAGATTGCTTTATCTGAAATCATCGTTAGTGAGAATAGATCATGCAAGAAAATAATTGCTAAAATTAAACCCAAAAATGAACCCAACATTACTAGTAATCTAAATTTATTAAGTGGAGCTGAAATATGATATAAAACCATTGCACCTACTGCAACTAAAAGTAAAGTAGCAGTGGTACCTACATCGTTGTGATCAAGTGAAATATATCCACCAGCTATAACCAAAATACTTACTGCAAGCATATCAGTTACACCACCTGGTATTGCACGAGATAAGACGTTAGGAATAAATTGCCCACGAATGCGATTATGATTACTTTCTAAAGCCAATAGAAATGAAGGCAGGCCAATCGTAAATGCAGAAATTAATGTAATTTGTGATGGTTGTAACGGATAATTAATAATCATTATTAACGAGAAAATCGCCATTAAAAATGAAAAAATATTTTTTACTAAAAACAAGCTAGCTGATCGTTGAATATTGTTAACTACTTGTCTACCTTCATTTACCACATCAGGCATTTTAGCAAAATTAGAATCTAATAAAACAACTTGTGAAGCTTGAACTGCAGCACTATTTCCTGACGCCATCGCAATTGAACAATCCGCTTTTTTCATTGCCAAAATATCATTAACACCATCGCCAGTCATAGCAACAGTATTACCTAAATTCTGTAATGCCTTCACAAATTTTCTTTTTTGTTCCGGTTTTACTCGACCAAAAACATTATAATTTTTAACTGCTTCTTCATATCCATCTTCTTCAATTTTTTGAGCATCAATATACTTTTCAGCATTTTTGATACCTGCTTGTTGAGCAACTCTAGAAACAGTAACCGGATTATCCCCAGAAATAACCTTAATCTCTACTCCCTGTTTAGCAAAATATTCAAAAGTAGATTTAGCTTCTTTTCTAATTGGATTGGCTAGTAAAATATATCCATAGACTTCAACGTCTTTAGTTAACTTAGAATCATCTTCTGTTAAAACATCCGGATAATTTGCCACAATTAGCACACGATAACCTGTTGAAGCATATTGTTCAAATTCATCTTTATATTGATCAAACTGATCACGTAAAACCATTTCTGGTGCACCAATTAAAATTGTATGATCATTGAAGATTACACCACTATATTTATTTACTGATGTGAATGGCAAAATACTGCTAGCTTTCTTACCAGTATTATTGGCAAAAAAGTTCTTTATTGCCTTCATAGTAGCATTATCAGGCGGCATGTTTTTAGCAAAATCACCAATAATTTGATCTAAATTATTAGCTTTAAAACTCTTAGAACTGACCGTCTTTTCTACACTCATCTTAGGTTCTGTAATAGTACCAGTTTTATCAACGCAAAGCACATTCACGCGTGCCAGGGTTTCAACACTTTTCATATCATGAAGCATAACTTCTTTGCGCGCTAATCTAACAGCAGATAATGCCAAAGCAATAGTAGTTAATAGATACAACCCTTCTGGAATCATTCCTATAATTGCGGCTTCCATAGAAACAATACTGCGATATAGCGACATGCGATTGACAAAATAACTCATTGAAAATAGAGCTATCCCTAGTGGGATAATGATAATACCTACCCATTTTATCAATTTATTAATTGAGCGCACCATCTCAGACTGTTCGCTACTACCCATTGCTTTTGCTTTAATGGTTAATTTGGAAATATAACTATTCTTACCAACTTCTTCCAGCTGCATATAGGCTGAACCCGAAACAACGAATGAGCCTGACATCAGTTCATCACCAACATCTTTAGAAATTTCATCTGCCTCACCTGTGAGTAGCGATTCATTAACACGAATATTTCCTTTAACCACTTGTCCATCTGCTGGAATCTGATCGCCTGTTTTTAATAAAACAATATCGCCTTTAACTAACTCTTCTATTGGTACTTGTACTTCTTTTCCATCTCGCAAAGCCCCAATATCTGTAGCATTCATTACGTTTAACTTGTTCAATATTTTTTTAGCACGAATTTCTTGCACAATTCCAATTACAGTATTTAAAACAATGACTGGCAAAAAAGTTAAATCCTTATATGCGCCAACAAAAATCAAAAGTAATGATAGTACTAAGAAAATCAAGTTAAAGTAAGTAAATAAATTTTCTGCAATAATTTGTTTATTTGTTTTAAATTGATCATCAACGGCCTTATTAATTTCACCAGCTTCAATTTTTTGCTTAACTTGTGCAGCTGTCAGGCCCGTATTTAAATTTGTTTTTTCTTCATTCATATATTATTACCTAAGAAACTTAATATTTATTAATATTATACCTAAGATTCAAAAAAGCTCGCAAATTGCGGGCTTTTTTTACTTTAATTTATAAGTTAAAAAAGTATATGGATACTTATTTTTCTCATCCGGCTCATAATGCTTCTTAGCTACTAAATTAAAACGGCTATAATCAATTTCAGGCATTTTAGTATCTGCTTCAAAAATCGCATCTATCTCCGTTTTTTCTAATACTTCTACTTGGTCCATTAAAGCGTTAAAAATCGACACTCCACCAATTGCACACATCCGCTCATCTTGATGTTCTGCCACAAAATTATGTAAATCTTCAACTGTGGGTAAAATAGTCACTTGATCATTATTTTGATATTTATTTTTTAGCTCTTCATTATGAGTTAAAACAATATGTTTTCTTTTAGGTAACAAATTAGGAAAACTTTCAAATGTTTTTCTTCCCATAATTATTGGATGATTAATTGTTACTTCTTTAAAATGCTTCATATCAGCCGGCAAATACCATGGTAAATGTCCATTCAAGCCAATATTTTTTTCTTTATCTTCTGCCCAAACATATTCAATCATTACTTCACCTTAAACAGCAACTGGCGCCTTAATTGTGCCATGATGCTTATAATCCACTAACTTAATATCTTGCATATCAAAATCTTCAATATGTTTTTTTTCAGGATTAAGCCATAACTGTGGAGATTCATATGGCTTGCGACTAAGCATTTCCTTCACTTGACTAAAGTGGTTACTATAAATATGAGCATCCCCCAATGTATGAATAAATTCACCCACTTGCAGACCAGTTTCTCTGGCAATCATATTTAATAAAAGTGCATATGATGCAATATTAAATGGCACGCCTAAAAACATATCTCCACTACGCTGATAAAGCTGAACGCTAATTTTTCCATCTACCACATAAAATTGGAACATAACATGACACGGAGGAAGAGCACTAGTTGGTACATCTTCTGGATTCCAGGCTGTTACAATCATCCTGCGTGAATCTGGATTATTTTTAATTTGTTCAATTACATTTTCAATTTGATCAATAAAGCTACCATCTCGCTTTTGCCAATGGCGCCATTGTGCACCATAAACGTCGCCTAAATTACCATATTTTTTGGCGAAGTTCTCATCATCAAGGATACGTCGATCAAATTTTTTTAATTCAGCTTGATAAATTTTATTAAATTCCGGATCACTTTGACTTCGTAAACCAAAATCAGTCATATCAGGACCAGTATATTCATCACTGTTAACCCAATTTTTAAATGCCCACTCATCCCAAATATGATTTTTATGTTCTAATAAAAAACGAATATTAGTGTCCCCTCGTAAGAACCATAGGAGTTCACTTTTAATTAAACCGAATGGAACCTTTTTAGTGGTTAAAATTGGAAACCCTTTTGATAAGTCAAAGCGCATTTGAGCACCAAAATAACTCCTAGTTCCAGTTCCTGTACGATCATTTTTATCATGACCTTCAATCATAATTTTATTAATCAAATCTAAATATGGTTGTTCAAGAATTGCCATTTATCTCACCCTTTAAGTATCATTTCTTTTTAAGATACCATAGATCTAGTATTTTTGATAATGCAAGTATCAATATTTAGTATTTGGTAAAAATAAAAAGCCCTGAAATTTCAAGACTTCTTAATCATTAATTATTTTTACTAAATTCATCTTTATGTCTAACTAAATAAACAATTGTAGCCACAATTAATACCAATGCTCCGGTAATTACTGAAATTCTAGTATCTGGATTAATAAACATAAAGATAACAATTACTAACAGCATTAAAAATGCGAAGTAATTAGAAAATGGATATAACGGCAATTTGAACGGGTGATCTTTCATCATATCTTGATTATGTCTTCTAAATCTTAACTCAGCCAATAGAATTACAAACCATGGAATCATTCCTGGTAAAACTGATGAACTGAAGACAATCACAAATAAATCTGATGCCGAATGATTAAATTGAGATGCAATTATATTTAAAATAAACCCAATAAAAATCCCACCAGAAATCCCCATAATGGCGCGATCAGGCACAATTCTCTTAGAAATATGCTTAAATACACTAGGTGCTTCATTATCATGAGACAATTTAAATAGCATTCTACTTGATGAATAAATCCCCGAGTTAGCTCCTGACAATGCTGCAGTTAATACAACGAAGTTAATAATCGAAGCAGCAGCAGTGATTCCTACCTTAGCAAAGGTAGTTACAAAAGGAGAACCTAAGCTACTTAACTTATTCCACGGATAAATAGTTACAATCACAAAAATTGCACCAACGTAGAAAATTAAAATTCTCAAAAGAACAGACTTGACACTCTTTACAATTGCTTTTTGCGGGTTAGCCACCTCGCCTGCCGAAATGCCTAGCAACTCAATTCCTTCATATGAACCAACAATAATTGACATCGAGAAGAAAAAGCCTTTTACTCCGCCAGTAAAGAAACCGCCATGAGCCCATAAATTGCTAAAACCAATTGGCTTTCCACCGTTGCCTACACCAAAGAAAATTACAATAAAGCCTAGGATGATCATTAAAATAATAGTAATTACTTTGATCATAGCAAACCAAAACTCAAGTGATGCATATGCTTTTGCACTAGCCAAATTAGCTAAAAGTAGAAAAGCGATAATAATTACACCTGACCATAAAGCACTGATATTAGGCCACCAATATTTCAAATATTCAGTTGCAGCAACCACTTCAGACATTCCTACAACAATATATTCAAAAACGTTTGCCCACTCCGCCAAATATCCAGCCAATGGATGCACATATTCCGTTGCATAGTCAGCAAAAGAACCTGTACCTGGATTAATGTAAAGCATTTCCCCTAATGCTCTCATTACGATATATAAAATTAGTCCTACAAACATATAGGCTAAAAGTACGGACGGCCCCGTCCATTTAATAGTCGATGTCGACCCCATAAATAAACCTACACCGATTGCACCGCCAAGAGAAATCATTTCCATTTGACCTGCAGTCATGCTTCGGCTAAGCTGGGGTACTTTATTCTTTTTTCCCATAACTCAACTCCATGTATTATAAATACTCTATCCTTTAGATAATCATCGAAATTAATTTACTTTTGATTTTAGTAGTTTGTCAAGGGAAAATTTATTCACAACATAATAAAAGCGAACTAAGTAAAAATTAACTTAGTTCGCTTTTTCATGCTTAAGGAGTGTACATCATCAACCTTCAAGGTTCTTACTTTGTTTCCTTCGAAATTAAATAATTGAAATTTTCCATTCGCCTCTCCTTCCGTGCGAAAATCGCACTATTTTAAATAAAAAATTTTTCTAAAGGAATACCCAGTTTCTTAGAAAGGGCTGGAAGTTCTGAGGCTTGAAACTTATAAATACCATGTTCTCTCCGAAAGTACTTATCGGAACTAGCTAGTCCTAGACTTTTCGCCATATCCTCATTGCTGAAGCCTCGCTTTAATCGTCTTTCACGAATCAAAGCTAAGTTAATTTCTTTTTTCATGTGCTCACCTCTTTTGCAAGTTGCGATATTCGCAATTCATCTTACACGCATTATATTACATTGCTATTTTCGCAATGTAACTACTTTTTTCGCAATTTTTTTAAGTCATAAGTTGCTATTTATGATATATTTATTGCGAAAAGCGCAATAGAGGTGGAATAAAATGACCAATCAAACTAATTTAGCTCAAAAAATTACCAATTATCGAGAAGCTCAAGATATGACACAAGCTGAATTGGCAGATAAAAGTGGAATTGAGCGAACCGCTCTTAATAAGATAGAAAAAGGAACTAGAAAAGTATCTAGTGATGAATTAAAAGCTATAGCATTAGCACTCAATATTTCTGCTGATACCTTACTGGACTTAAATGGCTCAGAACTAACTTGGGCCGATTTAGGTATGCCTTATGGTGGAGAAATACCGGATGAATTAAAGGATACCTATGCTGATATAGCACGTGGTTACTTCAAACGTCATCCTGAGTATCTAAATAAGAATTAAAAAGTATGATTAGATCTTTTGATGAACTTAGCATAGAAAATAAAGAAAATTATGACAGGCTTATAAAGTATCTAATGAATGCTGTAATGTTCGATTACAAAATAGGTGTTGAATTTTCTAATCGCCTTCCTCCTTTTGCACCACCTCTTAGTTATAATCGCGTAGGCAGATTAATCATCATGAACTCTCGCTGGCCATATCCAACCGAAATACCTTTTCAATTAGCTCATGAAATTGCGCACGTCTCAAACGAAAACCAACATACTACAATCTAAACGATAAAACTGTAAATCGTGGCGAAGCTAATGCAAACATTTTTGCTATAAATCTGCTATATAAATTTTGCTATAAATCTGCTATATAAATAATGTGAAGAAAACGACTACCATTTTGACAACTTCTATAAATTTGCAAAAGCTTTCTGTATTCCTAAAAAGCTCTATTACTTATTTAACGATGGGAGTATAGTCCAAAGCCAATGACTATAAACTTATGACAATTAGTTTCTACTTTGGAGGATTTAGATAAGTGTTTACGTATTTATTAATTACGATTTTCGGGATTGGCTTGCTCATTTGGGCTTTTTGGTATGACAAAAACATGTTCAAACCGGAGAAAAAGAAAAACGGAAAAATGACCAAGCCATTACATACCAGATGGTATTTTTGGGTTTTAGTCGTTTTTAGTATAGTTGGTGGTATAGGCAATATGCTGGGATTAGGTGCCGATGATGACGACAGTGATAATAATTCCGCACAAACTGTACAAACATCTAAAAAGGCTAAACAATCTAAAGCCGAAAATCATAGTAAGGCCAAAAAGAGTGGAACAAAGAAAAGCAAAGAGATTTCTGATGAAGAAAAAGAAGCTGCTACTCTTCTACTCTTGAGAAAAAACTTTAAAGGCAAAGCTAAAGTTTGGTATGACTCAGACAATAAAGCTTTTATGATTCAACCAACTGGCACAGAATTTAAGGAAGAATTACTAGACATAATAGCAACTCAAGACACAAGTGATTGGAAAGACCTCACCGATTCAATGGATAGCCTTTCAAGATCTTTGTATAAGAACTTGCAATTAGCTGATTTTGTTTCAATTGTTAATCCAGATAATCCAGATAAGGTGCTATATTCTTCACTTAACGGACACAGCGAATATGATTTCTTGAAGGATGATGAATAAAAATGGGACCAATGAGAACTTTAACAGTTGCGATTGATTGGATTCTAATAATTTTATTTGTAATTTCAATCATCTTACTAATTTATGCACTCGTTAAGAAAAATAAAAAGATGGCTAAATATGCTGGTATTGCAGCAGCAATTATATTTATTTTGCTATTTATAGCGATGAGATTTGCTTTAACAGTAAAACCTGGTCAATAAAAATAAGCCTGCCGCCTTAACAGGTAGCGGGCTTAATTTATAAGGTTAAAAAGAACATTAGTTTCTTATAAAAATTGAGGTGAAAAACATGGCACAGCTTTATAAACGTGATAAAACGTGTAGTGTGTAAGTATCGTGGTATGATGTACACGGTAAGCGTCATTACAAAACTAAAGGCGGCTTTAAGACTAAAACACAAGCCAACAAATGGGGCAATAAATGGAAGTTGCAAAAGATCAGCAACAAATTTCAGATGCTAACCCCGTTTTTGCTGACTATTTTAAAAGCTGGTATGGGACTTATAAAATACCAGGTAAATCCAGAACAACTGTAGTAAGGTACGAAACAATCTATAAAAAGCTAAACGCGTACTACGGTAAGGCTAAATTAGCAAAAGTTACGCGTAAGTCTTATCAAATATTCATGAACGAATACGGTAAGAAGCACGCGAAGGATACTGTCTATAAAACAAATGGTTCTATCCGCTCTTGTGTGCGTGATGGTGTTGCAGATGGCATTATTCAGAAAGATTTTACTCAAAAAATAAATTTAACATGGAATTCGGAGCGCACACGAAAGATTGATTATCTTAATTATGAAGAAATACAATCACTTAAAAACTCCTTGCTACACAATATAAAGCACACTTACATAAGTAGATATATGATACTAACAGCATTATACACAGGGATGCGACCAGGCGAAATTGCCGTCTTGACCTGGTCAGACATTGACTTTAAAAATCAAACAATAAATATTAACAAGTCTTACAATCATGACAAAGGTAGAGTTGATAATTATGATAGCAGTGAAATAGATAAATCTACTAAAAATACAAATTCCGTGAGAATTATTAAAGTTGATAAAAAATTCTTGGACATTCTTAGTCAATTAAAACAAAATGACCACGAAAAAATTTTTATTGGTAAAGATGGAACGATTCCCACTTCCAATGCTGTAAATAAAGTTTGGAGAAAACAATTGGAAAAGCTGAATATTGATAAGCCTAGCTTTCACTTTCATTCCGTAAGACACACGCACGTTGCTCTTCTACCCTTCAAGGGTGTTCCACTTTACGCAATTTCTAAACGTCTAGGACACGCCAATATGTCCACGACTGCTAAAAAATATGCTTATATGCTCGATGAGCTTAAACAACAAGTCAGATGACAAAATTACAGAAATACTTGATAATTTATAGTAAAAAAAGACCGTAACTATGAAAAAAATATAGTTACGGTCTTTTTAGGAAAACGTCAGCGGTTAACTTAATTATGCATAATTTTTGAGTCATTGGCTAACATTTGGCTAACATGAGCAAGTTAAAAGCTTGATACCATGCGGCTTCTAGTTGGGTAAAAAAGGAGTGTACAGGATTTGAACCTGCGCGCCAAGGAAAACTTGGTTCGCCGGATTTCGAGTCCGGTGCATTACCACTCTGCCAACACTCCATAACGCTAATATTATAACCTATTATAAAAAATAGTCCAAAATAAATTTATTCTAGGATGAAAATTTTTAATATGGCTGTTAAAATTAGATCAGTTTCTTAATTCACATAGAGTTTGATAGAAAAGAGAAAAATATGTGTACATCAATTATATTCAGTCCCAAAGATCATTACTTTGGTCGTAACCTTGATTTAGAAATTACTTTTGGTCAACAAGTTGTTATTACGCCACGCAATTACACTTTTAAATTCCGTAAGATGCCCAGTTTAAAAAAGCACTATGCAATGATTGGTATCTCATTAGATATGGATGATTATCCCCTATATTTCGACGCTACAAATGAAAAAGGTTTAGGTATGGCCGGACTCAACTATCCAGGAAATGCTACATATTATGAAGAAAAAGAAAATAAAGATAATATTGCTTCCTTTGAATTCATCCCTTGGATTTTAGGACAGTGTAGCACTATTAGCGAAGTAAAGGATTTACTTAGCAGAATCAACATCGCCGATTTAAATTTCAGCGAAAAAATGCAAACCTCCTCTCTTCACTGGCTTATTGCAGATAAAACAGGTACATCATTAGTTGTTGAAACAGACAAAGATGGAATGCATATTTATGATAATCCAGTTGGCTGCTTAACTAATAATCCACAATTTCCAAAGCAATTATTCAATTTAAATAACTATGCTGACGTATCTCCAAAAATGCCTAAAAATAACTTCTCAGATAAAGTAAATATGGCTGGCTACAGCCGTGGATTAGGGTCTCACAACTTACCAGGTGGAATGGATTCTGAATCACGTTTTGTCAGAGTAGCTTTCAATAAATTTAATGCTCCAATTGCTGAAACCGAAGAAGAAAATATTGATACTTACTTCCACATTTTACATTCGGTTGAACAACAAAAGGGACTGGATGAAGTTGGTCCAAACTCATTTGAATATACAATTTATTCTGATGGAACTAACTTAGACAAAGGTATTTTCTACTACACCACTTATTCAAACAAACAAATTAACGTTGTTGATATGAATAAAGAAGATCTAGATAGCAGCAATTTGATCACTTATGATATGCTTGATAAAACTAAATTTAACCATCAAAACTAAAACAATTCAAAAATAATGTTAATTTTATTTAAAAATTAACATTATTTTTATTTTTCCAGTTAAAATAGATTTAATCAAAAAAGTAATGGGGATATTGCGTCTAAATGAATAGTTGTATTGTAGCGTTAATTTCAACGTCAATTTTATTGTTACTCATTTTTAATATTAAAACCTCACGTCGCTTCAATCTTTTTGATCATTGGTTGCATCATCAACTAGTCAGAAAAAGTACAGGTTATAGCTGGCAAATTATTGCTTTTATTAACGATCCTAAACTAATGGTCGTTTGGGACGTGCTTTTAGCTGGACTTTTATTAAATCAGGAACGTGAATTGACGGCACTTTGGGTATTAGGTACTTTAGGCTTTGCCGATATTTCAGGTATCATTTTAAAAAGGACGATTCGTCGCAAGCGACCAATTTTACATTCAGATATGGAAGAAGGCTATAGTTTTCCAAGTGGTCACGTACTTGGTGCAACCACAATGGGATTGATTCTTCTTCAATTATTTGCCAAAGATCTAGGAATGGGTTTCATAATTTCAATCGTGGCAATTTGGATTATGGTGATTATTTCGCGCTTAAGTTTAAAAGCACATTATCCTTCAGATGTTATTGGTGCTACTAGTTTAGCGATAATTTGTTTTAGTATTTCTCAACAATTATTTTTAGCAATTTAAAAAGCGTAATATCGACAATAATTTTTTATCGGTATTACGCTTTTTTCATTTTATTCATGGAAGCCGACCATAATTCCACCCTCTTCAGCATAAAAGCTGCAAAGGCCCCTCATCGGTCTAATAGTAATTTTAGCATCTGGATATTCTGCCAAAATCTTTTCTTTAATTGCCATTGCATCTTTTTCATTTTTACAATGATCAATGATTACTTCACCACCATGATAGCTATCTTTTTTCATGTATCTAATTATTTCGCGAACTGCTTTTTTCATTCCATGTGCCTTAGCAAGTGGTTCCAATTTTCCTTCTTTACTTGCTGTTCCAATTAGGTCTATTTTTAAAAAGCCAGTAATTTTTGCCACAGCTGATGGAACACGACCATTTAAAGACAAATTATGTAAAGATTGTAATACAAATAATAAATGTGTATGTACTCTATATTCAGCAATTGCCGCTTCTAAATCAACAAAACGAATTTCATCTTTTAACATCTTTTCAATTCCATGAACCACAATCGCGATTTCTGGACCAGCGCTTCTTGAATCAACCACAATAATTTTACTATTAGGGTATTTTTCTTGATATATTGCCTTAGCTTGTAGTGCTGAAGAAAAAGTTCCGCTCATGCTACTAGTCATAGTAATAATGATCGCTTTTTCGCTTCCTTTTAATGCATCAAGCCAGGCCTGAATACTAGGACAAGTCGTTTTGCCGGCTACATTATTTTGATTCATATTATCCAAAAATTCACGTATATTTAAGTTTGGATTATCAATATAGTCATGACCACCGAATGAAATTGTTAATGGTACTACTTCTATGTTACGTTCAGGATCATCTGTCATATTTGAACTTGAATCTACAATTATTTTAATATTTTCCATATTTTTATAGTCCTTAATTTTTACTAGTTACGTTATACATATATTATAGCTCTTTGATATAGCATTTTTTACTGTGCTTTACTATTTTTTAAAATGTAAACCGCTTTCATATGTTTACACGATCACAAAGTTAGGCTAAAATTTGTGTTGTAAAGCGGAGCAAAAATTGTTCCGTATGGCATGCAAAATTTTTGTTACATGCCATAATTTTTGAGGAGGTTTATAATGCTCAAATCAGTTATTGAAAATGTACACGCACTCGAAATTTTTGACTCACGTGGTAACCCAACTGTTGAAGTTCACGTTACTCTTTCAAACGGTGTCGTAGGTAAGGCTGAAGTTCCATCAGGTGCTTCAACTGGTGAAAACGAAGCTGTTGAATTACGTGACGGTGGTTCACGTCTTGGTGGTAAGGGTGTTTCAAAGGCTGTTAACAATGTTAACACTGAAATTAACGACGCTTTAAAGGGTATGGACCCATTTGACCAACCTAAGATTGACCAAACTATGATCGACTTAGATGGTACTCCAAACAAGGGCCGTCTTGGTGCTAACGCTATCTTAGGTGTATCAATGGCTACTGCTGTTGCTGCAGCTAACGCTAACCGTCAACCTCTTTACCGTTACCTTGGCGGTATTGATCTTGAAATGCCACAAACTTTCCACAACGTTATCAACGGTGGTGAACACGCTGACAACGGTATCGACATTCAAGAATTCATGATTACTCCAATTGCTAAGACTTCATTCCGTGATGGTTTCGAAAAGATCGTTAACGTATACCACACTTTGAAGAAGGTTCTTGAAGACATGGGTTACGAAACTGGCTTGGGTGACGAAGGTGGTTTCGCACCTAACATGAAGAACTCAGAAGAAGCTTTGAAGGCTTTACACGAATCAATCATCAAGGCTGGTTACAAGCCAGGTGAAGATATCGGTATCGCATGTGACTGTGCTGCTTCATACTTCTACAACAAGGAAGATGGTAAGTACCACCTTGAAGGTAAGGTTCTTACTGATGATGAATTAGCTGCATACTACGACAAGCTTTTGGATGAATTCCCAGAATTAATGTCAATGGAAGACCCATACGACGAAAACGATGTTGAAGGTATGGTTAAGTTTACTGCAACTCACAAGGACCGTATCCAAATCGTTCTTGACGACTTCATTTGTACTAACCCAGCACTTTTGAAGAAGGCTATCAAGGAAGGTGCAGGTAACGCTTCATTAATCAAGTTGAACCAAATTGGTACTGTTACTGAAACTCTTGAAACTATCCGTATGTCACGTAAGAATGGTTACAACACTATGATTTCACACCGTTCAGGTGAAACTGGTGACACATTCATCGCTGACTTGGCAGTTGCTATAAACGGTGGTCAACTTAAGACCGGTGCTCCAGCTCGTTCAGAACGTGTTGAAAAGTACAACCGCTTACTTGAAATCGAAGAAGAACTTGGCAAGGGCGAACGTCTTGCATTCTTCCCAGATGATGTTGACCACGATTAATTTCGATTAACCGAGTACAATTTCAACAAAAAGCATGTAGATTAATTTTCTACATGCTTTTTTGTTTATCTTCTAAAATTTGTTTAAAGGCTTTATTAAGAGTAGGATTATTCACTTTCTTAACTAATACAAGCTTATTTCGTTTTGACTGATCTAATAAAATAATTGGTTTATTCTTTCTTAAACAAAACAAATATGTATTGTGCCATGTTTCAAAATTATCATTGGCAATTGCTACAACATTGTATTGATACGTATTTTTACCTTCTGGACTCCACCCTATTTTGATTTTTTCTTTATTTAAAACGAAACCATTTTGATCAAAAGCTTTTGGATATGTAACTCCTGCTTTTATTTTTAAAGAATGGACGCCATCATAAAAATGATAATGTTGTTTTTTTACCCTACCCCAATTATTTACAATCTTTTGTAATTCCTGATACTTTGTTTTGTTCCAAACACTTTTTACTTTTGTTTTTTTCTTTTCAATTTTAGGATGTACTACTTTTTTCTTTTTATTCTTCTTTAAAAGATTTTTTTGCTCATCACCAATTGTGATTGCATCTTTGCCAAAATGGATTTGACTACATCCAGCTAATAAATTAGTTACTAATACAATCGCTATACCCGTCCAAATTTTCTTCATCTCATCCTCATGTTTTTGTTCATAAAAAACTGGTAAAAATTCAAAACTTCCATTTAAATTTTCACCAGTATTAATTAATAAATAGTTACTTGATAGCGACTTGAACGATCTTCTTTTTCTGGTTCTCTTGCAATCTTACCTACAGGAACAACAACTGTAGTTTGGAAGTCAGGATCTATATCTAACTCTCGTTGAATATCAGTATAATCATTTAACTTAATTGCTCCACCCATAACATAAACAGAGCCTAATCCTAAATCAGCAGCTTCTAGCATAATATTTTCAGCTGCAACTGATGCATCACGTTCACCAAACATATTCTCCTTCTTGGTATTAATAATAAATAGTACTGGTGCACCATAACATGAATTATCTGTTGCTTTTTCGATTTCTTTGCGTAAAGCTTCATCTTTTACAACAACTAAATTCATAACGTCATTTTGATGCATTCCACATGGTGAAGTTTGAAAAGCTGCAACAATCTTTTGAATCTTATCATCAGAAATTGAATTAGTTAAAAATTGCCTAGTAGCTCTTCTTTTTGTAAAAATTGAATTTACCATTTTTTTCTCCCTAGAGTTTCCTCTATATATTTATATCTATTTTAGTCTTATTCTAACATTAAGCCAGTTATTGACAACGCTTACAAAAATAATTATTATAAATTTAAAAGTATATATTTTTGTTAAGGAGAATTTTTACTATGAATTTAGCAGCAATTGATATTGGTGGTACTACTATTAAAATCGCAACTTGGAAAGATGGAAAGTTACAAGACAAACATGCTATCGATACTCCTGAAAATTTAGACAGTTTTTATCAGGTCTTGACTAATGAAGTAAATAAAATTAAAAAAAATACTCCTATTGAAGGGGTAGCAATTTCCTCACCTGGCGCAGTAAATAAAAAAACTGGGATTATTGGTGGATCAAGTGCCATTCCATACATCCATAATTTTAAAATAGTTGATGAATTAGAAAAATGCTTTGGCTTGCCTGTTTCAATTGAAAACGACGCTAACTCTGCCGCTCTTGGTGAACTAGCTGAAGGTAGCGGTAAAGGCTGTAATAGTATGGCTTTCTTTATTATTGGCACTGGTATTGGTGGCGCTTTAATCATGGATCAAAAAATTTGGCATGGAGCTCACTTATTTGGTGGTGAATTCGGTTATATGATTATGGGAACACATACTTTAAGTGAGTTAGCTTCTCCTGTTGCAATGGCAAATCGCTATAATAAGCGAACGGGTAAAAAGTTAGACGGAAAAACCGTTTTTGAACTTGCTGATCAAGATGACCCTGTAGCTAGTGATGTACGTCAAACTTTAATTCATGCTTTAGCTGTAGCAATTTATAATATTCAGCACAGTTTTGATCCAGAAAAAATTGTTATCGGGGGCGGTATTTCTAATAATCCTAAATTAGTCTCTTTATTAAATAAAGAAATTGATCGTTTAAGAGATGATTTGGATTTAGTAACCTTGAAACCAGATATTGTTTTATGCACTTTAAAGAGCGATGCAAATCTTAGGGGTGCAGTTGCGGATTTCGAACAAAATCATAAATAATCAGTAATTTTATGTTATTTTAATACAATTTTTTCTATAAAAAGCCTATCAGAATAGGCTTTTTATTTTGTTTTTAGCAAAAGTATATATTTTTATTAAAATAAGTCTTTATTTTCAAAAATAATCTGATATACTTATTAGTGTAAAGAAATGAAAGCGCTTACAGAGGGAGAGAAGATAATCAGATGACTGAAAAGCGTAAAATGCCATCTTCATTCTTCTGGGGTAATTCAGTTTCAAGTATGCAAACTGAAGGTGCCTGGAATGAAGACGGTAAAGGTCTTTCTGTTTATGATGTTCGCCCAGCTACTGACAATACTACTGATTGGCATGTAGCAATTGATGAATATCATAGATATGATGAAGACTTAGACTTGATGAAAGACATGCACATGAATATGTACAGAATTCAAATTTCTTGGTCACGTGTATGTCCAGATGGAGACGGTGAATTCAATCAAAAAGGGATCGAATTTTATGACCGTTTAATCAACGCAATGATTAAGCGAGGCATCGAGCCAATGGTTTGTCTTTACCACTTTGATATGCCATTACATTTAGCTAAAGAATATAATGGCTTTATGTCAAGACATGTAGTTGATGCGTTCGTTCGTTTCAGCAAAAAGATGATTGATCATTTTGGTGATCGAGTAAAATATTGGATCGTTTTCAATGAACATAACCTTTACTTCCAAGATGAAGTTTTCAATATTTCCGGTTATAAAAAAGGCGATAAGAGTTTAGATGATATGTACACTATTTTCCATCACACAATGATGGCACATATCCGTATTGCCAATTATATTCATGAAAATTATTCAGATGTTAAAATTGGTGGTATGCTTGCCTTCCAACAAATTTATCCTGAAACTTGTAAGCCTGAAGATGTTTGGGCAGCAAAGCAAGTTCAAGAATTTTTGAACTTCAACATCTACGATGCCGATACTGGTGCGGGCTATTCACCTGAAGTTTTGCAATATGCTAAGGATCATAATATCAACATGGATATTACTGATGAAGATAAAGAAATTATGAAGCATGCTAAAGCTGACTTCCTTGCCTTTTCATATTATTCTTCATGGGTATTATCAAGTGATAAAATTCCTAAAGGTGAAGCTCCAAACCGTTACTTAAATGAAGGCGGTGTTCCTACTAAATTCATTAAAACCAATGACTGGGGTTGGGCAATCGACCCACTTGGCTTTAGAAATGCAATAACTACCATGTACAATCATTACCGTATCCCTATTTTCCCAATTGAAAATGGTATTGGACTTAAAGAAACTTGGGATGGTAAAAATATGATTGAAGATGATGAACGTATTGCATATCACCGTGATCATATTAAAGCCATGAAAGATTCAATGTTCCTAGATGGTGCTAAGGTCTTAGGATATCTTGGTTGGGGTTTAATTGATATTCCAAGCTCTCATGCAGATATGGAAAAAAGATATGGCGCCGTTTACGTAAACAGATCAAATCATGACTTAAAAGATTTGAAACGTGTACCTAAAAAATCATTTTATTGGTTTAAAGAAATACTTAAAGATAATGGAGATGAATTATAATGGCTGATCAAAAACAATCAGGATTTAGCAGTTTTGTTAATAACAAAATTTTGCCTCCTGTAATGAAATTTGTTAACACGAAAGCTATTACTGCATTACAAAATGGTATGATTTATACTTTACCATTTATTATCATTGGTTCTATTTTCTTAATTTTAGGAAATATTCCAATTCCTGCAGTATCAAATGCGATTAATGCTTCTGGTTGGGGAGCAATCTTTAACCAAGCTTACACAACAACATTCTCAGTAATGTCACTTTGGGCATCAATTGGTATCGCCTATATTTACGTTAAGAATGAGAATTTGGAACCATTAGCACCAGGTCTTACATCCTGTGCTGCATTCTTAATGCTTCAAACTTTATCAATTGCTAGTCCTGTTAAAACTGCTTTAAGCAGTGGTATTCCTAATGGTATGAATGCTAAAGCATTTACTGCTGCTATTAGCGAATTACCAAAAGCTGTTCAAACTTATATTGAACAACCTGTTACCGGTGTATTTAACATCACTTGGCTTGGTGGTGACGGTATGATCGCCGCAATCATCATCGGTCTTCTTGTTGGTTGGATTTACAGTGCTATTGTTAAAAAAGGTTGGACTATTAAGCTTCCTAAGCAAGTTCCACCTGCAGTTTCAAACCAATTTACTGCTATGATTCCTGCAGGTATTATCTTAATCGGTTCAATGCTTATCTACGCATGCTTCAACTTATTTGCACATACTGACTTCTTGCAATGGACTTATAACACTATTCAAACTCCATTACAAGGTATCTCAGACTCATTTGGTGGTGCTCTTGCTATTGGTTTCCTTGTTCCATTCTTCTGGTTCTTTGGTGTTCACGGTGGTTTGATTGTTGGTTCACTTGCTGGTCCTATGCTTCAAGCTAACTCATTCGATAACGCTCAATTATACAAAGCTGGTAAGTTAACTATTGCTCAAGGTGCACACGTTGTTACCAACGAATTCTACAACAACTTTATTAATTTAACTGGTTCAGGTATTACTATTGGTTTAATTATCTTCATTCTTGTCGCTGCCAAATCAGCTCAATTGAAGTCAATTGGTAAATTGGAATTAGTACCAGGTATCTTTAACATTAATGAACCATTCCTCTTCGGTTTACCAATCGTTATGAACCCATTCCTTGCTGTTCCATTCTTCTTAACTCCAGTAGTTGTTGCAGCTTCAACCTACTTAGTAATTAGAACTGGTATTATTCCACCACTTAACGGATTTGCTGCTCCTTGGACAACTCCAGCAATTATTTCCGGTTTCTTAATCGGTGGTTGGAAGATGGCTATCTGGCAAGCATGTACTTTGGTAATTTCAACACTTATTTACTGGCCATTTGCTAAGAAGTACGATAACGTTCTTGTTAAACGTGAAGCTGCTAAAAAGGCTCAAGAAGACGCTGCCAAGTAAGAAATATTTCGCTATTAATTTTCTCTTATACTATTAAAGGTCAAAAAAATGTCAGACGAAGTTAAAATTGTAAAAGAATTTGATCGAGATAATCATCACTACAAAATTGGTGTTGCAGCTGATGGACAAGTTTCTGTTTACTTAGATGATGAGACTAAAGCCCATCACGGATATCATTTTCCCGGAGTTATTCAACTTCCTAAGGGAATTGAAGTCGACGGACAAATGATTTTAAGAATCCCGATCGATAACGATTGTGAAATTGCCATTGAAAATGGTATAGCTAACTTTTAAGTAATATAAAAAAGAGATGTTATTGAGCTACAAAAAATAGTAAAATGACATCTCTTTTTTAGTAAAGTATAGAGTTTTGCTATAAAATATATATAAAACACTATAATATTTAAATTTAAAAATAGAAATCAGATGATATAAATGGCAAAGGCAAAATATTTAGAAGTCGCAGAAGAAATAAAAAAAAGAATCCAAAACGATGTATATAGTACGCAAGAGCCCCTTCCCGATCAAGAGGCCTTTGCCAAAGAATTCGATGTTAGTAGATTAACCGTTAAAAAAGCTTTTGATGGTCTAGAAAGACAAGGCTTAGTATATAAGCAATCAGGTTTAGGTACCTTTGTAACTGGAAACATTCCTATAAAGTCCGATACGGATACTCCAGCAAATGCTTTTACAGGTCTAAGAAAATCATTAGGCAAAAGTCATGTTGAAAGCAAAGTACTTCACTTCTCTGTCGAATTTCCTGATGAGCAAATGCAAAAAAATCTTTCTATTCAAAGAAATGAACCCGTTTATAATATTGTTCGTTTAAGACTTTATAACAATGAGCCATTTATTATTGAGCATACCTATATGCCTATTAAATTGGTACCAGAATTAGATGAAGAGATCCTTCATAATTCAATTTATGATTATATTCATCAAAAGTTGCATCTAAAGTTTGGACATGCTTATCGCAAAATTCGTGCAGCCAAACCTAACAAATACGACTTAAAGTATTTAAACGCAAAAAAAGACGATCCTATGCTTGAACTTGAACAGATTATTTGGTTAACCAATGGACAACCAATCGAATATTCAACTAGTCGCAATCGCTATGATACACGTGACTACGTATTACTAGATAATAATAGATTTTAGAGGTAACTTATGTCATTCACTAATAAATTTACTTGGGGCGGTGCTACCGCTGCTAATCAATATGAAGGCGGATATAACGAAGGCGGAAAAGGCTTAAACGCTGTTGATGTTTTAACAAATGGTTCTGCAACCGAACCACGCAAAGTAACCTGGAAAAAGTCAAATGGTGAAACAGGGGCTACACCATTAGTATGGGGACAAGATTTCAAACTTCCAGATGGTGCAGTCCCTACTCTCCTAGATGGTTATTATTATCCAAGTCATCAAGGAACAGACTTTTATCACCACTACAAAGAAGACATTAAATTAATGTCTGAAATGGGTTTTGATGTCTTCAGATTATCAATGAATTGGTCAAGAATTTTACCAAATGGTGATGACAAGAAAGCCAACGAAGAAGGCTTAGAATTTTACGATAAAGTATTTGACGAATGTGCTAAGTACGGTATTGAACCATTAGTCACTTTATCTCACTATGAAACTCCCCTCTCATTAATTACCCGCTTTGGCGGCTGGAAAGATCGTCATTTGATTGATGCATTTGTTCACTACGCTGATATCGTTATGAACCATTATAAAGGTAAGGTTAGATATTGGCTTACTTTTAACGAAATCAATGCTATGGATATGGCACCATACATGGGTGGTGGCCTAATTGATGGTAGTGAACAAAATCGTGCTCAAGGTGCACATAATCAATTTGTTGCTAGTGCTAAAGTAGTAAAATTAGCTCATGAAATTGACACTAATAATCGTGTAGGTCAAATGCTTGCTTACTCAGCTTACTATCCATATACTTGTGATCCTAAAGATCAGCTTAAAGTTATGGAAGTTAAACAAGACATGCTCTTCTATAGCGACGTTCAAACTGGTGGACGTTATCCTGACTATCGCCTCAAGAAGTATGAACGAGATGGTATTAAATTGAACGATAACCCAGAAGATTATGAATTAATTGCCAAATATCCCGCTGATTTCTTGAGTTTTTCATGCTATACTTCAAATGTTTTAACTACTCATGAGGCTGATGCTAAAGCTTCTGGTAATGTTACTGCTGGTGGTGTTAAAAACCCATATCTTGAGAGTAATGCATGGGGATGGGCAACTGACCCGGATGTATTGAGAATCGCTCTAAACGATTTATGGGACCGCTATCATAAACCTTTATGGGTAGTTGAAAATGGTTTAGGCTCTGCAGATACTCTTGAAAAAGATGGTTCAGTACATGATGATTATCGTATTAACTACTTACGTAGCCAAATTAAATCAATGCGTGATGCTGTAACTCTTGATGGTGTTGATTTAATGGGTTATACTACCTGGTCTGCAATCGATCTTGTTTCAAATGGTACAGGTGAAATGAAGAAACGCTACGGTTTTGTCTATGTAGATCGAGACGATCGTGGTAATGGAACACTTAAACGTTATCCTAAGGATTCATTTTATTGGTACAAGAAAGTTATAGATTCTAATGGTGAAGATTTAGATTAGCCATAAAGAGCCTAGCAAAAAAGTTAGACTCTTTTTTCATAAAAAGATAAGATTAATATATATGGTGATATAGAGAGAAGGATTTTTATTGATTACTATTTCTAAACAATACAATTTTAAAGCAAACGACTTTTTTGATTATCTCGATCGTCAATTAATTGAAAGTATTAAAAAAGCTCGTAATAATGATATGCCGGTTGTTTTAAAATCTGGTACGGAGTATGAACAATCAGGTGCCAAAGTTAAAATTACTGAATATGAACGTGGCAAAGTTTATGCTGCGCACTTTACTTCTAATAGATTTGATATCATTATCAAGTATTTAACTGAAGATAATGATGAAGGCGTTAAAATTACCTTTAGTGAAGAAATGCTTCATTTTGAACGTCAACAACATAGTAAGCTACAAACCATGTTTTACAATTGGCAACTGAAAATGGGAGCTAATAAAGAACTAAAACGTATGGCTGACAATGTTTATGCAAATATGGCTGCTTAGAATCACCCTCTCAGCATATAAAAGCCGTAACTCAATCGAGTTACGGCTTTTTCTAGTTCAAAGATAAGTGTCAAAGTTTAATAATTAACAATATTTTCTCTCTTAGTTCTTAGCAGCTCCTGCTTGTTCCTTTTTAAGAAGAACATTATCGTAATGCTTAATGAAAGGAAACCAAATCAAGAAAGCAACAATCGCACAAACTACAGAAAGTACTGCCCCTTGCCAACTTACAGTAGCAAGATAACCACTCAAACCAACTGGTGTTGGCCATGGTTGCTGAACAATAATCTTAGGTACAAGATGAGTCGATACAGCGACATAGCCTACAATGCCTGAAGCAAGTGGCGCACAAATGAATGGAATTAATAAATTGATATTATAAACAATTGGCAACCCGAACAAAAGCGGTTCATTAATGTTGAAGATGGCTGGAACTAATTCAACTTTACCAATTTCTTTCAATTGGGCTGAACGTGAACCAAAGGCTAACCAAATAGCCATACCTAAAGTAGCACCTGAGCCACCGATAATTACGAAAGCATTCATTGGGTCACCAGCAAAGAAGTGTGTAGCCCCTTTTACGTTAGCAGCCATGTTAGCCAAAACAATAGGAGTATAAAATGAACTCATGATTGTTGCACCATGGATACCAAACCACCATAACAAGTGGATCAAGAAGATAATGATTAGGAATCCCCACCAAGTATCAGCAATATTACTAATGAATGAAAATGGAATGTAAAGGACCTTAAAAATATCAGTTCCTAAAGTTACCAAAATCAATTCAATTATAGCAACTACTAACGCAATACAGAAACCAGGAATTAAGGCACTAAATGAATTAGAAACACCAGATGGAACTGATGCAGGCATCTTAATTCTCCAGTTATGCTTAACAGTATAACGATATATTTGAACAGTTAACCAAGCAATTACTAAACCGGTAAAAATACCTACTGAAGCAATTCTAGTAATACCGCTAGTAGATGCTTCATAACCGCCCGCAACTATTTTAGTCTTGGTAAGAATAGTGACAAACTGAATTGAGCCATTTTTCTTTCCCCCAATGCATCTGAAACAAGTTATTAAATCTGGGCAATTTTATTATAGTAAAATCTTTTCTGATGTAAGCGCTTTTCATATACAGATGCTATATTGCTATAAAAAATATATGATTATTTCTTGATACATTAAGGTTTAACAGTCATCAATAAGTATAAATAAAATTACTGTTGATATTTCTCAAACGTCTTAATTACTTTATAATATTTATCTTCAAGTATCTGTCGAATTCTATATTCACATAATACACAAAGCAAAATTCCAATTAACAAAAATCCAAACATAAAATACAAAATACTATTATTAATGATAAATGGAAAAATAGATCTTCTTATTGGTGTAAACATTAGTACGACCAATATTATATTTACTAAAGCCTGAATACCAACGTATACGCGGGTTATAGGAATATCTTTTTTTCTATTATGCATTTTGGATAACTGTTCAATACTTGCTACAGTAGCATAACCCCCCATAATTAAAGAAAAAATAATTGCTAGCACACTAGCATAAGATACACTTACAATTAACCACATCAAATTTATAAAGAAAAAAATAGTTACAATATACCTAATCATTAAGTAGCGACTAAAATACATATATTTGATGCTATCTTTATGTTTTATTTTAGCAATTTGTTCTTTCTCTTTTTCTAAATTTTCTTTATTCATTCAATCAGTTTCCTCAAACAAAACTTATATTTTAATTAATCATAGTTTATCATTTATTAGACCAAAAAAATAACCCCTGCTGGTTACAGGGGCTATTTTTAATTAGCGATTACTTATCTTCTTTTTTAAGAGCGCCAGAATTATATAGCTTTTCGTAAAGATCCACCATTTCTCCAGCCAAATCTCTAAAGGTAATAGCATTCATCAAGTGATCTTGTGAGTGTACTACCAATAAGGTCACGTGCATATGATCACCTTGTGCTTCTTGAGTAAGCATACTTGTCTGTGAATTGTGTGCCTCAAGAAGTGACTTATCACTTTCCTTTAACTTTTCACGTGCGCCTTCGATATCACCAGTCTTTGCAAGACGAATTGCTTCAAAAGCTAAACTTTTTGCATTTCCACCATTTGCAATTAAGCCCATAGCAGCCATCAAGGTTTCTTGGTCCTTTTGTTCTGGAGTTTGTTTTTCTTCTGCCATATAATCAGTCTCTCCTTTTTTAATATTAGCCCTTAATTAACTTTTCAGCTTGAGCCAAAACATTCTTTCCATTCATCATGCCGTAGTCTTGCATGTTAATGACATCTAATGGAATATCCTTGCCGTCTTTGCCCTTGCCCTTAACCTTATTTTCAAATTCACCTCTCATGTAACTTACTTGAGGTCCAAGAAGAACACAGTCAATTTGTTTTTGTGCCATTTTGTCATCAGCTTCTGAAGCAGGACAAGCAAAAATTTCAGCGTCAATACCTTCTTCTTGAGCAGCAGCTTGCATCTTAGTTACTAAAAGTGAAGTACTCATACCAGCACTACAATTTAACATAATAGTTTGTTCAGCCATAATTCAATTCCTCCTGATTACTTACGTTTTATAATAATTGATCTACACCAATTATTATAAAACGCTTTCATTGACTTGTAAACAAAAAATTATACATACGCCATATTTTTTATAGCGCTTATATAATAACTCACGAGTATAAAATATATACTTTTGTTTCTTACAGACAATATTATGCACTCTTTTGTAAGCATTTTCAAATACATATAATTCATATGTAAATATAAAGTGTTTACATACGGCTGCATCAATTTGAATTATAACACTTTTCAGCAACCGCTTTCACTTCAGCTAAAAAAAGCTGTTAGAATATATATGTAATATTTTTCTTTACAATAGAAAGGAGGCGATATTTTGAGTCGTTATCAAGAAATCGCCAATGATATAGAAAAAGATATTATTGAAAAGAAATACATCCAACAACTGCCAGAACAATTTGAATTAGCAGAAAAATATCAAACTAGTCGTGTAACTATAGTTCATGCTTTAAAAATTCTCCAAAATAAGAAATTAATCAAAACTGTTAAAGGACATGGTACTTTTGTTACCAACAAATCGATTCCAGATATTTTTCTTAATTCAGGTGTAAACGAGCACGAAGGGTTTACTCGTCATATTAATAGTGCCTTCAAATTAATTAGTCATGTTATTGCTTTCAATATTCGTAAGCCTAGTGTTGAAGAACGCAAAGCATTGAATTTAGGAAAAAATGATGAAGTTTACGACATTATTAGGCAGCGTATTTTAAATGAAAAACCGGCTAAATTGGAATACACAATTATGCCAGTTAAACGTGTTCCAGGTATTACTTTAGAAATTTTGCATAAATCAGTTTATTCATATATTCAAAACGAATTGGGATTAAAACTCGGCAAAGATGATCGGATAATTACTGCTGAAAAATCTGATGCTTATGATATGAAATATTTAGATTGCAAACAAGATGATCCAGTTTTATGTGTTCAGCAAAAAGCTTATTTAGAAGACGGACGACCATTTGAATTATCTGAATCACGCAATAGATATGATCGTGGCGCGTTAACTGTAAATGGTGGCTAATTAATACTTGATATTAATATAGCACTATGTCACAATTGCTTATGCAAACGTTTTCAATAATATAAAAAGAAAGGACTTATACTTAATGTATTCAGCAAAAATGCCAAATAATTTTTTATGGGGCGGTGCTGTTGCTGCTCACCAACTTGAAGGTGCTTGGAAAGAAGGCGGAAAAGGTACTTCCGTTGCCGATGTTATGACAGTAGGATCTGCTACTAAGCCACGTGAAATCACCGACGGTGTGTTACCTGGTAAAAACTATCCTAATCATTCAGCTATTGACTTTTATCATCATTATAAAGAAGACATTAAATTAATGGCTGAAATGGGCTTTAAAGCATTTAGAACTTCTATTGCATGGACTAGAATCTTCCCTAACGGTGATGAAACTGAACCAAATGAAGAAGGCTTAAAATTTTACGATGACTTATTTGATACTTGTCATGAATACGGTATTGAACCAGTCATTACCCTTTCCCACTTTGAAATACCATTTAATTTAGCTAAAAATTATAGTGGTTTTACCAATCGTAAAGTAATTGATTTCTTTGTTCGTTTTGCAGAAGTTTGCTTCAAGCGTTATAAGAACAAGGTTAAATATTGGATGACCTTTAACGAAATAGATAATCAATCTGCATTTAACGATGATTTCTTAATGGCTACTAATTCAGGCATTTTATTTAAAGATGGTATGACTGATAAAGATAAAGAAGCTGCAATGTACCAAGCTGGCCACTATGAATTAGTTGCTTCTGCTTTAGCAGTTAAGATTGGTCATAAAATTAATCCTGATTTTCAAATTGGTTGTATGATTAACTACTCACCTGTTCGCCCACTTACTCCATCTAGTGATGATGTACTCTTAGCAGATAAGTGGGAACAACGCCGTGATTGGTTCTCAGATGTTCATGTCTTTGGTGAATATCCAAATGCTGTAGAAGCTTACATTGAAAGAAATGGCTACCGTCCAGACATCACCGACGAAGATAGAATCGTATTAAAGGAAGGCACTGTTGATTACGTAGGCTTTTCATATTATCAATCTACTACTGTATCAAGCAAAAAAGTTATGCCGGATGATTTAACTGATTTAGCTAAGGCAATTGCTAAAAATCCTACTTTAAAGCGCAGTGATTGGGGTTGGGAAATTGACCCTGAAGGTCTCAGAATTGCTTTAAACCAATTACAAGATCGTTACCACAAGCCATTATTCATCGTAGAAAATGGTCTTGGAGCTTATGACAAGGTTGAAGCAGATGGTTCAATTCACGATGATTATAGAATTGATTATTTGAGAAGTCATATTTCAGAAATGGAAAAAGCTGTTGAACTTGATGGTGTTGACTTGATGGGTTATCTTCCATGGGGATGCATTGATCTAGTCTCTGCTGGTACTGGTCAAATGGATAAGCGTTACGGCTTTATCTACGTTGACAAAAACGATGCCGGCGAAGGTACACTCGATCGTTCACGAAAAGATTCATTCTTCTGGTATAAGAATGTTATCGAATCAAATGGTAAAAATCTAGGTTAATTTACTCGATATAGATATGTATAAGCAGAGTCAGAATGTATCTTGACTCTTTTTTGTTTAAAAAGTAGGTTAATCATAAAAAATAAATTATTATATGATCAAATGACTTAATTTATAAACTATTTCTTAATTTATGTTCATTTTCGTGACAACATGTCACGGAGCGGGTAAAATATACTTGTCAATCAATAATTTGTATAGAAAGGAATGAACGCATTATGACTAAAGAAAATAGTAGTCTCAAAGACAAAGTTATCGGCAAAGTCAAAGAAGTTGAAGGCAAACTTACCGACGATAAGTTACGTGAAGCAGAAGGTAAGGCACAACAAGCTAAAGGTAAACTCAAAGACAAAGCTGATAAAGTTAAAAAAGATTTACAAGATAAGGACTGAGGTGACCTAAAATGTTACATTGGCTATGGGTATTAATTGTCGGTGGCGTGATTGGTTTGATCGCTGGCGCAATAACTGGTAAAGGTAAATCCATGGGTTGGATCGCTAATATCTTAGCTGGTCTTATTGGTTCATCACTTGGTGAAGCATTACTTGGTAATTGGGGTCCTCAAGTAGCTGGAATGGCAATTGTTCCATCTATTCTAGGCGCAGTTATTTTAGTAATTATTGTTTCATTCTTTTTAAGTAGACTTAATAATAAGCATGCTTAAATAAAATTATGTAAAGTAAAAATAAACGATCACTTTGAAGATCGTTTATTTTTTGCATCCTAAATATACTTACTGCCTTCTGTAATACTTAACTTACTCAAATGATCATAATATCTTGTAATAAAATCATTCACCCAGTTAGGGTTAGTTTTTGAATAATCTCTCAAAGCCCAGCCGATCGCTTTATTGATAAAGAATTCATTACTATCCAAATTATTTTCAATAATTTTACTAAGCAATATTTCATCCATTTTATCTTTCCTAAGCAATTGGTGTTCAATTGCTACACGCCTTACCCACTTATCAGGGTCTTTTGACCACTTAAGCATTAGTTGGTCTACTCTTTTATCCTTTAGTCCTACATAGCCATAGATCTTCACCAGACTGTCAATCGTATCCCACCACTGCTTAGTTCGAACATAATGTTCTATTCTAAACAGATCATCATAGGACACATATTTCTTCATCGCCAACAGATAATCATAGGACACATATTTCTTCATCGCCAACAGATAATCATAGACAAAATATTGCATCTCACGATGTTCATCATTCCATGCCTGATCAAGCAGATCCTAATCAATCTGCTTTTTCTTCTTTTCCTCTTTTAAAAATTGGTGGTAGATATTTTTTCTTTCAGGTGTTTTGAGACCATAAAAAACAAATTGATTGCGCATATATTTAGCCATATGCTGTGCGTTATCCGCATTTGCTTTTTCTGCAAAAGCTTCTTTTAAATCATTAATTTTCATAACTTCATTGTACTAAAGTACCTGAGAAAAAACTAATTCTTAAATACAAAACAGACGATCAATCCTAATTCTGAACTTGAATTGTTTGACCGTCATTTTTACCCTTTTTTATTGCCTTAGGATGGCTTGACATCATATTTTTTATCATTTTAATTGGCTCTTTAAAATAAAGAATATACCAATCATTGCTAGAAGTACAGGAATTGAAATAAGATTTATTGAGAATTCAGTCCTTAATAAAAAGAAGTCTAAAGTAAAAACTATACTAATTATCAAAGACGCTAAACCAGATACGAAATAATTTTTTTTAATAACTATAGCAATAATAGCAATGACAATCATGATAAAAGTTATCGTTAAAACAATATTGTTTAGCATAGTGACTTTCCTATTTTAAAATATGACACTTATAACTAGCCGTCAAATTTACATCCATGTAAATTTGATGATGCTTATGTGTTTCATTATAATTATGAAGATAATCCGCCATATTATTATAAGTATATGCCGCAAATCCTAAAAGCATGCCAGGAATTGCAGCATATGGACCTGCGACTACTGCAGCTCCTCCAGCACCCAATCCAAAAGCGGACATAGTCTTAGCTGAAGACCTAAGTTCTCTTACGCTGCATTACTTCTGAAATAAAACCTTGTTCCCCACCAAAAATGTTTATATGTATACTCTTTACGCGTACTTGCAAAGGATACAAAAGGACTCGCATCCCCACTATTTACTTCAAACGATTTATCACTCGTATCGATTTGCGAATGATCATGTCTAACCTGTGTATTGGATTCTGAAATCAATTTCTTAATTGAATAAATTTCAGAATCATCAAATTTATTCTCAGCATCTTTACTCAATACAAATTGATTATTCTGCACCTCAACAAAGTGATCAGCTTTTTCTACCACATCTTGAGATATTTCCTCATTCTGACTTTTTGTACTGATATTGTTAGTATCATTTGTATCAAAGTCCGATGCTGAAACAACTGTTGGAACAATACTACCAAAAACTAAACTTAAAGCTAAACTTGCTTTTAACAACTTCTTACTTTTCATAACTTTTTCTTTCATGAATAACCACACATTAGTTGGACAACAATTTAAAGATAACTGTTAAAGTTTCAAGTAACATATTATTTCTCCTTTCAACACATACTTTACATTGATTTTAGGAAAAAGTTATATTAGTTTTCTGTAGGAAACTTTTTTATAGTTGTTTTACAATTTTATTGTATCCTGCTAGTGATAGAGTCGTTTTTATCAACTCTGCACTTGATTCATCCCCCTGATATTTTAATTCAAAATATGTTCCTAATAGCTTATAAATTAAATATTGCGGTTGGGGATCCACTAATTTAATCTCTTGAATTATATCTTTTATAGTTTTATCTATTCTTCCTTTATAATTGAACAAATAATTTATATAAATCGTTAAAATTCTAATTTGGGTTACTTTTGAAAATGTATTTATATTTTTGTATTTTTTTAGAACAGAATTCATTAGCACACTTCTAGCCTCTGGATCAAAATATTTCATTGCATTTCCAAATAATCTTAGCGCATCACGGTGTTCAGTCCAATTATCATCTTTAAACAAAAAATTTTGTATTTCTTTTTTAATAGAATCTGAAATTTGAGTATTGCTTATTTCAGCTACCACTAAAAATGCATGATACTTTAATTCAACTGATACTTGGTTGGACATCATTATTTCTTTTTTAATTTTAACGGCATTATCCAAATTCCTCTCATAAAAGGCTTTTGTCAAAGCCGTTTCCAATCTACTTCTAATTTCATCAAAGCCATAACTCGTAACTACTTCATCAAAAAAGGTTCGATAATCAATATCATTACTAATCAGCATTTTCAGTAAATCGTCTGTATATACACGATGTTTCCCACTTTCTATCTGAGAATAATGTGATTTAGAAATATTTAAGTCTTTAACCATATCTTTTTGTAATAAAAAATGACTTTTTCTTTCTTTTTTTAAAGCTTCACCAATTTTCATTTTTCAATATTTTCCTTAGTTTAAATGTTAAATGAGATATAACATTAAATATTTTCGCTATTCATTTAGCCATCAGATTTAATCCTTTGGACCTTGTCTTTATCTTCCCACATTTTACCTCAAAAATGAGATTTTCTATATTAATCTTCATGCCTTTATTGTATTAAAAAAGTTCCATCTAAGGGCCTTTTAGCGAATATTTATTACTAATCCTTATCTTTATTCACTAGGTTGATAATCCTTATCAATAATCAAAACTGGTTTAATAATCTTGCCTGATACAGAAGCTTGGTTAGCTTCATTAATATCTTCAAAGTCGAAGAACTTTTCAGTCTTTTCGTAATCAAACATACCTAGTTTGTTAAATCTAATCAAACAATTAACTGGTTACACCTTTGTTCAATTACGTACTAAAAAGAGATTAGAATAAGCACAATATCTTTTATCTTCAAGTGATTACTCCATTTCCGACATTTGTAACCTAGTTGGCATCCACAATCAGAATTCATTTTATTCAAAATTTAAGCAAAAATATCAGATAATACCCAATGACTATCAAAAAAAGAACTATTTAAATGATCATTTTTCCTAATCTCTTGCTAAAATAAAGATACATAGTTAGAAAGGTACACAATATATGAAAAATATTTATTTCAACCACGATGGTAACATTGACGATTTAGTATCATACCTATTACTTTTGCAAGCACCAGATATTAAACTATTGGGTGTTGGTGCAATTGATGCAGACGGCTATATCGATCCTTCAGTCGAAGCTTGTCGCAAAATGACCGACTTATTTAACTTACGCAGTGATGAATTAACTGTAGCTCGTTCAAATTCAAGAGCAGTTAACCAATTTCCACATGAATGGCGTATGGCAACCTATTCATTTAACTATTTACCAATGTTAAATGAAAAAGGACATATCGATACTAAACAAGCAGAGCTACCTGCCCACCTTGATATGGTTGAAAAAATCAAAGAATCAAAAGAACCTGTTACTTTAGTTATGACTGGTCCTTTAACCGACTTAGCTCGTGCACTTGACACAGATCCTGATATTGAAAAAAACATTGATATGCTCTATTGGATGGGTGGATCTCTTGATGGTCATGGTAATGTAGCCATTGTTAACGCTGATGGTTGTCAAGAATGGAATGCCTTCTGGGATCCATATGCTATAAAGCGCGTATTTGATTCAAATATCAAAATTCAAATGGTGGGCTTAGAAAGTACTGAAGAATTACCTTTAAATGATGAGCTAAGACAACACTGGGCAAGTTTGCGCAGATATCCTGCTATAGATCTAGTGGGACAAGGATACAGTATGATCGTTTCTATTCCATCAGCTGAATTATACTTATGGGATGTGTTAACCACTATCAGTGCTCTTTATCCTGAAGTAGTTGAAACTGAACAAGCCCATGCTAGAGTAATTACGGATGGTCTTAGTGCGGGTAGCTTTGTCCGTGATCCCAATGGACGAGAAGTTACCCTTGTAACTAAAGCTAACAAGCAATTATTCTTCGACAAGATGGATGAGATTCTCAAAAGAAAATAATAGTTTTGTATAAAAAATACCAATTTCGAAATGTATCGGAATTGGTATTTTAGTTTATTTATTAATTATTAAAAGCGACCTTGAGTTAATTCTGCACGTTGAGCAAATTGAACATATAAGTCAGAACCATTTGCTGAAAGACCTTCTATTTCTCTTCCGGTATTGAAACGGTAATGCTTTTGAGCTGCACCATTTTCACTTACCTTAAAGATATTATCGTTAAAACCAATAAAGAAACTACCATTACCATATGCAAAACCTTGTACTGGAGAGTTAGAAACAAAGCTACCTGCAGTGGCACCAACTTCGGTTGCCTTCCAGCTATCGCCGTTTCTAGTCAGCTTCCAGTATTCATAGTGATTATGACCACCATTATGGAATAAAGCATACATGGTGTTATCACCTACAAAAGTTGCATTATGGATGTAACGATTTTCAGCAATTCTGAATGTCCAAATTTTATTGATCTTCATATCACTCTTACGAATTTGGATAATTTCTTCAGAACGAGGACCATTGTTGTAGTTATTATCATTAGCCATTACATAAATGTAATCTGATGATGAACCTAGTGATTGTCCATGTCCTAACTTGATATATGGACTAACCTTAATATTATTTGCATATGACTTAAAGGTTGACCAATTCATAGTAGTTAAATTTTGAACTGCGTATTTGCTCTTAATTGTGTTCAAATTATATGAAACAATATGTCCATGTTGATCACTACTACTGGTAAACATGGATGTAGCAAAAATCCCACCATTAACAGTCATACCTTCCGGAATCACACCAACTTGACCCATTTTATCAGCAGACTGACCATAGCCTAAACTAACAAAACGTGGTTGGAATAAACGAGTTCTAAGAGTCAAGCCATTACTCTTAAAAGTATTACTTGTAGTTTCCGAAGTATAGTGGTGTGCTGCATTCCAATTTCTTGATGAACCTTTTGAACCACCATTCCAAGTGGTCGTTGTCTTGAAACCTGACTTAGGAGTTACATTTGCTTCTCCCATTTCATCATTACCTGATCTAACATCAATATTTACTGATGCCTTGGCTTTACCATAACTATAATTAACTGTAGTTGCCTTAGTACTTACAGATGCTTGAGATACTTGAACACGATCTGGATCAATAGCGGTTCCATGACTGTCTGTTGCATAATTGATTGCATCTCTAGTATTAAATGGATAATCAGAATTCTTTACTAAAGAAACATCATTAGCAACAGAAATAGTGTTTCTTGCAAAGCAGTTTTCACTTACCCAACCGACTGGTCGACCATCAACAATAATATTCCAAAAATTCCCTTTCTTAGTTGAAACATATTGCTTAGATTGAATTTGACCGTACTTAAAGTAACTAGTTGATGTAAACTTGCCGCTTGGTCCATTCTTAGTAACCTTATGGTAAATAGGATAATTCTTTGTACCAGCAATCTTAGTTACAGCCTTACTATAACTTTTAGCATTTACATGTTGCGCTTGAGCACCAACAGTAAATAAACTAGTAAGTACCGCACCGGCAATAACTATTCCCTTAATAGATTTTTTCATTCATATTCCTCCAAACTATCTATTAATATTAGTATTTTAACATTAATATCAATAAACTAAATCGCTTTTATATGTTTTTTGTATAAAATCACAGCAATCCATGCAGAAATAAATGAAGGTAATATAAGGACTATTGCTAAATTAGGATCTAAAAAATTTCCTACTCTAATAAAATGAGCAATTGAACTAATTTTTTTAACGTTACTAAAAATTGCTTGATAAACAGTAACATAGATTAAACTCCACTGAATATAATATTCAATCAATGTAAGTGTGGTAGTTGAAAATTTAAATACATGTGCTGCCAATCTCATTCCCCAATAAACAAAAATACCTGAGAAGACAACAAACATAGCTAAAAGTAAAAACAAGTTTCCTAAACTAACTGAATCTCTATCATGCATCAAAAGAAAAGCAATTACAAAAAATATTAAAAAATTAATCGTACTAAAAAATACTTGAATTATAAATAAAATTGCAGCTTTTAAAAATTCAAATTTTCGTTCAGAACGAAAAATAATTATAATTGCTAAAATAACAGCGGCAATAACAAAATATGTAGTGACTTGCAAAAAAATCCTCTTTCTATTTTTCTGCTTGTTTTAATGTCTGTTGTACTGCTTCTTTAACTCCATTAGAAGTAAATGTAGCACCACTCACTGCATCAATATCAGCAGATTGTCTAGTTAAAATTTCCTTTTTTAGTTGTTGCTCAACTTTTGGCTTATTTTCAGGAGTTTCTGTTGTTAAATCTAGATCTACACCCACAATTTTATTATCTTTAACAGTTAACTTTGCATGAACAAAACCAGCCATACCTCTAGCTTGTGCCAAATAAACGCCATCATTTAACATTACACAATTCCTCCGTTTCCAAAAAAATATGCATTTGCTATATTATAATAAATGCATATTTTTCTACGAAGATATTGTCATTTGGTATACCATTATTTTTAAAATACTGATATACTAGCTATGGGTCTTTAAAGTTTCTATAAGTCCTAATTATGACCCGCAACAGGTAGTAGAATCCCCTTCTACCTGTTTAATTATAGCATATAAATAACGATTGTTATTGCAAAATGTTAAAGTTCTTTTGAAATTTTATTCAAAAGGACTTTTTTGTTACGCTATCTATAATTAGTTAAGTTAAAATTGAACAGGGAATTAAAAGTTTTCAATGAAGAAGGTAAAACATGTATCCAGACAATAATATTCTTACATATATTAAATGGCGTGGCGATATTGATTTTAGCACGTCTCCTTTTAACGATATCGATGCACTTGTTTTATCTATTTTTTCCTATTTAGAGTTAACCGATATTGTTAATAGTGACGGAACAACAATTACTTTAGACGCAGCTGCTAAAAAATATTTTGCAGATAATTATCCTCGTCAGGATAGTATGCAATATCAACAACTTTTTAAGTTGATGGCTGAAGCTAATCGATTTAAAAAAGCTCAGCTATCATATTTTGTTAGTACTTTGACCGAACATACACAATTTAGTGCAATTAAAATTGAATTAACTGATGGAACAAATTTCATCGCTTTTCGAGGTACAGATGATTCACTTATCGGGTGGAAAGAAGACTTCGAAATCAGTTTTAAAGTAACCGGTGCACAAAAACAAGCTGTAAAACTACTTGAAAGAATTTTAAAAGCTGACAATAATGATTACTACTTAGGTGGACACTCTAAAGGTGGAAACCTAGCTGAATATGCAGCAATTAATATTGAGCCCAAATTACGTAAAAGAATTAAACGGATTTATACATTTGATTCGCCAGGACTGGCAGAAGAAGTCGGAGCACAGCTTCCTTTAAAGTTTCTTCAAAATACTTTAAGGCGTTTTGTACCTGACTTTAGTGTTATTGGACGTTTGTTTGAACCGGCAGGTATTTCTCCTACAATTGTTACCAGTACTAGAAAAAATTTAAGCCAGCATGATGCTTTCAGTTGGCAAATTAATGGTTCAAAATTTGAAACTAAACGTCATCGTAATCCGCAATCTAAAGTATATAACCAATTAATCAATCAATGGATTGGTAATGCCACATTAGACGAACGTGAATCACTGACTAATGATTTATTCTCATCATTAGGTGCAGGAGGTGCAACTAAGATTAATGAGTTAGATAATAACGGTTTCGGTGGTTTTGGTGCTATTTTGTTATCATTAACTACTTCATCACGTAGAACTCGTTTTGTTTTCGGCTCATTATTTTCATCAATCTGGCAGATGATCAAAAGTCGACACTTAACACAAATATTATTTTCGACTGATACAATTGTCGGCTGGATTATGGTTATACTCGGAATTATTAGTTTAACCCTACCACAGTACGCATTAAGAGCTTTTGGCGCATTAGTAGCTTTCACTGGTATTGGCTTTAGTGTTCATCAAATATTGGATACTGCTAAGACAATTTTAAAAGACAAACAGAAAAATTTCTTTATTATTTCTTATTTAATTGTTTTTGCTCTTTCTGTAGCCTTAATCTCTAATAATCGTTTATTAATCTTTCTTGCTCATTATTTTTTAGGAATATTTTTAATTATTTATTCCTATGTACGGCTAAGACGATTAATTTTGCATAGAGTACCTGGACTACTTAGAATTATTATTGTGGCAATTGAAGCAATACTTGCCTTTGCACTTGGCATTATTATTATTGTTAATCCTAGAGCCTTTAATAGGCAATCAATTATTATTATTGGTGTCTTGTTAATTATCTATGGTTTCTTTAAAGTAATCGGTGAACTTTTTGCTCAGCGTAAAACGGCAATGCCTAAAAGCCATCGATAAAAAAATCACTTATCAAAATTGGTAAGTGATTTTTATTTATCCTTTTATAAAGGTGTTAGATTTAATATGTTTCAAAATATTATAACCAACACTCTTAATTTGATTCTTAGTACCATAAGTTTGGTTAAGAAACATCACAATTCCATTTTTATTATTTTTAGTCAATTGCATCCAATTAACAAAATGGGTATCTCCAAAATTACCATATGCCAATTTCAAAGTACCACTTTTTTTCAAGTAAAAACCACCTGAATAAGTATTAACCTTTGATTTTAAATGAGCTAAATACGAGAATTGCTTAGCAGTTAAAATTTTCCCATTATATAAACTGCGTTGAATTTTTAAATAATCAGCTGGTGTAGAAAACAGATTCCCTGCACCAGGCAATTGAGAAACTACATTTTTATTTGCATATGCAGCTGCTTCATAATTTTTGCCATAACGGTAAAGATATGAAATAGCATCCGTTTGAGAACGAGGAATATTGTTATAAATATAAGTATGTTTCAAATGTAATGGCTTAATTATGCGTTCTTTTACATTAGTAGCATATGATTTACCAGTAGATTTGCGGATAATCCCAGCTAATAAAATGTAATTGGCATTATTATAGTTAAAACTATTGATACCGGTATTTTCTTGTGCATTTACTCTTGCTACTGCCCAATTAACTGCGCCATTTTCAGAAAAATTAACGCCATTATTAGATTCAGTCCCACTGAAACCAATCCCTGAAGTATGCGTCATTAATTGCCCTACGCTAATTTTAGAAGCATTTCTTAAATTGGCATACCATTTTGAAATTTTAGTATTTTGTGAAAATTTATTTTGATAGATTAATTGAGCAATAATGGCAGCAGTTATCGATTTTTGCAAAGAACCGGTTGGATATACTAACTTTTTACTCCCATTTTTGATTCTACGTCTATAATAGCCATAACCCTCACTTATTTGTTGACTATGTCCATTTTTGACTACTACCACGCTTCCACGCAAATGATGCTTTCTTAGGGTTTTTCTTACATATTTACGTAATTGACTATTAGAATAGACCTTAGCATTTACTGTTTGCGTTTGTTCTAATGCCATCCCCAATGTAGACACTAACAAAATTAATAATAACCAGAATTTTTTAGTTTGTTTCAATATAAAGCCTTCTCTACAAAATTATTCTGGAATATTTTACCACAACAAAAAAGTACAGACTTGCTTTTTTAGAGCATCTGTACTTTTTTGTTAAATTAAATTCATTTTTACTAAATATTCAGCATTTTCAACTGTGTTCCAAGCTGCACCTTTTAAAAGATTATCAGCTACGATCCACATATTAAATGCACCTTTATTTTCATAGTCTGGACGAATTCTACCCACGAAGGTTTCTCTCTTGCCCGCAGCATTAATAGGCTGAGGATAAATTTGATTCTTAATATCATCTTCAAGTACAACACCAGGAAAATCAGCAACTGCATCCATAATATCTTGCGCTGTAACACTTTCATCTTCAACAGTAAAATAAACACTTTCGCCATGAGCAATTGGCACAGGAACTCTTACACAAGTTGCAGTCACCTTGATATCCTTAGCATTCATATCGCCTAACATAATCTTTTTAGTTTCATGGATCATTTTCCATTCTTCATGTGAATAACCACTATCTTCTAAGACATCGATTTGGGGTAACAGGTTAAATGCCAATGGATAATGCTTTTTATCCCCCTTAGTCGGTAAAATCTTAGCATCTTCTTGCATATCTTTACCTTCTAAATAATCTTGAGATTCTTTTTTAACTCATCAATCGCCGCTTGACCTGCACCAGATGCCGCTTGATAAGTCGAAACAATGATTTGTTTTAAGCCAAATTTTCTTCTAATTGGTTCCAGAGCCATGACCATTTGAATAGTTGAACAATTAGGATTAGCAATAATGCCATTATGTTCCTTCAATGCATCCGGATTAACTTCTGGGACTACTAATGGAACATCTGGCTCCATCCTAAATGCACTGGTATTATCAACACAAACTGCTCCTCTTTTGACAGCTTCTGGTAAAAATTTCTTTGAAACTGAACCACCGGCTGATGATAAAACTAAATCAATTCCATCAAATGATTCAGGCGTTGTTTCTTCAACAGTTAATTCTTGATCCTTAAATTTTAGAATAGTACCAGCAGTTCTAGAAGAAGCAAGTAGCTTTACACTTTTTACCGGAATCGTTGATTTAGCTAATTGATCAATCATTCTTCTACCAACAGCACCAGTAGCACCTAATATTGCAACATTATATTCTTTAGTCATTATTTATCCTCTTGTAAAAATTGCTTTATTCGCTTCATTGCTTCATGCAAATTTTCATCACTTGAAGCATATGATAACCTGACATACCCTTCACCACCAGGACCAAATGCACTACCTGGGGTGATACCTACTTTTTCCTTAAAAGCTAAGTCTAAAGCAAACTGCATATCATCCTTACCATATTTAGCTGGAATTTTAGCAAAAATGTAGAACGCTCCATCTGGCTTTACCGCATGCATCCCCATCTCTTCTAATGCTTTAAGTACGAAATCACGTCTTTTTTGATAAACTCTACGATATTCGTCAGGATCATCTAATCCATTTTCTAATGCTTCGATCGCTGCAGCTTGAGAAGAATCGGTAGTCGTTGTAACCATTAACCCATGAACCTTACCAATTTGTTCCATAATCTTTGCAGGACCAGCTACATAGCCCAATCGATATCCTGTCATAGCATGCGATTTTGATAAACCTGAAATATAAATTGCCCTTTCAGGAATTAAACTTGCGATTGAAAAATGCTTCACACCATATGTTAAACTACTATAAATTTCATCCGTAATTACATATAAATGTTTTTCTTCAATTACTTTAGCTAAAGCTCTAATTTCATCTTCTGTATACTCAACACCAGTTGGGTTTGTTGGATAATTTAAAATGACAGTTTTAATTGCTGGATTTTCTTCAACAGCTTTTTCCAACTTTTGTGGTGTTAATTTAAAATCATCTTCTGCAGTATTTATTAAGACATAGTCCGCATCTGCTAATGTAGCAACTGGCCAATATAATGAAAATACTGGGGTTGGAATGGCTACCTTATCACCAGGATTAGTAAGGGCGAAAAGCGTTGCATTAATAGCTTCAGTTGCACCTACAGTCACTATAATTTCAGTTTCTGGATTATAGTCAATCCCGGTTACCTTATTCAAGTAATTACTAATTGCTTTTCTTAATTCTAACTTTCCTTTTTGTGGTGCATAATGTGAATCATTTTCTTCAATACTCTTGATTGCAGCTTTTTTCACATGTTCAGGAGTATTCATATCTGGTTCACCCAGTGTCAATTTAATAATTCCGGGAATAGTTGATACTTTATTATCAAAAATTCTAATTCCTGAAGCTCTTACATCTTGAATTTTTTTGCTTAATCCTAAATCGCTAGCTAATTCTGGCATAACATTGCCTCCCTTTTATAAAATATTTTCTAAACCAACAACCAATTCATTTAATTGATCTACTTTTTCTAAAGCAACCTTAACCCCACTCATAAAACTTTGACGATCAAATGAATCTTGTCTAATAGTTAAAGCTTCTCCTGTTCCACCAAATAAAACTTGCTCATGTGCTACATAACCTGGTAGACGAACAGAATGGATTTTTATCCCTTCATAATCTCCTCCACGCACATTTTCTAAAGTTTCAACTTCATCTGGAGCAGTCTGATGAGCAGGTCTATTTTCTGCAATCATTTTAGCAGTTGCTAAAGCAGTACCAGACGGCGCATCCTTCTTATCTGCATGATGCATTTCAATAATCTCTACATCTGGGAAATATTTAGCTGCTTCTTTAGCAAACTTCATCAATAATACTGCGGAAATCCCGAAGTTAGGGGCAATTATCCCACCAACCTTTTCTTCCTTAGAAATTTCAATTAATTCTGCTTCTTGCCCATCACTTAAACCAGTAGTTCCTACAATTGGTGAAATATGATGGGTTAAAGCAAATTTTACATTATTATATACCGCTTTGGGAAGCGTAAAATCAATCCAAATATCTGTCAAATTATCAGGTATTTCATCTAAACTATTAAAAATTTGAGCATCCTCTGGCAAATTATATTTTTGAGGGTCATTTTCTGCCGATGGTGATAGCCCTGCTACTATTTTAAAATCTGACAAGCTATTAACTAAATTAACAGCTTTTTGTCCCATTGCGCCAGTAAAACCAGCTATCAATACCCTTTTAGTCATCCTCAAGTTCCTTTCCTAAATCAAGTGGTAACTTTTGCATTAGTGCATTATCATCCAAACCTAAGCGTTGTGCTAAAGTTATTTTTTCTTCATCATTTAATTCAACTAATGGTAAACGACAACCACCTACATTAAGTCCTTGAGCATTTAAGACTGCTTTCACTGGGGCTGGAGAAGGATACATAAATAATGCTTGCATCCTTGGTGTAAGCCAGCGCTGTATCTTGGCGGCTAATGGATAATTACCTTCATAAAGAGAATCATACATTCTACGCATTTGATTTGCATATATATGACTGGCTACTGAAATCACTCCATTAGCTCCTAATAAACGTGCAGTAAGTGCTTGTGTATCTTCACCAGTAAACACTTGGAAATCTGGGTCTTTATTTTCAATAATATATTCCATTTCTTCAAGCGATGCACATTGCTTAATCCCTTTAATGTTATCCAAACGCGATAATTGGACGATTGTTTCTTTTTCCATCTTTACACCAGTTCTACCGGGAATGTTATAAATTAAAAATGGAATTTTAGTAGCGTCATTTATTGCACTGAAGTGCGCTACCATACTACGTTGATTTGGTTTGTTATATGGTGGTACAACTATTAATGCATAATCAATACCTTCAATTTGTGCTACTTCATTAGTAAAGGCAATAGTTTCAGCAGTATTGTTACTTCCAGTTCCTGCAATTATTGGCACACGCTTATTAACAAACTGACTAAAATGTTTATATAGATCTATTTTTTCATCATGGGTCAAGGTTGGTGTTTCACCTGTTGTTCCGCCCACTACAAAGCCATTGCATCCCTGACCAATCAAATAATTAACTAATTTCTCCAAGCTAGAAAAATCTATTTTATTATTTTCATCAAATGGTGTTACAATCGCTGTTAACAAATCCGCATCAATTAGTGTAGCCATATTATTTACCCCATTCTATCAATTAAAAATCCTTTAATTGCATCAATTCCACTTTGAATACTTTTTTCATCCGGATTAAGTGTAGATGAATGTAATTGTGAACTTGGATCACCAACTCCTAACCAAAACATTGTTCCTGGGAACTTCGCTAGCAAAAAGCCAAAATCTTCTCCTGTCATTTTAGGCTCTGTTTCTATAAAGTTAACCTTAGGATTTTTCTTCATATAAGAAATGAAATTTTTAGTTATCTTAGGATCATTTTCTACTGGCCAATAGCCACCTTGATTTAATTCCAAATTTACTTCTACATTATAGCTATGTGCAATTCCATCACATACATCTTGCAAACGTCTATCTATTTGTAGAATCATTTTTTGAGTTAACCCACGAATAGTTCCCTCAATTCTAGTATGACCTGCAATTACATTTCTAATAACTCCTGCATTAACCTTACCCAAAGTAATGACACCACTTTGAATTGGATCAATACTTCGTGAAATGATAGTTTGAATTTGCATAATTAAATTTGCGGCCGCTACAACTGTATCATTAGCATTTTGCGGAAAAGCAGCATGGCCGCTTTTACCAATTACATCAATATTTATTTCAGTTGTTCCAGCAAATAAGGTTCCCATTCTACAGCCAATACTACCAGCAGGTAGTTCTGGATTATCATGCAACCCATAAAATTCATCTGGTTTAAATTTTCCCTGAAATAAGCCTTTTTCGTATGCCTGTTTTCCTCCACTCTCACTTTCTTCAGCTGGTTGAAAGAAAAATAGCAAATTATCTTTAGGTTGATTTTCACTAAAATAGCTTAATAAGCCTAAAGCTACGGTCATATGAATATCATGTCCGCAGGCATGCATTATTCCAGAATGTTTTGAAGTAAAAGGTAAGCCAGTCTTTTCTTGTACAGGTAATGCATCAATATCAGTTCTATAGCCGATTGTTTTTTTAGGATTAATTCCTTTAACTAAACCTAATATTGCAGTTGGTAATGTCTTAGGCACTACAATAGTTAAATGATCTTGTTTTAAATTTTTAATTACCTTTAGTAAATAATCATGCGTTTCTTTTTCTTGGAGAGCTAATTCAGGAATTTCATGTAAATGCCGCCGAATTTGAATTAATTCTTTTTCACTTAAAACTGTCATAACTAAATCTTTCTTAAGTCATCTTCTAATCCAGTCTTATCTAAAGTTTTATTATCAACTTTTTTAATTACTTTTGCTGGAACACCTGCAACCATTGTATATGGTTCTACATCCTTGGTAACTATGGCGCCGGCTGCAATAACCGCACCTTTACCTACATGTATACCCTCAATTACTACTGCATTAGCACCGATAACAACGTCATCATCAATTTGAACAGGTTTAGCCGAAGCTGGTTCAATTACACCCGCTAAAACACTTCCTGCACCGATATGACAATGTTTACCAACGATCGCACGTCCACCTAAAACAACACCCATGTCGATCATCGTATCATCACCAATTTCAGCACCAATATTAATAATCGCACCCATCATGATTACTGCATTTTTACCAATAGCCACTTGGTCACGAATAATTGCACCTGGTTCAATACGTGCATTAAATTTCTTCAAATCAATTAAAGGTACAGCAGAATTTCTAACATCATTTTCAATTCGATATTGGACAATCTTTTCCTTATTATCATTTAAAAATGGTTCTACATCTTTCCAATCACCAAAAATTATACCTGAATGTTGTTCAGTAAAGTTTTCAATTGTATTTGGAAAATTAAGTTGATCCAAATTACCTTTAATAAAAACCTTTACCGGTGTTTTCTTAGGAGCATTTCCAATATATTCAATAATGCTTTTTGCATCTAAATTTGTCATAATTTTTCCCTTACAAATAACTATTCCTTACAAAACCTGTCTAAATGAACTAGATCTTCTAAACTTTCTCTTTTGACGACTAAGTGCGCTTTTCTGTTTTCTGCAAAAACTACAGCTGGTCGAGGATTTCGATTATAATTCGACGCCATTGAATATCCGTATGCTCCTGTATCCAGCATTGCTAGTACGTCACCAGATTTAACTTCTGGTAATGATTCGGTAGCTAAAATATCGCCACTCTCACAATATTTACCTGCGATCCTCACGCGATTAACGACTGGCGCCTTAGGATTATTTGCTAAAACCACATCATATTTTGCTTGATATAACGCAGGACGAATATTGTCACCCATACCACCATCTACGGCAACATATGGACTATAACTTGGAATAGTTTTACAACTTCCCACAGTATATAAGTTATATCCAGCAGGACCTACAATTGAACGACCAGGTTCAATATCAATTTCTGGAGTTGGAAAAGCAGCATCAGCTGATCCTTTTTTTATTGTTTCAATAATTGTTCTTACGAATTCTTCAGGTTTTAACGGATTATCATCAGCAGTATATTTGATGCCAAAACCGCCACCTACATTAATTATTTTTGCTGTATATCCATATTGGCTACGCCAATTTTCTGCTACTTCCATTAACTTTTTAGCAGCTAATTCAAAACCATTTAATTCAAAAATTTGTGATCCTATATGAGCATGAATACCTAACATATTCATTCTCGAATTAGCTAAAACTCGCTCTAATGCTAAATCTGCCTGTCCTGATTCTAGATCAAAGCCAAATTTACTATCAATTTGACCGGTTTGATCATATTCATGAGTATGTGCCGAAATTCCTGGAGTGATTCGCAACATAACATTTATTTGGGTATCATATTGGTGCAATACCTGATCTAGCAGTTCAATCTCATGAAAATTATCAATAATAATCTTTCCTACATGATTTTTAACTGCCATTTCAATTTCAGCTAAAGATTTATTATTACCATGAAAACTAATTTTTTCTGCTGGAAAGCCGGCTTTCAATGCAGTATACAATTCTCCAGCCGAAACAACATCAGTATATGCACCTTCTTCATTGGCTACTTGATACATAGCAATACAGGCAAATGCTTTGCTAGCATAACTCACAGCATAACTAACGCCTTCTTCTTCAAATACTTTTTTAAAAGCCCTAATTTGATTACGGATTCGATTTACATCATATACAACTAACGGCGTACCATATTTCTTCGCAAGTTCAAGAGTATCAACACCGCCAATTGTTAAATGCCCTTTTTCATTAACTTGTTTTTCCATAATTTGTGGATTCATGCTTTTCTCTCCCGTTCGTGCAGGCGAAACGCTAATAAAAAATCCACTGCCTGCGCCAAGCAAACAATGGATTAGTTTTCACTCAATCTTATATTCGATAGCGCTCCGCGAAATTTTCGCGACAGTTCGCAATTTATTCAACTGCGACCCAGCCTATACCTTTGGCGTGGTTAAGCTTCGGCAACCTCCCCTTTCACAATTAATCATCGTTTTGCCTAACTTATAATTGTTACTCTTGTCAGTTGCGCCTCTATGATTTACATGTAGTCTACATTTTTATGAAAAGATAGTCAATATTTTTATTATAAAAATTTAATTTTATTATTTTTTAGGTAGCTATAATTATTGCTATTATCATTTTTTAGTTGCATGATTAAAAAATAATGTTAAAATGGCAACTAAATTTAGTTTGCTTCTCTTGCTATAAATTAACAATTTATGAAAGCAGTTTATCAAACAATAATCATGAGGTGTTAGTATGAAAGTAGTTAAGTTCGGTGGTAGCTCATTAGCTAGTGGACAAAGCGTTGAGCAAGCTTTAAATATAATTTTAAATGATCCAGAAAGACAAGTTATTGTCGTTTCTGCTCCAGGTAAAAGAAATAATGCCGATACTAAAGTTACGGATCTCTTAATTAAATATGCTGAACAAGTTTTAAAACATGAAGAAACAGATGCAATTGTTAAACAGATTTTTGCTAGATACCAAGAAATTGGATATTTTTTTGGTTTAAACGATGAAAAATTACAAATTATTCAGAATATTTTATTAGCCTTACCAAATCAAAATTATCCTGATAATAATTACTTGATGGCAGCATTTAAGGCACATGGCGAACGATTAAATGCTCGCTTGATAGCGTTAATCTTACAACATGAGAATATTAAAAGCCGCTTTCTTGATCCAGTCGATGCTGGATTAATCGTAACAGGTGAACCTAATGATGCTTTAGTTAATCCAGAAAGTTATTTAAATTTAGATCAAATAAAAATTGATCCCAATGAAAAAATCATTTTTCCAGGTTTTTTTGGAATTACTCCTTCAGGAAATATTGCTACATTTTCTCGGGGCGGTTCTGATATTACAGGAGCTATTTTAGCCCGTGGATTCCATGCAAACATCTATGAAAACTTTACTGATGTAAACGGAATATTCGCAGCTAATCCTAATATTGTTATGCATCCCATTTCAATTAAAAAAATGACTTATCGAGAGATGCGTGAACTATCTTATGCAGGCTTTTCTGTTTTCCATGACGAAGCTTTAATTCCGGCTATTCAGGGACAAATACCAATCAATGTTAAAAATACTCAAGAACCAGATAATCCGGGAACAATGATTGTGCCAGAAAAGAATTTTTCACCAGATAACACCATAACGGGAGTAACTAGTCAAAAACATTTTTCTGCTCTGTATCTCCACAAATATCTTTTAAACAAAGAAGCTGGTTTTACTCTTCGTATCCTGCAAATTTTATATAAACATAATATTCCTTACGAACATATGCCTTCAGGTATTGATGATATTACTATTATTTTTAATAACGATTTTTTAAATGATCAACTAATTGATCAAATCTGTAATGAAATTCAAGCTACTATCAATCCTGATCAACTTGAATGGATTGATGACTATGCCATTATTATGGTTGTTGGTGAAGGGATGAAGAAGACTCCTGGCGTTAGTCGACAAATTCTAGATTCTTTAGCTAGCCAAGGAATTACGCCTAGAATGATTAATCAAGGTGCATCCCAGATCTCAATAATGATTGGTACTAAGAAAGAAAAAGCAGATAAAGCAGTAAAAATTATTTATCAAGATTTTTTTAATTAGAAAGGTACAGTATGGTTAATTTATTAAAGGTACATGGCTCACAAAATCATTTTTTTATTTTAGATCAGACTGAATTAGACAATTCTCTTACAGATAAAGAATTAAGAGCTTTTACTAAAAAAATTACTAATCCTAAAACCGGAATTTTGAATGGAGCAGATGGTGTTTTAGTAATTAACAAGTCCGTTCGAAAGAATTCTTTAGCCCAAATGCGCGTAATCAATGAAGATGGCAGTGAAGCTTCAATGTGCGGTAATGGTCTTAGAACCGTTGCTCGCTATTTAAGTGAAAAATATCAAAAAGATCATTTTTTAATTGATACAATGAATGCAAGTCTACGCGTTCATAAAGAAGAAAATTTTGCTAAAGGTGTGCCAGCTTATTCAGTTGAAATTTCACCGGTTAGATTTAATAAAGAGGCATTGCCTTTTACTAATTTAGGTCATAACCGTTTAATTGATACATTTGTACCGGAAATTTATCCTGGTCTGCGTTTCACCTCTATCGCCGTACCCAATCCTCATTTAATTAATTTTGTTAACCAAGAACAGATCGCCGGTCCAATTTTAGGAAACATAGGTAAAAGACTAAATGACAATAACCCTTACTTCACTGATGGCGTCAACGTTAACTTTGCTCAAATTTTAGATAAGAATAAACTATTTGTTCGTACATATGAGCGTGGAGTAGGCTTTACTAATGCATGCGGTACCGGTATGTCAGCTACCTCATTAGCTCTTTTACTAACTCATCCTGACATGGTGGATATTAATTCAAAAATTGACGTTTTTAATCCCGGTGGTATGGTTCAAACAAAAGTTCATTATGATGATAGTACATATTGGATTGAATTGACCGGTAATGCCACAATTACTCATCACATCATTATTTCTAAAAGTGACCTACGGAATAATAATTTTGCAAATGTACAAATTTCTGAAACTAAAGAACAACAAGCATATGAACAATTCATAGATAACTTACCTAAATTTAACAGCATAACTACTTTAGCATAGAAAAAAGCGTTGCCCTTAAAGAGCAACGCTTTTATTGACTAATCTTATCTTCAATCCAATTTCCTAATTCAGTTACATGAAATTTAGTAACTGAGCTAAAAGTCAAAACCGTCACGTGATCATAATTAAGATCTAATTTTTTTCTTAATCCTGTCATAACTTTATTGGTTTGGTTTTTTTTGATTTTATCCATTTTTGTACAGACAACTAAGATGGGAATATTTAAATATTGTGCATATTCATACATGGAAATATCATCTTTAGTCGGTTCATGACGACTATCAATAAGAATAATTAATCCTTTTAAATTAGGTCTAGTTTCTAAATAGTCCTGAATCATTTCACCAAATTCTTGACGTCTTTTTTGAGAAACTTTTGCATATCCATAACCTGGTACATCAACTAAATAAAAATCATCATTAACCAAATAGAAGTTTAAAGTTTGTGTTTTACCAGGCTGTGATGACGTTCTAGCTAAATTTTTACGCTTAAGCAGGGTATTAATCAAACTAGATTTTCCCACGTTTGAGCGGCCTGCTAGAGCTATTTCAGGCAAATTATCCTTCGGATACTGTTCCTCTTTCACAGCACTAACAGCATATTCACTACTTTTAATTATCATTTGCTTTTACCTGAACTTCTTCAGCATTTTTACGAGTAATGCGAGGCTGTGCGTGACGGGTTATTACGTCTTTAGTCACTTCTACTGATTCAATATCTTCTTCACTTGGGGTTTCATACATAATATCCATAATTGAATTTTCAATGATTGTTCTTAAACCACGAGCTCCCATATTTCTTTGGATAGCTAAATCAGCAATTGCTTTTAATGCACCATCAGTAAACTTCAATTCTACACCATCTAATGATAGAAGTTTCTTATATTGCTTAACAAGAGCATTCTTTGGCTCAGTTAATACGCGAACTAAATCTTTATTATCAAGTTTATCAAGCGTGGTAATAATTGGAATTCTACCAATGAATTCTGGAATCATACCGAATTTAACTAAATCAGCAGTAGTTAAATGACGAGTCCAATCATCAGCATCTACCTTGTTAACTTCGTTTTCAGCACCAAAACCAATAGTTTTCTTACCTAAACGGCTTTTAACAATCTGTTCAATTCCATCAAATGCTCCACCTACAATAAAGAGAATATTAGTAGTATCCATCTTTATCATTTCTTGTTGCGGATGCTTTCGTCCACCTTGAGGAGGCACAGAAGCAATAGTACCTTCCAAAATCTTCAAAAGCGATTGTTGCACACCTTCACCTGAAACATCACGTGTAATTGATACGTTTTCAGATTTTTTAGAAATCTTATCAATTTCATCAATATAAATAATTCCACGTTGTGCTCGTTCAAGATCGTAATCAGCATTTTGTAATAATTTAAGCAAAATGTTTTCTACATCTTCACCAACATATCCAGCTTCAGTTAACGTGGTTGCATCAGCAATTGCAAATGGAACGTTTAAAATACGTGCAAGTGTTTGAGCTAAATAAGTCTTACCTGATCCAGTAGGACCAATCATTGCAATATTAGACTTTTGTAATTCTGTTGATGAATCTACATCCATTTGGCTGATTCTCTTGTAGTGATTATAAACAGCAACTGATAGTACTTTTTTAGCACGATCTTGACCAATTACATATTGATCAAGTTGTTTTTTAATTTCAACTGGTTTAGGCAGTTCACTTGCAGTTTTTAGTGAATCTGCACGTAATTCATCGTCAATAATTTTTTTAGCCAAGTCAACACATTCATTACAAATATATACACCGTTTCCGGCAATCATTTTTTTAACTTGGTCTTGAGTTTTACCACAAAAAGCACATTTAATCTCTTCTTGATCTGTAAACTGATTTGCCATTAACTTTTCCTCCTATATCTACCAAAATTAGATTATCATAAATTAACTAATATTAGTAAATATTAAGCTTGAACATTAAAAAAAGCGGCCTAAAGCCGCTCCTTTTAAGAAATAAGTAAATTAGTCTTACTTGCTTTCTTTATCGTCTGAATCTTTTGCTTCAAGTTTTGACTTAGCAACTTGCTTAGCATTGTCAGTAATAAGATCCATAGCCTTACGTACAGTAATGTCATGACCCAACATATCGTCTGACAAGGTGTTACGTACAACCTTTTCATCCATGTTGTATTCAGCAGCAAGGTCCTTGATTTCCTTATCAATTTCTTCCTTAGTTGCCTTAAGATCTTCTGCAGCAACGATTGCTTCAAGAACTAAGTTAGTCTTAACTCTTTCTGCAGCATTCTTAGCAAATTGTGAACGTAATTGATCTTCAGTAGTATTAGTCAACTTGTAGTAAGTTTGTGGGTCAATACCTTGACGTTGCATGTTACCCAAGTATTGATTTAATTGAGTATCAACATCTTCTTGGATCATAGCATCAGGAATTTCATCGATGGTAGCATTCTTTACAGCACCTTCGATTGCAGCTTCTTGAATAGCATCATTTGCAACTTGTTCTTTTTGATCCTTTAAATCTTTCTTGATCTTTTCCTTTAATTCATCAAGAGTATCTACTGAATCGTCAACGTCTTTAGCAAACTCATCATCTAATTCAGGAAGTTGCTTTGACTTAACTTCATGGATCTTAGTAGCAAAGTGTGCTTCCTTACCAGCCAAGTCCTTTGCACCGTAGTCTTTAGGGAAAGTTACTACAACGTCAACATCATCGCCAGCTTCGTGACCAACAAGTTGATCTTCAAAACCTGGAATAAAAGTACCTGAACCTAATTCGAGTGAGTAGTTTTCAGCTGAGCCACCGTCAAATTCCTTACCATCAATAGTACCTTTGTAATCGATAGTTACAGTATCGCCATTTTCTGCCTTACCCTTCTTAAGAACAAGTTCAGCACTTTGTTCACGACGCTTGTCAAGTTCAGCATCAATATCCTTTTGGTAAACACGAGTGTTTTGCTTAGGAACTTCAATACCCTTGTATTCGCCTAATTCAACTTCTGGTTGTACAGTAACAGTAGCCTTCATAGTCCAGTCCTTGTCCTTGTCCATTGATACAGGAACAATTTGTGGTTGGCCAACTGCATTAATACCAGCTTCCTTAACAGCAGCTGCATATGCGTTTGGCAATACGATATTCAAAGCATCTTCGTATAAAGCTTCTTCACCGTAATATTGATCAAAAATAACACGAGAAACGTGACCCTTTCTAAAGCCAGGAACACGTAAATTTTTCTTTATTCTTTTAAAAGCTTGGTCTAAACCTAATTTAATTTCATCTTTTGAAATATCAAAAGTAAGTTCACCGGTTGTCTTACCGGTTTTTTCCCATTTTACAGACATTAATAAAATACCTCCAATGTCAATTTTGAGTTTGCTTCTTGCATACTAAGTTATCTTACCTTAAACTAGCACAAAAAACAAATATAAAAGAAAAAAGATGCGCTCCAGTGAAGAAGTGCATCTTTTTTAACTATATCGTTAGAAATTAGTCAAGGATTTCAGTAACTTGACCGGCACCAACGGTACGACCACCTTCACGGATGGTGAACTTAGTACCCTTTTCGATGGCAGCTGGCTTGATCAAAGTAACAGTGAATTCAGTGTTATCACCAGGCATAACCATTTCAGTACCTTCTGGCAATTCAATTTCACCAGTAATATCAGTGGTGTGGAAGTAGAATTGTGGACGGTAGTCTGAGAAGAATGGAGTGTGACGACCACCTTCGTCCTTCTTCAAAACATAAACTTGTGCCTTAAACTTCTTATGAGTTTGGATTGAGCCGGGTGCAGCCAATACTTGACCACGAACAACTTGATCACGGTCAACACCACGAAGCAATACACCAACGTTATCGCCGGCTTCACCTAAGTCCAAAGTCTTGTGGAACATTTCCAAACCAGTAACAACTGACTTAAGAACTTTATCTACCAAACCAACGATTTCAACTTCGTCACCGACCTTAACAGTACCACGGTCGATACGACCTGAAGCAACAGTACCACGACCAGTGATAGTGAATACGTCTTCAACTGGCATCAAGAATGGCTTGTCAGTTTGACGTTCTGGAGTTGGGATGTATTCATCAACAATGTCCATCAACTTCATGATTTGGTCTTGAGCTTCCTTGTCACCTTGTAAAGCCTTTAATGCTGAACCACGAACAACTGGAATATCATCACCAGGGTAATCGTATTCAGTCAACAAGTCACGAACTTCCATTTCAACCAAGTCGATCAATTCTGGGTCGTCAACTAAATCGCACTTGTTCAAGAATACTACGATGTAGTTAACACCAACTTGACGAGCAAGCAAAATGTGTTCACGAGTTTGTGGCATAGGACCATCAGTTGCAGCAACAACTAAGATAGCACCATCCATTTGAGCCGCACCGGTAATCATGTTCTTGATGTAGTCGGCGTGGCCTGGAGCGTCCATGTGAGCGTAGTGACGATTTTCAGTTTCGTATTCTACGTGGGCGGTGTTAATAGTGATACCACGTTCCTTTTCTTCAGGTGCAGCATCGATTTGTGAGTAATCTTCAGCCTTAGCTAATCCCTTTTCAGCTAAAACAGTAGTAATAGCCGCAGTTAAAGTGGTCTTACCGTGGTCAACGTGACCGATAGTACCAATGTTTACGTGTGGCTTAGTTCTAACGTAATGTTCTTTTTCTGCCATTAAAATGACCCTCCTGTAAATTTGCAAGAAGTCCGTTGAGATAAGTTAACGGATAATTCTCTGTTGAATATTGTACTACTTTCTTCGGCAAATGCCTAGTAAAAAAGATTAAGCGATATGCCTAACGAAAATATCCTTTGCTAATTATACTAAATAGTTCGAAAATGTAAACCTTTTTTGCTTATTATTTTAATTTGGTAGGTTTTGATATACATCCTCAAACAATTTATGATGATTTCTGCCATTTTTTTGTTGCAAATAGGATACCAAATCACTAGCAAAACTATCTGGTTCATCAATATATTTATTTATTTTGGGATATAAACTCCCAACAACTAAATTAACTTCTCCAATCATCAAAGGTAATTGACTGGGATTATGAGAAAAACGTGCCCCAATAGCTGAAATTATTTCTCGATATTTAGCATTTTTTTCTAACAATGAAACATTTGCTGGAATAAAACTTTCCATGTTTCCTGCTACCCATACTTTAAACTCATCAGTCAATCCCAATCTAACTAAATCTTCGCAAATTGATAAACGAACGGCAAAATCAATTGTAGGATCTAACAAAAGACTTTGAGCAAATGACTTAAAATTAATTAAATTTAATTTGTGCAATCTAGCATAGTCAAATTGATTTATCTGTTTTTTCTGTTTAAAGTTTTGCATGATTTTTTGTTGTGCTTGTTCGGAGACAGGTTTAACTTCAAGCAGCAAATCTATCTGTCCTAAATTTTTTAATTGTAGCGCTTCTATAAAATAATTATTCTTTTCTAGAATTTTGCAATACATTTCAAAAATTTGCTGATTTGAAAAAAGATCAGGCTCTTCCTTTATTAAAGCATATGCCTGATCTTCTTGGTTGTTAGCGCAATATAACTCGCACAGCTGCAAAATAACTTCAAGTGAGTATTCACCACGTAGTGCTTCTTCTAGGTTCTGAATAGCTGCTTCCAAATTACCATTACGCTTATTTTCTTCAGCAAGTTTCAATAAATTTTTTTGACTCACTGATGTCATTTTTACTTTTCCTTATTATTTGATTTTTTCGTTGATTTATTAGAGACGCTCTGTGTCTTTTCATTGCGCTTCTGCATTGCACGATGACGATTTTGATTTACTTCCATCACTA